>JANRLN010000394.1:0-6963 GCA_033762515.1 Planctomycetaceae bacterium
TCAAGACGTCGAGCCGTTCTAAATCCCGCAGCAGCGATACCTTTACCAGTCCCAGTTCCGCCAGGGCGCGGCCGAACGTGGTCCGCTGCATCCGCTGCTTGGTTTCCGACAGAATCTCAAGTGCTGCCAGGATCGTCCGCAACCCCCAGAAGCGTGCCTGTTCTTCCAGGCGCGGCCTTTGTTCATCGCCGACGCTCATCAACGTTAACGACGAAGCCCCCGTTGCCGTGACCATCAGGTCGCGGAAGTAGGCGATCAGTTGGTCCCACAAAGGCTCCAGTTGCACGCCTGCCGTCAGCGCCTCCTCGAGCTGGGAGAGCGCGGCTCCGGAATCGCGATCCAATAACGACTGCACGACGGTGATCAGACGGTCATCGGGCGCCGTCCCCAACAACCGGTGCACGTCCGCCGCCGAAATCGTCTGCGACCCGAAGGCCAGCAGTTGATCGAACAGCGACTGGCTGTCGCGCATCGAACCGGCCGCCCGGCGGGCAACCAACTCCAGCGCCGCGGGTTCAACGGCAAATCCCTCTGCAGTCGCGAGTTCCGCCAGACGAACCACAATCTCATGCGTGGCGATCGTGCCGAAATCGAATCGCTGGCATCGCGACAGGATCGTATCGGGAACCTTGTTGGGTTCTGTTGTGCAGAAGATGAATTTCACCCCCGGCGGCGGTTCTTCGAGGGTCTTCAGCAGCGCATTGAACGCTTCCTTGGTCAGCATGTGAACTTCGTCGACGATGTAGATCTTGTACTTCGAGCGCATCGATCGAACGTTGACGTTCGCCCGCAGAGCCCGAATGTCGTCGATGCCGCGGTTGGAGGCGCCGTCGATTTCCGAAACGTCAACGTCCTGCCCGGCCGAGACGCTTTTGCAGATTTCACACTGGTTGCAGGGGACGGCGTCGACGGCCTGGGGACAGTTCAACGCCTTGGCGAAGATGCGGGCCATGGAAGTCTTGCCGACGCCGCGCGCCCCCGTGAACAAGTAGGCATGAGCGACGCGGCCGTCCAAAATCGCGTTCCGCAGCGTGGTCGCAATTCGGCCTTGTCCCACAACTTCCGAAAATGTCTGCGGGCGGAAGCGTCGCGCAAGGGCAGTGTAGGGGACATCCATCGGCTGGGAATCTCGTTGACCATCAACACTGGAGCAACCGGACGGCGCAGCATAGCATCCGGCAGGCGAAACCTCATTCGTCCCGCGTCTTCGCCAGGTTCCGCCTCGGTCGGATCGACAGCATGCCCGCCGTCCCAATGAAAGCCGAAGCCAACCTGCGAGCCGCCATTTTCGGTTTGGTGGTGAACCTGGTCCTGGTGGCGGCGAAACTCATCGCCGGAATCTTGGGAAATTCTTACGCCCTGATCGCTGACGCGGTCGAGTCGTCGATGGATGTCGTGGGTTCGCTGGTGGTGTGGACGGGTCTGAAGATCGTCGCGCGTCCGCCCGATGCCGCGTATCCCTATGGCTACGGGCGGGCGGAGCCGCTCACCGTCGCCATCGTGGCACTTCTGCTGATGGGGGCGGCCGTCGGCATCGCCACGGCCGCGACGCGGGAGATCGTGACGCCCCACCACACGCCCGCCCCGTTCACCTTGGGAGTTCTGGCGGCGGTGGTGATCGTCAAGGAAGTGCTGTTTCGGCGGATCACGAAGGTCTCGAAAGCGACCGGGAGCCTCGCCGTCGCGTCGGACGCCTGGCACCATCGCAGCGACGCCATCACCTCGGCAGCGGCGTTTCTGGGAATTCTGATCGCGATTCTGGGCGGACCGGGGTACGAATCGGCCGACGACTGGGCGGCCCTCCTGGCGGCGGGAGTGATCGGTTTCAACGGCTGGCGGTTTCTTCAGTCAGCGGTCACAAGTTTGATGGATCGCCAGCCCGATCTCCACTTTCTGGAGGCGATTGTCGCGGCCGCCCGATCAGTCCCCGGGGTTCTGGCCCACGAAAAGCTCCGTGTCCGCGGCGCAGCCGACGAATGGTACGTCGACCTGCACATCCAGGCCCGTCCCGACCTGTCGCTGCACGACGCCCACGTGCTGAGCGGCCAGGTGAAATCCGCTATCCGCAGCGCGGTTCCGGGAGTGCGCGACGTACTGATCCACATGGAGCCGTGGGAGCCCGCCGAAGAGGTGCGTGAACCGCGACCGGATTGGAATTGACGCTCGGGAATGTAATTTCTATAAGCCCCGCCGCGACTTCGACGCACAAGCACGCGCCGAGACAAAACAGCCGGGAGATGCCGCCAGGACAAGGCGGCGGATTGACTGGGATCGCACTTCGGGATCGCAGTTCTCGGCGGCTGCCGCGCGGCTCAGGTTCCAGAGAAACTCCGCACTGATGTCAGCACCAACCGCCACGGATTGCCCGAGCGAAGTCGGCCCGAGGCTTCATACCATCGGGACTCGTTGGAAGAGCGACAGTCTGTGGGTCTTGGCAGGCAGCATCGCAGATTTTCTCGGGCAGGGCGGACTGTTTGTCGTTCTCTCTCGATTGACCAGCCCGGAAGTGGTGGGGCATTTCGCCGGAGCACTGGCCCTCTCGTCGCCGGTCTTCATGCTCTCCAGTCTTCAATTGAGGTCATTACTGCTGTCGGACGTCGCGAGAGAGTATCGACTCGGTGACGCAGCGTTCGTGCGCAGCCTCACGGTTGTCATCGCATCGGCCATCTCCCTGGCCCTTGCCTGGATCTTGGGCGCCACTCCTGCCCTGTTTATGGCGCTTCTGGGCATTGTATGCTTCAAATCGAGCGATGCTCTCGCCGAGCTGTCGGTCGCCCAATTTCAAAGGGAAGGGCTGTTCAAGTGGGCGACGTATCAGCAGTTGGCAAGAGCTGCCGCGATTCTGGTCACGGGAACAGTTGCCGCATGGCAGTTTCGCAGCGCGTCTTGCGTCGCGCTGGCCGCAGCAACCGGCAGCCTCCTTGCCGCCAGCCTGATTCTTTACCAAGTTCGCAGGCCAGGAACCCCTCGCAGAACCTCTGAAGCCGGTCTTCGGCCTCCCGAATTGACGCTGGAGTCCTTGCGACCACGGTACTCACCGAAGGTTCTGAAAAAGCTGATTCTCGGCGGTCTCCCACTGGGGGTCGTCATGATGCTGTTCTCACTGCTGAGCAGTGTTCCTCGGCTCTATCTTGAGAAGACCCACGGCTCGACGGAACTGGGGCTGTTTGCTGTCTGCGGCTTTGTCAGCGCCGGCGCGATGATGGTGGTCAATGCAGCGTGCCAACCGGCGACGCAACGACTTGCGCTCCTGTACGCTTCGGGCAGAATTCGCGAATACTTCCGGCTCTTGGGTCGCCTGATGATTCTGGCGGGACTCATGGGGGGCGTCCTTGTTGTGGGAGCAGCCCTGTTCGGAGAACTGGTTCTCGCAAAGCTGTTCGGCCCCAATTATGCGGGACAGTCCGTGGTTCTCCTCTGGCAGTTGGCGTCGACCGCCGTGGCATTTGTGACCGCATGTCTCGGAACTGCGGCAACTTCAGCACATCGTTTCGCCCCCCAGACAATTGTAATGAGCATCGCCGTGGCGACATGCGCGATTGCGTGTGCGTGCCTCGTGCCGATCTTCGGCGCTGAAGGGGCTGCCGCCAGTTCGTTCATCGCCTCATGCGTGTGCTGTCTAGGTTACTACTGGATTCTGCCTGCGCGGAGCGCTGTTGCGTGACGTTGCTGAAGGCTTCATTGCCGTCAACCTGTCGCCATTTGTCGACGCAGTCGTCGCCCGCTGAGGTCGACGATCCATCCAAGCGAGGACTGAGCATGCCATCAACGCCCCCTCGACCACTGCGTATTCTGCACATCGTGGGCAACATGAATCGCGGTGGAGTCGAAACCTGGTTGATGCACCTGTTGCGCCGCATCGATCGCTCGCAGGTGCGAATGGATTTTGTCGTCAGCGACGACGGCCCGTGCCATTACGCTGCGGAAATCGCCGAGCTGGGATCGCCGCGAGTGTCATGTCGGTTCACATGGAATGGCTTGTTCCAGGATCTGCGCCGGCTTGTGCAGGACTCTGGTCCCGTGGACATCGTCCACGCGCACATGCAATTCTTCAACGCGATTCCCCTCGCCGCCGCCGCCTCGTGCGGAGTTCCAGTGAGGATCTCGCACTCACATCTGGACACCCGTCGCGAGGCGACCCCCAAGTCCTGGCCGCGACGGGTCTATGAGCGCGCGTCGCAGCGCTTTGGCGCTCGATTTTCGACGCATCGACTCGGCTGCAGCACAGATGCGTGCGAATCGTTGTTTGGCAGCGATTGGGCTGCAGATCCGCGTTGTCGACTGTTCAATTACGGCCTCGATTTTCGCCCTTTCGGGGCGAAAATCGAGCGGCAGACAGCCCGCGCGCGTTTCGGTCTGCACCCCGAACACATCGTCTTCGGTCATGTCGGCCGATTTTGCCCTCAGAAGAACCAGTTGTTCCTGCTGCGTGCCTTTCGCGAAGTGATCCGCGAGCTGCCGCTCGCTCGGCTGCTCCTGGTCGGCCACGGTCCCGATCACGAAGCCATTGCATCGCAGATCGAGCAACTGGGTTTACAGCAAACGGTTCAACTTTTGGAACCCACGAGCGATGTCCCGGCCTTGATGCTGGGGGTGATGGATGCCTTCGTCTTCCCATCTGTGTACGAGGGACTTGGCCTGGCGCTCGTGGAGGCCCAAGCGGCAGGACTTCCCTGCCTGACCTCCGATCGCATCCCGTCGGAAGCCGATGTGGTCCCGCCGCTGGTGACGCGGTTGTCCCTCGAGGCCGGCCCCGAGGCCTGGGCGAACAGCTGTCTGAAAGTCGCGCGGGAACCCCGACCAATCGCCGCATCCGCAGCGCTGGCTCAAATTCTGGATTCTCAATTCAATATCGAGCGGTCGAGCCTGGAGTTGCTGAATTTCTACGACCAGGCGCTAAACGACGCCTGTCAAGACCAGCGCAGAAGTTCGGCAGCCTGAGCAGATGGGCAGCGTCGCAGCGAGGCAACTGCATGGCTCACGATCAGCTCAACTCAGTCCCCCGAATTGCGGGTTCCGGGCCGGCACTTTCGATGCACGGAACTACGCGATTCGCTCAACCTCACTCGCCGCGTTTTGGGCACTCTCCGGCGCCAAGAAAGTCCAGCGGCGCGCCGCGAACACAATCGGGTGATTCGCCGCTGTTTTGCGTGGTCTGGTGGTATCTGGCGAGCCAGTGCTACCTGCTTCCCTTTGCGATGCTGGGGCCGAACTGGGCGCTCTGGCCGAATGCTGCCGATTTGGTCTGCGGATGTGCGGGATTGATGTTTCTGCTGAGGCGTCGGTCCAACCCCGGTCCGCCTGCACCCGTGGAAGCAGTTCGTCGCTGGGCATGGGCCATGGCTGTCCTCGCCGGCGCATCGTTGGTGTTCGTCGGCTGGGCGCTACCCACGGCATTCACGCACCTTGGCGCGGATGGCGAAGCTCTGGAGTTTGGATGTTTTCAGATCTATCGGCTAATCCAGTTCGCCGTGATTGTGGATTGTGCAAGTCGCTTCCGCTGGAACAATGAACGTCGGCGATCCCTGCATCGGATCACCACGATAGCGCTCGTCGTGAACTGCGCGGCGATCGTGGCCACATTCTTCAAGGTCGTTTCGCCGGCGTTTTACGCTCCGCAGTTGACGGCCGACCCGAATGTCGGCGGCCCCTGGGCATTCTATCACTGGACCACTGATGGCTGGGGAGTCGTCGGCTACAGCCACGCGTACACCTCGATGGAGGTGTTCATGCTGACCGCGCTGTGGATCGCCCTCTCCGACCAGAGACAATCCGAGTACGTCTACCTGATCGTGTCGGCGTCGACCGTCGTTATTCTCTTCTCGCGCAGCCGCGCGGGGCTGGCGACAATCGTCCTGTATGCAGCCTTTCTCTGGCTGCAACGGCCTGTAGTCGCAGTCATTGTGGGATGCCTGCTCATCCCCTTGATGGTCGTCGCTCTCCCCCTGCTCGGATCATCCAGTGAAGAGTTGCAGGACATGCTCCAGAGACAGTCCGGAGTGCTGGACGCGACGAACACCGAGAATCTCTCTGGCCGAGACGAAATTTGGCAGCGTTGGCTCGCCGAGATTCAAGAGAAGCCGCAGCAATGGCTGCTGGGCGCGGGGTTCGGAGCGACCTCAGGAGACTCAGCTCACATGCAACCGCTGCACATGTTGATCGAAGTCGGCCTGCTGGGTGTGTTCTGTTTCGCCGCCATGCTGTATCAGATTCTGTGTTCACTCTCTTTCCGAGAAGCAGGGCCCAAACCAATCTTTTGGGCGTTGCTGGCCATTTTTCCAAGCCTGATGACGCAGGAAACACTCTATCCAGTCCACGCCTTGGGGCATTTTTGCGGACTCACACTGATTGCCATCGTTCTGTCTCTCCACCGCACGGTCGCCCCATCTGTAATTCCAGCGCCGCAGCCCATGCAGAGACGCTGAGAGATCCTTCGATCGAACATCCGGCTTCTGTCGTCAGCCAAAAGGAATTGTCGATGCAACCACTCGTCACCATCGGCATCCCGTTTCTCAATAACGAGCAAACGCTGGGAGATGCCATCGCCTCCGTCTTCAACCAATCAGAAGGACGTTGGCGGCTGCTGCTCATCGACGACGGCTCCACCGACGATTCCCTCGCCATCGCCCGCTCGTTCGGCGATCCTCGCATCTCAGTGCAGTCGGATGGTGTGCGCCGGGGACTCGTCGCCCGTCTCAACCAGATGGTGTCCCTCTGCGACACATCCTATTTCGCCAGGATGGACTCCGACGACATCATGCACCCACAACGCCTGGAGCGGCAGCTCCAGCAATTGGAGTCTCGTCCCGAACTGGACATTGTCTCGAGCGGCGCCTGGATCATTGATGAGCAGAATCGCGTGACGGGCCGCCGCTCGGGGGCGACGCAGAACTTGACGCTGCGGGCCTTCCTAGCGGCTACGCCCTTCCTGCATCCGTCCGTCACCGGCAGGACCGACTGGTT
>JANRLN010000395.1:0-9304 GCA_033762515.1 Planctomycetaceae bacterium
CTGCAACCCCCGTCGTTGACCGCCGTCGGAGATCGCCTGCCTGACGAACTTCTGGCGAAAGGGGTGCGCGGGGAACTACCTCGGCGGATGGACTGGCTGAAAGTGCGAATGCCCAAGTTCCGGCACAGCGACGCTGAAGTCGCGGCCCTGAGCAAGCACCTCATCGCCCACGACCGGATTCCCGACCGCGCACCCGCGACGCCGGTCTATCCTGTGTCGCCCGACAAAGTCGATCCGCAGGTGATGCTCGCCGGGCGCGAACTGACCGGGGGCAAGGGTTTCAGTTGCGTCGCCTGTCATCAGCTCAAGGACTACGTCCCCCCGAAGGTCGCGCTCGGCACCCGAGGTTCCGATCTGTATCGGCTGGGCGACCGCATGCGGGCTCCCTACTTCTTCCGGTGGACGCGGTCTCCGTTGCGGATTCTCCCCGGCGTCGAGATGCCCTCCTATCAGCGACCACATCCGACGATCTTCCCCGGCGAACTCGACCGCCAACTCGCGGCGATCTGGGACGCGCTGCACGATCCGCAGTTCACGGCTCCGACGAATCCTGCCGTGGTCGAACAATTGTGGGGACCCTCTGAAGACGGACGCCCGCGTGTGCTCCGCGACGTTCTGACCCTCACCGCCGCCGAGGGGAAGCTCTCCACGGTCCCGCGGGCCTTCGCGGTCGGCTTCGCCAATCGGCACAGCGTGCTGTTCGATCTCGAACACGGCTGCGTCCGCGCCTGGACCATCGGCGACTTCGCACGCCAGAGAACCCAGGGGAAGAGTTGGTTCTGGGATCTCGCAGGCGTGTCGGTGGAGGGAGACTTCCCGTTGCTCTCGGACGTCTTCCTGGTGGACGACGCCTCCCATGCGATTGTTGGACCGGAAACCGGGCACGCGGCGCGCGTGGAACTGCTGGGCTACCAGGTTCTCCACCAGTTTTCGCTGGAACTGACCTATCGGATTTTCTGGGACGCGCCGGGATCTCAGCCCGATCTGGTCACTGCGGTTCAGGAAGTCTGGCAGCCGTTGAATGCTGCTGGAATCGGGCGTTTCGGGTGGGTCCGTGAGCTGACCACGCTGCATGTTCCCGACGGCTTTTCCGCCTGGGTGCGGCAGCCGGCCCCGCGGCAACGGCTGGCCGACGCGGACTGTTTTGTGCACGCCGATCAGGGCTGGCGACGTCCCACAGCCGAGGGACCGCCGGCAGTCCCTGTTGCGCCTCGGTAAACCACCGGACGCGGCCGGTCGATTCTGGTCTATGCAACCACGATCCAATCTCCCGAGGCTTCGGTACCGCCGCCGATTCCACCGGTCCTCAAGTCGGAACCCGTCACGTGCATTCCAGGGTTTGACGGCGAACGGCTGCCGTTGCCCCGAACAATCATGCCGACGGCGCTCACCTGGACGCCCCAGAAACAGCTCGTATTCACCTCGCTGAAGGGGCACGTCTATCAAGTCGAAACGACCTCCGCGAACGCTCCGAATCCCCCGCTGAAGCTGATCGCTGAAGGGCTGTCGGCCCCGTTCGGCGTGTTGGCGATCGATCGCGATTTGTTGGTCGCCCACAAGCCGGAGGTGATTCGCATTCATCAGTTCGCAGACGCGCCGTTGATGCGTCCGCAACAGGTGGTCGCCTCGGGCTGGGGCTTCACCGATGACTACCATGACTGGACCTGCGGAATCGTCCGCGATTCGAAAGACTGGTTCTACATCGGCCTGGGGAGCGACTACTCCCACAAGAACCGTCCCCAGGGAGAAAGCCGCTGGCGGGGGAACATTCTGCGGTTCGATCTCTTGGACCGCGTGGAACCAGTCGCCACGGGGCTGCGCTATCCCACCGGCCTGGCGATGCTGCCGGGCGATCGGCTGGTCACCAGCGATCAGCAGGGAGTGCAGAACTGCTTCAACGAAATTGACTTCATTCAGCTGGGCCGCCGTTACGGCGTCCCGGCACAGCGCGACCCCCGTGACGATGGTCCCACCGAAAAGGCCGCGGTGCAGATTCCGCACCCGTGGACGCGCAGCGTCAACGGGCTCGCCGTCTGGCCCGACAACGGCCATCCGTTCGCCGGACAAATCATCGGCGCCGAGTACAACGGGCGGTTCCTGATTCGCGCATCGGTCGAAGAGGTCGACGGCGTTCTGCAGGGGGCGGTCTATCCCCTGAATCGCCCCGGGCAATCCCATGGTCCGGAAGAACTCCTGGGGCCCATGTGCGTCGGCTTCAGTCCCGACGGCGAGCTCTTCGTCGGCAGCATTCACGACAGCGGCTGGCTCGGCGGACTCAACACCGGCGACATCGTCAGATTCACACCGAACGACAAGCTGCCCAACGGCATCCAGCGCATCCGCGCTTCGGCGACGGGATTCTCGATCGATTTTGTCCGCCCCGTTGATCGCGCGAAAGCCGTCGACACGACCTGCTTCAAGATCTCGGGCTACACGCGTGTCTGGCAGGGGAACTACGCCACGCCCGATTCGGGTCTGCATTCCCCAGCCGTCACGGCGGCGGAGCTCTCTGCAGACGGGAAGACGGTGAATCTGTCGCTCAACGGACTCAAGACGGGGCATGTCTACGACGTGACGGTGGGAGACATCGGCGCGGGGGAAGCCCTGTGGCCGACGGTCGGGCACTACACGCTGCACCGGTGACCGCAGTCGGGGAGTACGGGTGTATGGGAGTACGGGAGAAAAAGTCCTATCAACTCCCGCACTCCCGTTCTCCCGCCTCCCCGCGTTTGGCCACTCCGTCTTGCACTTTCCGTACACTCCCCCTATTTTGCGTACGTGGATGGCCCCCCGCCGTGCGTGTGTCCGGCCGTGCTGTCGTGCTCTAACACCCCATCGCAGAAAGACTTGCTGCTCCCATGGCCGATCTGGTTCCCCCGCATGGCGGGTTGTCGCAACCCGTGGACCGCACCGTTCCCGCCGCCGAAATCGCCGCCTTCAAGGCGGCTGCTGAATCCCTGCCCAAGATTCCCGTCTCAGCGGCGGATCTCTCCTCCGTTTATCGTTTCGGCGACGGCACCCTCAGCCCTCTCACGGGCCCGATGGACAGCACGACCTACAACCTCGTCCTCGATGAGTGCGCCGTGATCAGCGGCGGCAAGAAATACGCCTGGACGATTCCGATTGCCTTTCCCGTCACCGGCGAAGTGGCGAAGACCCTCAAGGCTGGGACGAAAGTCGCGCTGGTCGGTCCCGACCAACAGGTCGTCGCGACGCTCGACATCACCGATGTCTACGCCTGGCCGAAGCTCAAGTACCTGCAGAAAGTCTACCTGACCGACCGCATCGATCATCCCGGCGCCAACATGGTGATTCAGGGGGATGCCGATAAGTCGCACCTGATCGGCGGCGAAATTCACGTCCTGCCGCAGCCCAAGAATGCCAAGTTCGGCAAGTACGTTCTCCGCCCGACGGAAGTGCGGGCCCTGCTCGCCTCCAAGGGGGTCGACGCGGCCGTCGCCTTCCAGACCCGCAATCCGCTGCACCGCGCACACGAATACGCGCTGGTTTACGGGCTGGAAACGCTGATCCGCGAAGGGAAGAACCCGCTGGCGGTTCTCAATCCGCTCATCGGCGAAACCAAGGGAGACGACGTCAACGCCGAGATTCGCATGGAGACCTATGAGGCCCTGATCGACCAGCGCCAACTGGGTGACGGCGACAGCGATCAAGCCCTGTGGGGGCCCCGCAACGAGCAGGTTCCCGACCGCGTGGCGCTGTTGGGTCTCGACATCAAGATGTTCTACGGAGGCCCGAAGGAGGCGGTGATGCACGCCATCTACCGTCAGAACATGGGCTACAGTCACATCATCATCGGCCGCAAGCACGCCGACGCCCCCTACGCCAACGGCGAGAACATCTGGGGGGACTTCGACGCCCATGAGATCTTCGACAAGCTCGGCGGCGATCTGCAGATCAAGCCCCTGAAGGTGGGTTTCGCCGCGTACTATGAATCGGTCGGACGCGTGGACCTGACCGAGCGGCATCCCGGCGAAAAGCCGGTGTCGATTTCGGGCAAGGACATTCGCGCGACGCTCCTCAAGGGGGAACTGGTCGATCCGCGAATCATGCGGCCGACCACCTCGGAAATTCTGGGGAAAGCGATGAAGGCGGGCTGATGCGCCGCTCGATTCCGGTTTGGACTCGGGATCGCATCGTTGCCGTTGAATCTGAGAAATGCCCGGCATCTGCCAAGATGCCGGGCATTTGCATTTGCTGCCCAATGCCGGAACCGACGCCCTTGTCTCCCCATTTCTGAGAATCTTCCGGGGGGGTAGACGCGCGCTTTGACATGCCGATGCGCCCTCCGTAGACTGCCGACGCCTATCGACGAGCGGGCATCGTGTCGACTGCGACGAGCAATCGAGGCGATGCTTCGCGACCAAGGATTCCCCCTCGTGAATGGCCGGGGTTCAGACCGACGGCCTGCCATTGCTCAGGCATATCTGTGGGCTGCTCGGGCCACAAATATCGCCATGCTGGGGGTGGTTCCTGCGCTGCTCGGCCTCTGGGCCGATTCCGCGTGGGGCACCAAACCGTGGTTGGTCGCAGCGGGCGGACTCCTGGGGTTCGTTTTGCTGATGGTCGAGGTGCTGAAGCTCGGGGCTGGTGATCCGCGGCGGAAATGATTCGCCGGGTCGCTGTGGTCTTCGAAGATGTGATGGGTTTCGGAATGCAGCCGGCTTCGCAGATGTCGGTCGCGGTGCGGATGGCGGGCTTCACGGCCGTCATGCTGCTGCTGGGCGGGGTCTGTGCCGGAGTTTGTTACGCAATTGCGGGGGTCCATGGGTTGGAGGCGGCCGCGTGGGCGACCGCGTTTTGCCTGCCCCCCGGTTGGCTAGTGTTTTTGCTGGAGCCTCTGTATCGTTTGCCCCGTCATGCGGTCTACGGCTCGCTCATCAGTTCGATGGTGCGGCTGGGGGTGGTGACGGCGGGCGTGCTGATGGTGGTGAAGCTGCGGACGGAAGTGCCGCGAATTCCCTTCATCGGCTGCCTGGCGGTGCAGTACTTCGGCAGTTTGGCGATTGAAACGGTGGTGCTGCTGCGAGGGTTGCCGATGCGGCCCCCGTACGCGGCGGCATCCAAGACGGCCACGGACGTTTCGACGCGTTGAGGGCTCCCGCCTTCAACGTCCCGAATGTGATCAATCTCCTGGTGGGTGAGATTCGATGGCGGGCGGCGATCCTTTTCATCACGTGCGCGACTTCGGCTACTTCGAGCTGCCGAACTTCGCTGCGCAGTGGATGGGTCTGCCCGACAACAAGCTCTGGCTGCCGAAAGTCGAGTTGCTCGGCTACGAGCTGCAGTTGACCAAGTTCATGGTGCTGCAGGTGGTGGCCGGGATGTTGACTCTGATCATCTTCCGCGGACTCGCCGCCGGCATTCGCGGTGGCAAGCCTGCCGCCGGGGCGTGGGCCAATTTCTGGGAATCGATCGCCCTGTATCTGCGCGACAACGTGGTCCGGCCGACGCTCGGCGGACACCACGATGATCACGGGCACGGCGACCACGGTCAGGATTCCCATGGTCACCATGGTGCGGGCGACGTCGGCGCGGGGCACGAGAGTCATGGGCACGCCGGCGATGCTCGTGGTCATGCAGCCGCTCATCCCGAAGACAAGCATCTTCCGTTTATCTGGACCTGCTTCTTCTACATCCTGTTCTGCAACCTGCTGGGTGCGGTGCCGATGCTCGGCTCGGCAACAGGGAACATTAACGTCACGGGGGCCCTGGCCCTGTGTGCCTTGGGTTGCACGTATCTGGTTGGGGCGAGGGAGCTGGGAGGAACGGCCGCGTTCCTGAAGAATCTCGTGCCGCCGCTGGACGCACCTCCGCTGATGAAGCTGGCACTGGTGCCGATGATGTTTGTTATTGAAGTCCTGGGGCTGTTCATCAAGCACGGGGTCTTGGCGGTGCGGTTGTTCGCCAACATCATGGGGGGGCACACCGTCATCGGGGTGATGCTCGGGTTCATTGCTTCGATCCTGGATTCCCCGTACCCCGATTTATGGTTTCTGGTGATGCCGGCCAGCATTCTCGGGCAGATCGGCATCGGCATGCTGGAGCTCTTCGTGGCGTTCCTGCAAGCGTATGTGTTCGCGTTCCTGGCGACGATTTTCATCGGCATGGGATCGCATCCGCACTAGCCAAGTCCGGCGTCGGTCGATGCGACCGGGCCTCCGTTCCTGACGATTGAGTCAAAGAGGAGATTCTCAAGTGAATCGCATGTTGCAACTGGTTGTGCTCGCCGCGGTGGTGCTGCTCGCAACGACAACGCCGACCTTCGCTCAGGAAAGCGGAGAAGCCGCCGCCGCCGCCGGCGTTCCGCTGTTGAACTTCACCGGCGCGTTCGGCGCCGCGCTGACAATCATCGGCGCCGCTTACGGCATTGGGAAGATCGGCGCCGCCGCTGTCGAGAGCATGGCTCGTCAACCGGAAGTCGCCGGCGACATCCGCGGGGCGCTGCTGCTGGCCGCGGCGCTCATCGAAGGTGCGACATTCTTCGCCCTGATCGTGTGCATCATCGGCGGCTAGTCGCGTCGGGCATGCAAGGCATGGTTCGCCCGAGGGCGATCCCGTCGGTGCGTGCCTGGGCTTCGGTTTCCCGGTTCAGCTTCGTCTGCGGATCAAGCCATGAGTCGACTTCAGTCCTGGACCTGGTGCGGCCTCCTGATGATGGCAATTTGCTGCCTCGTCAGCGGCGCGGTTCACGGTGCCGATGAGCATCCACCCGCAGATCATGCCGCGGCCGGCGGTCATGACGCGCACGGCGAAGCCCACGAAACGGGTCTGCCGATGAACTTCAAGGCCGACCTCGCCTTGTGGTCGCTGGTGACCTTCCTGTTGTTCGTGTTCGTGCTGGGCAAGTTCGCCTGGGCGCCGCTGGCTGCGGCGCTGGATCAGCGCGAAGCGGGCATCCGCAAGGACATCGCTGATGCGGAAGCCAGTCGCGTGAAGGCGGAGTCTCTGTTGCGCGAGTATCAGGGAAAGCTGACCCAGGCGCAGGACGAGGTGAAGGCGATCCTCGCCGAAGCGCGGCGCGACGCCGAACACATGAAGCAAGACATGCTGGCGACGGCCCAGCGGGAAGCGGAAGCGACCCGGCAGCGGTCAATCACGGAAATCGAACGGGCTCGCGATGCGGCCTTGGGCGAAATCTTCGATTTTGTCGCGAAGAATGTCGTGCAGGCCACCGAACAGGTGCTGCAGCGCAACCTGACGGGGGATGATCACGAGCGTCTCGTGCGTGACGCGCTGTCGCAGATGGATGTCCGCAAGAACTAGCTTTCACTCCGGGACGCCGCGCGAGTGTCGTTCGATCGAAAGACCGATTTCATGGCCGCAGCCGATTCCTCGAATCAGCTTCCCAGCGTGATGGAAGACCCCAGCGTCCAGTCGGTCGCGCGGGTCTACGCCGTCAGTTGGCTGGAGGCTGCAGCGAAGACCGGCGAGGTCGATTCCGCTCTGGAAGAGCTCGCCTCGTTCGTGCAGGACGTGCTGAACGCCCAGCCCGAATTCGAGCGACTGCTGTGCACGTCGATCACCTCGCAGGACGCCAAGCTCGGTCTGATCGACCGGGTGCTGGCCCCGCGGTCAACGCCGCTGTTCGTCAGTCTGCTCAAGGTGCTGGCTCTTCACGAGCGTCTGGAAATCGTGCGGGCGGTGCATGCCGCGGCCGTGCTGGAACAAGAACGGCGGACGGGTCGAGTCCGCGTGCAGGTGACGAGCGCCGCTCCGTTGTCGGAGGCGGCGCTGGAGAGTCTGCAGCAACGACTGTCTCAGAGTCTGGCGGCGACGCCGATTCTGCTGACCGCCGTCGATCCGCAACTGTTGGGCGGGCTGGTGATTCGTGTCGGTGATACGGTCTACGACGGCTCAGTCCGAAATCGCTTACGGCAATTGCGCGGGAAACTGCGCGAGAGGTGCTTGAATGAAGTTCAACGCGGGCGAGATCGCTTCAGTCATCCAGCAGGAAATTGAAGGTTTCCGCGGCCAGATCGACACCGCCGAAGTGGGGCGCGTGGTCGAAGTGGGCGACGGCATCGCGCGAGTCTACGGCCTTTCTTCCGGCATGTCGGGGGAAATGGTCGAGTTCTCTAACGGTGTCCGCGGGCAGGTCTTCAACCTGGAAGAAACGTCCGTCGGTGTGATCATTCTGGGGAACTACCTGGAAATCACCGAGGGGATGGAAGTCCGCACGACGGGCGCGCTGTTGTCGATTCCGGTCGGCGACGCCCTCCTCGGTCGCGTCGTGGATCCGCTCGGCAACGCTCTCGACGGCAAGGGACCGGTCATCACGGCCGACAGCCGCCCCCTGGAGACCATGGCGCCCGGCGTCGCCGGGCGGCAGCCGGTGAAGCAGCCCCTGCAGACGGGGATCAAGGCGGTTGACGCCATGACGCCGATCGGTCGCGGCCAGCGCGAACTGATCATCGGCGACCGGAAAACCGGCAAGACCGCCGTGGCGATCGACGCCATCATCAATCAAAAGGACAGCGGCGTCATTTGCGTGTACGTCGCCTGCGGTCAACGGGCCAGCAGCGTCGCCGGAGTGGTCGAGGCCCTGCAGCGGGCCGGCGCGATGGACTATACCGTCGTCGTCTCCGCCACCGCGTCCGACCCCGCTCCGCTGCAGTACATCGCCCCCTATGCCGGGGCCGCCATCGCCGAATTCTTCATGTACAACGGCAAGCACACCCTGGTGGTGTACGACGATTTGTCCAAACAGGCCGTCGCCTACCGCCAGTTGTCGCTGCTGATGCGGCGGCCTCCCGGTCGCGAAGCCTATCCCGGCGACGTGTTCTACTGCCATAGCCGTCTGCTCGAACGATCCGCCAAGCTGAGCGATGAACTCGGCGGCGGGTCGATGACCGCCCTGCCGATCATTGAAACGCTCGAAGGGGAAGTCTCGGCCTATATCCCGACGAACGTGATCTCGATCACCGACGGCCAGATCTACCTCGAACCCGACCTGTTCTTCGCCGGCGTGCGTCCTGCGATCAACGTGGGCATCTCGGTCTCCCGCGTGGGCGGCAACGCCCAGACGAAGGCCATGAAAAAGGTCGCCGGCAGCCTGCGTCTCGACCTCGCCGCCTTCCGCGAACTGGAAGCCTTCGCCCAGCTTGGTACGGAGCTCGATAAGGCCACGCAGCAGCAGTTGGACCGCGGCTACCGCATGGTGGAGTTGCTCAAGCAGCCGCAGTTCCAGCCGCTGCACTTCGCCGACCAGGTGATCAGCATCTTTGCCGGGGGCAAGGGTTACTTCGACAAGGTTCCCGTGAACCGCGTCCAGGAAGCCGAGAAA
>JANRLN010000396.1:0-3793 GCA_033762515.1 Planctomycetaceae bacterium
GGCGGACCGCCTTGAGCCTCTTAAAGAACGAGCGGACCGCCAAAGTCGGCATCAAGAACAAACGTCTCAAAGCGGGCTGGGATGATGCCTATCTTCAGAAAGTCCTGCTCGGTGCGTGAGTTAACGTGCAATCGCCCTGGATCGAGCGATAACCGGCGAATCAAGGCGTTCCGCTCCGCCGGCTGCGACGGACGGATTCCCTGCGCCGACAACTTCGCGTTGATGAAGCGGTCGATCGGATGCCCCGCGGTTCCTTCGGGCGCCCTGGGCGCCCGGATCGCTTGAAAGGCCCAGTGTCGATGGGCAGGGTCTTCCGCAACCGGCGATGTCGGCCAGTCGAGGCCCTGATCGATCCAGGCACGCAGGATTCCAATCTCTTCGGGAGTGAGGGGCTCGCCATCGGGAGGCATCAGCTTGTCGGCGACTACACCGCCGACGTAATGAATCAGCCGACTTTCCGCACTCTTGCCAATTTCGATCGCCTTGCCGCCGTCTCCCCCGGCAAGTGCCTTATCGCGTCGATCGAGCCGCAGCCCCGACTCCCAGGCTTCGGGGCCGTGGCAGCCCCAGCAGGAGCGCTTCAGGAGGGGCTGCACATCCTGCTCGAAAGAGATCTTCCGTTCCGCCGGAGGCGGCAGCCTGGTCGATTCGACTTGCGGAGTCGGCGACGTTTCCGCCGCCGCAACAGCGACCACCCACAAGGAATTCAGGACCATCAAACACGGAGTCATAGCGAGGCACTCCGAATCAGGCGGGACGATCTTAGGGAGAGCGGGAGCAGGCAGGACCCATGTAGTCCAACAAGCAGGCATGGATGCGTCAAGGGGTATGAATGAAAGAAGCCCAGGGATCGCGATCCCTGGGCTTCTGCACTTCGATGTCGAAAGACGAAAACTACTTTGCGACAGCAGTTGTCCGCGTCGACCGAATGTTTTCCGGACGCTCCGGCTTTGGTTCCGCCGATTTCGGCGATTCTTCAGACTTCTGCTTCGCGAAGGCCAGCAGAGTTTGAGCCCCCATGAGCTGGTCACGCGTGAAGTACGGAGTCGGTGGATTGCCGCCCGTATGAATCACGGCCTTGTTGGCGAGTTCTTCAAAGCTCATGTCGTCGGTGAGGTGCCATGCTGCCGCCTGAGCCGCTTGCCGATCAACCTTGCCGGTGCCGACGACTTCCAAGAGTTCGCGCAGGATGGGGTCGTTCGAGACGGTTTCCACGGGGACCAGAACATATTCACTTCGAACGGTCGGTTCCGGCTTTCCGTGTTCCAGACAGACGCTGTTGAAGGGAACTGAGGCGACCGATTCTGCGGGGATGCTGCCGAAGCCACCGCCACCGCCGAAGAATCCACCACCACCGCCGCCTTGACCGCCCAGTCCACCGCCGCCGCCGCCAAACCCGCCGCCGGTCTGCTGTTGACCGCCGCCGCCGCCGAGCCCGCCGCCGCCAAGCCCACCACCGCCGAAGCCACCAGCCCCGCCGCCGAACTGAGCGAGGTGCTTGGGCACGCCCACAGCCGCCTCGGGCAGTTTCACCGTTAACGGTTCGTCGGTCAGGTTCTCAATGAGAACGTTCCCGCCGAAGGCGTTCTTGGGGATCAGTTTCGCCGAGAGCTGGCCGGCTTCGATCCCCGCGAACAGATCGACTTCCGCGGCATTCGGATCATGCTGCAGCTTCGTGAGCGGCTTCTTGGCGGTCTTCTTACCAGCAGCCGCGACTTCCGACGTTCCTGAAAGGACGACCACTCCGGTCGCCAGAAATGCCAGAGTACACAGGACCGCGATTGTGCGGCGGACCATCGCAGACACCTTTCGTTCAGGACGACCGGAAGGGACAATGTCCCTGGAATTGCCTAGCATTCGACGACCGATCCTCAGCGGATTCCCGTCAATGATCGATCGAGAGAGGCCAGCCAGCGATTGTAAAGCCCCCCGCGCACGGCGAGCAACGAAAAGTTCGGTTTGCCGGTGGAATTCCGCAGTTCGCCGCCTCAGCAGCCCATCCCAACGGAACTCCCCATCACACCGGACCGGGCGGCGCACGGGTAGGCAGTCTCTCCATCGACCGCACGGCGTCACCCCGATCAACACGAATTCCGGCAACGCTGCGGGACCCACAATCGCTACAGATTCTCCATCGCAAGTCGTTTGAATATCAGAGATTACAGAAACAGTCGATGATGCAGATCCCCGTCAACCCGCGCATTCGGAGTCTCCGCCAGCGTCTCGCTGTGGAGTGGGCGCGCAAGACGCCGAATTCCGCCGCAGCGGGGCTCGTGGCAGGCCGCCAGCTTCTTTCGGCATCAACTCCTAACGCCCACGTCGTTCCTTGCCCCGCCAACACACCTGAGGAATACTGCCACTCACCATGTGGGAACTCTCGGCAGACAACGTCGTTGACTATCTCAACCGCACCGGACGCCTCCGACCCGGATCGACGGCGACGGCGCAGCCTCTGGCCTGGGGAGTCTCCAATCTCGTGCTGCGCGTCGAGCCTGATGACCAGCCTCCGCTGGTGATCAAGCAGTCGCGACCTCAATTGCGGACGAAAGTTGACTGGTTCAGCCGCTGTGAACGGATCTATCGCGAGGCGGAAGTCCTGAGAGCCCTGCTCCCCGTGTTGCCCCCCGGTGCCGTCCCGCAGGTCCTCTTCGAAGATCGCGAGAATTTTGTACTCGCCCTCGAAGCCATCCGCCCCGATCACGCGGTCTGGAAGCAACGGCTCCTGGAAGATCGGCTGGATTTCGATGTTGCGGACCGCCTGGGAGGCTACCTGGGACTCATCCACCGAGAAACTGCCGGTCGTCCCGACGTGTTGCCCGACGCGGCGGACTGGTCGTTGTTCGATGAACTGCGGATCGATCCCTTCTATCGCTGGATCGCCCGCGTCCATCCCAGCATCGATTCAGCGATCAACGACCTGATCGAGGAAATGAACCGACACCGCGTCTGTCTTGTGCACGCCGATTTCAGCCCAAAAAATGTCCTCGTTCACGTCGACGGCGTCACCCTCGTTGATTTCGAAACCGGTCATTACGGCGACCCGGCCTTCGACCTGGGTTTCTTTCTGAGTCATCTGCTGCTGAAGTCGCTGCGCAGTAACGATCAGCGCGTCGACTGGCGTCGACTCGTCACGGCATTCTGGTCACGCTACCGCAAGATCGTCGATGCGACTGGTCAGACCACGGTGAGTTCAACGGCGACCACGGCGCGGGCAGTCCGGCATCTGGCCGGGTGCCTGTTGGCTCGCATTGATGGCAAAAGTACGGTGGACTACCTGCGCGATCCTTGGCAACCTGTTGCTGTCCGCCAGACGACCCTCCGCTGGCTCGCCGATCCTCCCCCGACACTGGACCACGCCCTCGACGACTTCTTCACACGAACTCCCGCCCCCGGACTGCCTGAATAGGCACCCAGACGTCCCGCCTCAATCGCCTGCGATCTCGCGATCCCCAGAAAGCGCCCATGCCTCGCATCACCCACATGACCGCCCGAGAAGTTTTCGACAGCCGTGGTCGTCCCACGGTGGAAGCCGTCGTGACCTGCGCCGGGGGGCGACCCTGTCGCGCTATCGCCCCGGCTGGCGCCAGCACCGGCGCCGCCGAAGCCGTGGAACTGCGTGACGGCGGCACCCGGCTGGGAGGCTGGGGAGTGCGGAGGGCCGTTGAAAACGTCCGCACGGAGATAGCCAACGCCGTCGTCGGCTGCGACGCCGCTGATCAGGCCCTGATTGATCAGCGGCTCATCGATCTGGACGGCACTCCCAACAAGTCGCGTCTCGGCGCCAATGCAATCC
>JANRLN010000397.1:0-6980 GCA_033762515.1 Planctomycetaceae bacterium
GTAGGCGTGATCGTCAAGAGGAAAATCGGAATTTTTCTGAGAAATGTGGAGATTCTCGCGCCGAGGGTTTTGACGCAGGGTGCCGGAAAGTAGCCGTCACGCTCCGCGTGACGTGCCGAGCGCGGGGGAAGCGTTCGAGTCGCCGAAGCGTTAGGCGCGGTGCGCAGGCCTGATGTCGGCAAGACGCGGGCGACTGTCGTGCCATCCGCGTCTCGTTGACGTTCGGTTCATCACGCGGAGCGTGATGGCTACTTTGGGCGAGCGTCGCCGCGTGCGCGCGACGCGAAATGGTCGGAAGGTAGCCGTCACGCTCCGCGTGACGAGCGGAGCGCGGGGGACGCGTTCGAGTCGCCGAAGCGTTAGGCGCCGGCAGGAACCGGGCAAGATGCGGGCGACTGTCGTGTCATCCGCGCCCCGTGGACGTTCCGCTCATCACGCGGAGCGTGATGGCTACTTTGGGCGGGCGTTGTCGCGGGAGCGCGATGTGTTCACGCCGCGACTCTCATGGGGAACTGAGTTCTCTTCCAATGGCGGGGAGGATGTGGCTGGTGGCGGGGACGGTGTGGCTGGAGGGCGTTCGGGCGGCTGTACACTGATCCCTCTGCGGAGATTCTCAGCTTTTCTTGCGGTGCTCCAAGAGCCGGTTGACCGGAGCGGTTTGGCAGTCCTACGATGGCCTTGGGAGATTGATCGATGCTGCGGCGTCAATCGATGCTGCGGCGTCAGCAGAGCCGATGGGCGCGCGCCACGCGAATCTGTCAGAACGACCGGAGGGGCGAAATGCAATTCCTTGGGAAACTGAGTCTCTTCACTGCGGCTGTGCTCGCGTGGTCCTGCGTCGCCGCTGAGGCGAAGGGGATTGCCACGGACGCCGGGGTGACCGCTCCGATCGTCACGCAGCTCGGTCAGGCCACGACCGGCATCTTCGGATACTACGGGTATCGCCGCGGGGGATTCTACGGGGGCTACGGCTATCGCGGGTACGGGTACAGCTATGCCCGTCCCAGCCTGTACTACGGCTACCGCTCTCCCGCTTACGGCTATGGCTGGTCGGGTTACCGGCCGTACGTCTACGGCGGCTATGCCCGTTCCGCGTACTACCGGCCCTATGTGTACTCCCGCAGTTTCTACGGACCCGGCTACGGCGTCGGTGTGGCCTATCCCGCCTACTCACGCCCGTATGTCGGTTACAGCTACAGTTCGTACGCCTATCGCCCGTCCTACACCTATCCGTTAGGCTACGCACGCTACGGCTACTATTCCTATCCCAGCTATGCGGCGTTCGCCTATCCGTCGATCTACGACGGCGGCGCGTTTTACGGCGGCGGCTACAATGGCGGATACGGCTGCGGCTTTTGAGCCGGAGGGCTGAGGGCTAAGGGCTGAGGGTTGAGGGTTGAGGGCTAAGGGTGGGCCGGATTTCTGGCTCTCCCATGCACGCGTTTTCCAGGCGGCTCTTCGTCGAGGATGGCTCCGCGGATTGTGAGTGACGCTGAATTCCAGATCCGCCCTTATGAGCGCGACGATGAGTTGGCGGTGATCAATCTCTGGGAGCGGTGCGGGTTGACGCGCCCCTGGAATGATCCGCGGAAGGACATCGCGCGGAAGCTCCTCGTGCGGCCCGACCTGTTTCTCGTTGGAGTTTCTCAGGGGCAGGTCATCGCCACTGTGATGGCGGGCTACGAAGGCCATCGCGGATGGATCAACTATCTGGCCGTGGATCCCGATCATCAACGGAAAGGCCGGGGCAGGGCTGTCATGAACGCCGCGGAAGCTCTGCTTCGTGCCGCCGGGTGTCCCAAGATCAATTTGCAGGTGCGAAGCAACAATGTCGGCGTCATCGAGTTTTATCGCGCGCTGGGGTATGCCGTCGACGACGTCGCCAGTCTCGGCAAACGCCTGGAGCATGACGGCCCGGGTGCGCCGACGGCATAAAGCCTTGCGGCGGTCTGTCAAGATCAGACGTGCGCCTCGCCGCCCCTGTGGTTGAGAAGATCGCAAGTCTGATATCGCGGCTTCCGACGAAGCGGTATCCTCATGAGCCGACGGTGACTGTGGTACGGTGTTCGTTGGAGGAGAGAGTCCCCATGCGACGATGCGTCTTGGCACTGGGATTGATGGTGGTCGGCTGGTCGACGGCCCTGGCTGATCCGCCGATGGCGACGAAGGCCGATTTCAGAACGGCTCGGCCGGACAACTGGACGGTCAACTTCGGGAGCTGGGAAGTTGCCGACGGGGTGCTTGTCGCCGGGCAGATCGCTGCCGACAACCATGCCGCGGCGTCGCGCTGGCAATTGCCGCTCAACGATGGAGTGGTGACGTTGAAACTTCAGTTTGCGGGTGCGACGGCCTTTCACATTGGTTTCGATCCGGCTCCGGGGCAGCTCGACAAGCAGGGGCATCTTTACTCGCTGATCGTGACGCCGACGAAGGCGGAGTTGAAGAAGCACCGGAACAAGGCCGATCCGAAATCAAAGGACGAGACGCTCGCTTCCGCCGCCTACGCCGCTGCCGCGGATCGCTGGTTGAACATCGAATTGCGGACGGAAGGAGATCGAGCCTCGGCGGTGATTGCGGCGGCGGAGGGCGCGGCCGCCGATGTCGCCAAGCTTGAGGCCGCGGATGCGACATTCCACGTTTCCAAGCCGGCCGTCGTCTTCCGGGTGATCGGATCGCAAGTGCGGCTGGCCGACGTGGAAGTGCGCGTGACCAAGCCGCCGAAGGACCCGATCAAGCCGGCCGCCGCCCGAGTGCGGTGATCCCCGCGGCGGTTGTATTGTCAATGCCGGGCCGCGAAAGGTTGCGGCAAAAATTCTTCACGGTCGAACGGGGTGCGGCGTCCTTGCATCGACGACGCGCGCTTCGCAGAATACCCGCCGGATGCCTCAGCGTCCGTTTCCCGGATCTGTGCCCGCAAGGAGTCTGGTTGATGTTTGCACGTGTTGTGCTGTGGCTTGCCGCAGCCTGCGTCAGTCTGACCGCATCGCATTGTGAGGCACAGGACAACAAGCCTGCTGCCGTGCTGTCCGCCAGTGACGCCGACGGCGATTTCGCGTTCCAGGGAGAGTACTCCGGAGAGGTCGACGTCAGCGGCTCCCTCACGAAATATGGAGCCCAGATCATCGCGTTGGGGAACGGCAAGTTTCATGGCGTGGGCTATCCCGGAGGTCTGCCGGGAGACGGATTCCTCGGCGGGGAGCGCCTCGAAGGGGATGGAGAATTGAAGAACGGCAAGCTGGAGTTCCTTGGACCGGACGCCAACGCCGTTTTCGAAGACGACGCGATCGTGATCCTGACCCCCGGCAACGAGCGGATTGGGACGCTGAAGAAGGTGAAACGGGAGAGCCCGACGCTGGGAGCCAAGCCTCCGGCGGGGGCGATCGTGCTGTTCGATGGGAAGTCGGCGGAGGCCTTTCAGAACGGCAAGCTCGATGAAGAGGGCTGCCTGATTCAAGGGGTGACCAGCAAGCACAAATTTCAGAACGCAACCGTGCACCTGGAATTCTTGCTGTCGTACATGCCGCAGGCCCGGGGCCAGGGCCGCGCCAACAGCGGCTGTTATCTGCAGGGGCGCTACGAGGTGCAGATCCTCGATTCGTTCGGGCTGGAGGGGAAGAACAATGAGTGCGGGGGCATCTATTCCATCAAGGATCCGTCGGTCAACATGTGCTTCCCTCCCCTGAGCTGGCAGACGTACGACATCGACTTCACCGCCGCCAAGTACGACGCTGCGGGGAAGAAGACGGACGACGCCCGGATGACGGTGAAGCACAACGGGGTGGTGGTGCAGAAGGACGTCGCCTTGCCGAAGACGACGACGGCGGCGCCGGTGGCCGAAGGCCCTGAACCGGGCCCGCTGTATTTGCAGGATCATGGGAACCCGATTCGGTTCCGCAACATCTGGCTGGTCGAGAAACCGTAGTTCGCGGTGGAGACGTCGACCAGTTGAGCGTTGATGTCAACGCTCCTCCTGCGATGGAGTTCGCAGGGAAGTCCAGGAGTTCACGGAGGTTCCGTATGTTGGCTGTTTCGCGTCGAGCCGGCGAACAGGTGTTGATTGAAGACGTGACGTTGACCGTCGACGAAATTCAGCCGGGCAGCGTGCAGATGTCGCTCCGCAAGGGGGACAGCCACCCGGTGATTGTGACGCTGAAGCCGAGTCAGTTCGTCGCCGCCTGTTACAACGTGCGGATCGGCGTGGTCCGCGTGCAGGGGGACCGGGTCCGACTGGGATTCGAAATTCCGTCGACGGTCAAGATCGCGCGGCTCTAGTCGGCCCCAGCCGGTTCTGATGGGCGAACCCTGCGGGAGTCCGCGTGTCTGCAGGTCGCTCAATTGACCGGGTTTGCCGCGCGGTCGCATAATCTTGAGAACTGGGCAGCGCGGTGCGCGAAGAAGCCCGGGGATTTCCATCCCTGGGCTTTCTGCCGTTGTGGAATTCGTCGAAAGCAGGCATTGATGAGCACCTTGGCAGCGTCTCCTCCCGCGAAAGCGACGTCTCAGGTTCCGGACGCCGCCGGGCGGTTCGGCGAATTCGGCCGCCGGTTTGTGCCGGAAACGCTGATGTACGCGCTCGAGCAGCTCACCGAGGAGTACCAGAAAGCACGGCGGGACCCGGCGTTCGCGGAGCAGTTGAACGGCCTGATGCGGACGTTCGTGGGCCGGCCCAATCCCCTGTACTTTGCGGAGCGGCTCACGCAAGCCTGCGGCGGCGCGCAGATCTACTTCAAACGGGAAGACTTGAACCATACGGGCGCCCACAAGATCAACAACACGATGGGCCAGGCGCTGTTGACCCTGCGGATGGGCAAGACGCGCGTGATCGCCGAGACCGGCGCCGGTCAGCACGGGGTCGCCACCGCCACCGCGTGCGCCCGATTCGGTCTGCCCTGCGTCGTCTATATGGGGGAGGAAGACGTCCGGCGGCAAAAGCTGAACGTGTTCATCATGCGGACGATGGGGGCGGAAGTCCGTCCGGTGAAGAGCGGCTCGCGAACGCTGCGGGACGCCATCAATGAGGCCATGCGCGACTGGATGGCATCGGTTGCCGACACGCACTACATCCTCGGCTCCGTCGTCGGCCCGCATCCCTTCCCGATGATCGTCCGGGACTTCCAGTCGGTGATCGGTCGCGAAGCCCGCGAGCAGTCGCTGGCGACCTTCGGCCGGTTGCCCGATGAAGTCATCGCGTGCGTCGGCGGGGGCTCCAATTCCGCCGGAATGTTCTATCCGTTCATCGATGACGACGGGGTCGCCATCACCGGCGTCGAAGCCGGCGGCCGGAGCGCCGCGCCGGGAGAACACGCCAGCACCCTCAGCTTCGGCAAGAAGGGGGTGCTGCACGGGAGCTACAGTTACGTGCTGCAGAATGACGACGGCCAGACCGCCGATGTGCATTCGATCTCGGCGGGGCTGGACTATCCCGGCGTGGGACCCGAACACAGTTACTGGAAAGACACGGGCCGCGTGAACTACGTCGCCATCCGCGACGGCGAAGCTCTGGAGACCATGCAGTTCGTCGCCCGCACCGAAGGGATTCTGCCGGCGCTCGAGTCGTCGCACGCCCTCGCCTACGTGATCCAGCGCGCCAAGCAGCTTCCGTCAGACAAGGTCCTTGTTGTGTGCCTCTCCGGTCGCGGCGATAAAGATGTTTACGAAGTCGCCCGGCTCACGGGACAAGCCCTCGAATAGACGGGCGAATTCAAAGGAGAACCACGAAGACGCCAAGGACGCGAAGGAAAGCAGAAGTTTGTTTGGTCAACGGCCGGTGTCGCTTCGATTCCTGAATTTCTTCGTGCTCTTCGCGGCTTTGTGGTTCAGTTGTCGTTTCCGTGTCCTTCCGAGTGTTCCGTGGTTCGTGCCGATTCCTTGCTGATCATTCGTCGCTACGGCCCCATTCCTCCCGCGGTTTCGCGTTCAGAAAAGAGAACCCTGTGACTCCGGCGTCCCGCATTACGAACGCGTTCACCGCGCGGCAATCGCAGCAGCAACTGGCGTTCATCCCTTTCGTGACCGCAGGCGATCCCGACCTGGCGACGACCGCGCGGCTGATCCGCGAACTCGCCGCAGCCGGGGCCGATCTCATCGAAGTCGGCTTTCCATACAGCGATCCCATCGCCGACGGCCCGGTGATTCAGTCGTCTTACACACGGGCGCTGAATCAAAAGGTGACGCTGCGCGACATCTTCGCCGCCGTGAAGTCGGTGAGCAGCGACGTTTCGGCGCCCCTGCTGGCGATGGTGTCTTATGCGATCATCTTTCGCAGCGGCTCGGAGAACTTCGTGCGACAGGCGGTCGAGGCCGGGTTCAGCGGATTGATCGTTCCCGACCTGCCGGGGGATGAAGCGGGCGAGATTGCGGCGCTGACCAGCCGGGCCGGTCTGGCGCTGGTCCAACTGGTGGCGCCGACGACTCCGGCGGAGCGATTGGGGCGCATCCTGGAACATGCCAGCGGGTTCGTGTATTGCATCGCGGTTGCGGGGACGACGGGAGCCCGAGAAGCACTGGCCGCCGACCTGACCAAGATGCTCGCGCAGTTGCGTGAGCAGACGAAGCTGCCGCTGGCGGTGGGCTTCGGGGTGAGCCGTCCCGAACAGGTGCGTGGCTTGCAGGGATTGGCGGATGGTGCGATTGTCGGCTCGGCACTGGTGAAGTGCCTGAACCCGCCGGAATCGGGGGCGCTGGATGTCAGCGTCGCGATCGCGAACGTCCGGCATCTGGCGACGGAACTGGCATCCGCTGCCCACGCGGGCAAGTAAGCATCCACACTATGAACCCGCAGCCCGGCAAGGGCGAACGATGTGTCGACTCGCCCCTGCTGGCGTTGCGGGCTGGTCATCGAACGGAGTCCCACCATGCAACACACGCTCACCGTCTTTCGCTTCACACTGTTCTATGCCGACAAGTTGGTCGCCGATATCGACGACGCCGACCTGACGGTGATCCCGCATCCGGGGATGAATCACCCGGCGTGGATTCTG
>JANRLN010000398.1:0-4400 GCA_033762515.1 Planctomycetaceae bacterium
CCGACGACAAACCCCCTGCCGTCCGCGCGACAGACTTCCTGAACCCGCGGACAGATCTCGGGGATATTCCTATTCTTAACGCTCACAAGTCATTGCGTCAAGAAGGGAGGCTCAGAACCCGCCGGGAAAGTGGCAGTTGGCTCCGCCTGACCGCGGAACAGACCCTCCGCATCGATCCCGGCTCATTTCTTGGCGGGTTTGGACGGCGGCGCTGCCGCGGCGGGCGTTTTCGCTACCGGAGCAGCCGCAGCACTGGGAGCTGACACCTTCGGCAGCGCCAGATTGACCCCCACGCGGATAGCCTTGCGCCCTTTGAGCGTCCCCGGAAAAGCCTGAAACATCGGTCGTCCTTCGACCACCACTTTGGCCCCGTGGCGCACGTCATTTTCGGTCAAAATCACATCCCCAACCGACAGTTGTGCGAGCTCGCGGGCCGTGACATGGGTGGCCGCCAAATGCACGACCAACTCCACGGGAGCCCGGCGAATGCCGCTTTCGAGATGCCGCAGCTGTTCCGGATCGAGGGCCTTCTTCTGATAGGCCGACCACGAATCCGACGAGAGTTTGCCGCTCAAGGGTTCGATGGTGTTGAAGGGAATGCACAGATTCATGATCCCGCGCACGTCGCCCATCGTCAGTTCGAAGCTGATCAGGACGATCACTTCATTCGGCGGAACGATCTGCACCAACTGCGGGTTGCTTTCGACTTGTTGCACCCGCAGCTTCAATTGGCAGATGTTGTCCCACGCGTTTTCCAGGGCTTGAATCGAGAGATTCGTGATTCGAGAGGCAAGATTCAGCTCGATCTCGGTCAATGGGCGACTCGGGTACTCGGTTCCTCCGTCTTTGCCGCCCCCCAGCAGGCGGTCGACGATCGGAAAAACGATCGAGGGGCTCAGATCCAGAATGAAGTGGCCGTCGAGCCCCGCGGACCACAGCAGGTTGAAGCACGTGGGGTTTTCAAGGCTGAATACGAATTCGCTGTAGGTCAACTGGTCGACGCTGATCAACTTCACTTCCACGATGGCGCGCAGCATGCTGCTCAGGGCCGCTCCGAATTCGCGGCTGAAACCTTCATGCAGCGCCTGGAACGCCCGCATTTGCTCTTTGCTGACGCGTTCCGGTCGCTTGAAGTCGTAGACCGTCACATGCGAGCGAAAATCGTCTCGAGTCCGCGCCGCGGAAGGAGCGGCGGGTTCCGGCGACCCCTGATCAAGAGCCGCCAGGAGCGATTCGACTTCGGATTGACTGAGGACGTCACCCATGGTCAGGCTCCTCCATGAGCCGAGGTTGGAGGGATCGTCAGATCAGGTCCACTGCCGGAAGACTCGAACGACCTTCACGTCCTGACCTGTCCCTGCCCGCGGACGATCCATTTGTAGCTGGTGAGTTCTCGCAGGCCGCACGGTCCGCGAGCGTGAAACTTATCAGTGCTGATCCCAATTTCCGCCCCAAGACCCAATTCCCCGCCATCATTGAATCGCGTGCTCGCGTTCACAAGAACCGCCGACGCGTCGACGCGTGCGATGAACGTTTCGGCCGCCGCCAGGTCTCCCGTCACAATTGTGTCGGTGTGTCGGGAACCATAAGTCTCGATGTGTTCCAGCGCTGCATCGAGCGACGCCACGACCCGTGCCGAAATGATCTTGTCGAGGTACTCGGTGCGGTAATCTTCTTCCGTCGCCCGCCGGGCGCCCGGGATGACCGCACAAATCCGCTCGCAGCCGCGTACGGCGACCTGCTCCTCCGCAAACATCGCGGCAGCCATCGGCAGAAATCGGTCGGCGACATCGGCGTGAATCAACACGCACTCTGCGGCATTGCAGACCCCGGTTCGCTGGCATTTCGAATTCCGCAGAATCGAAAGCGCCATCTCCAAATCGGCGGCTCGGTCGACGTAGACATGGCAGATGCCGTCGTAATGCTTGATGACCGGCATGGTCGCCTCGGCGCAAACACGCTCAATCAGCGACTTGCCGCCGCGGGGGATGGTGACGTCAATGAACTCCCGCAGCTTCAGCAGTTCCCCCACGACCTCGCGCTCGGGAGTGGCAATCAATTGCACGGCATGCTCTGGAAGTCCGCAGGCGACCAACGACGCTTTGAGGATGCGGTACAATGCGACGTTGCTCTGCAGCGCCTCTTTCCCGCCGCGGAGAATGACGGCATTGCCGCTCTTTACGCACAGCGCCGCCGCGTCCGCGGTCACGTTCGGGCGCGATTCGAAGATGAAGCACACCACCCCGAGCGGCACCCGCACCCGCTGCACCTGCAACCCGTTGGGGCGGTTGTAACCTTCGATCACTTCGCCCACCGGATCGGTCAGGGCTGCAACATCCCGCAGAGCCTGCGCCATCCCCGCGATGCGCTCGCCGGTCAATCGCAGACGGTCGATCGCGGCCGAGGTCAGACCGAAGTCCGCAGCCTTCAGCAGATCCTGTTCATTCCGAGCGAGGATCTCAGACGTCCCGGCAACGAGCCGATCGGCGGCATCATGCAACCAGCGGATCTTCTGGGCGCCGCCCACAGTGGCCAACAGGCGCGACGCTCCCTTGGCCCGCTCGGCAAGCTGACGCGCGTAATCGGCGTGATGGCTCATCGGAAACACCGTCATCCGCGGGAACTATCTTCGGGAACCGCAGATGCGTCAATCCCGGAAGTCGAAGGCACGTGATCCCAGGCACTTAGAGCGCGTCGTCGATGCCCGTGATCTCATATTTCTGCACCCCCCGCGGCGCGTCGAACTGAACGACATCCCCCACCTTCTTTCCCAGCATGGCCTGCGCCAGGGGACTGTTGGTCAGGATTTTCATCGGATCGCTCGTGTAGTCTTCCTCTCCAGGTCCGACGAAGACGTAGCGCTCGATGTCGTCGTACTTCAGATCTTTGACGGTCACGCACGTGCCGAAGCTGACGATTCCCTTCGGCAGAGTCGACTTGTCCACAATATAGCAGAAGGAAAGCTTCGACTTCAGCGAGTTGATTCGGGCCTGCATCAGTCCTTGACGCTCGCGTTGTCCGTGATACTCGGCATTCTCGCGGAGATCCCCTTCCGATCGGGCGTCGGCGACAGCCTGAGTAATCGCCGGCAACTCAACATCCTCCAGTTGCCGCAGTTCCTCACGCAGCTTGTCATACCCCTCTCGGGAAATCGGCTGCTGATCCATGTGGTTCACTCCTCGCTCCCTGCCGACCGGCGAAGGTCGATTGGTTCGCTCAGCCGGGCGCCGCGACGACAGCGAATGCTGACCGGGCGTTTGCAACCCATCAATGAAAAAGGGACGGGCGACCCGAAGTCGCCCGATCCCTGAGTGGCTCAACCGTCAGATTATAGCGACCGAGAACGGGAAAGCTATCCCTATGGCGAACTCGACAGCACACCCGCACTGAAGTTCAGTATCCGACTTCACATTCCCAACACCACCAGGAACGTCCCTGAAATGGCCTCCATCGGGATGCCGGCTGCCGCCCCTCCCCCGGGAAATTGCCGCCGCAGAAATATTCGGCCCTTGGGGGGGCAGGGAAGCGACTTGCGGCCATCATCGGAGGCTGACCCGACCAATGAATGCGTAGGCGTGGAGAACGCTCGGAATCCGTGAACGCACCGTCGCAGTCGCTGCAGGCCTGCACACAGTTCCGTCCCAGGCCTCCCCTGCCGGGGTGTGACCGAAGTCTCCGGCGACGAACGACGGGGCGCGGCTTCGAGAAACCATCGTAAGGGAAACGGACTCACCCCAGCGCTGTGAACCGGGCAGCAGGGTTTGACACACTTGCCTTGTCGCGACCATACTCCAACCAAGGTCGATCGGACACCGGCCTGTCCCCCCCCATACGGCAATCGGTAAGGATCATTCCCATGGCGGATAAAGGCAGAGCTGACAAAGCCAAGAAGGAACCGCAAAAAAAGCCGGTCCTCACTCTCAAGGAAAAACGCAAGGCGAAGAACGAAAAGAAGGCCAACCAATAGCGGCCCCCCCGGCTGAGTGGGCTCGACGCCAAAAGTCAATATTGGAACACTCCGACCCCCGAAGTCTCGCACGACTTCGGGGGTCCAGTTTTTAAAGGTCGCCTGCGAACGTCGATCGAGAGCGTCAGAGACGGCGGTGCATAACGGCCGAGGGACCTGCATGGCCGTCGCAATGATCCAAGTCGCATCACGCGGGAACATCCCCGCCGCTGGAGTATCGTATCGCGGACTTGGCCTCACACGTTGCTCCGCCGAGTGGCGGACCGGAAAATACCACTCGGATCAGGTACGACGTCGAGGCAAGTCACCCGTCAAACCTCAATTCTGTCCAATATTGAAGACACGAAGAGTGTCGAACACTTCCTGACCTGGATCCGGCGTTCGGCAGCCGGGATTCGGCGGGGATTGACCGACCTTTGAGCGGAATGGTGTA
>JANRLN010000399.1:0-3652 GCA_033762515.1 Planctomycetaceae bacterium
GACCCTCACCGATCCCGCCGCGATTGCCAAGGCGATGGAGTCGTACGTCCGCACCAACTTGAAGAACAAGAATTTCTCGACCGCTCTGGCCTCAGCGGGAGAGGTCGCCCGCAACCTGGAAGGGGACTGCACCGAACACGCGGTTCTCCTGGCGGCAATGTTGCGGGCCAAAGGAATCCCGTCGCGCGTGGCAGTGGGGTTGGTCTACATCGAAGGTCCGTCGGCCTTCGGTGGGCATATGTGGACCGAGGCGCGCCTCAACGACCAATGGGTCCCCATTGACGGCACCCTGGGGCGCGGCGGCATCGGTGCGACCCACATCAAGTTGGGGGATGCCACCTTTGCCGATGCCAACGGCGCCCCCCTGGCGACCTTTACCTCGCTGATCACCGTGATTGGCAAGCTGCAGATCGAGGTTCGCGAAGTCCAGTGACCGCTCGACGGTCGCAGGCGGGAGATTGGCGGCGCTGGCTGCCGAGTTATCCGGAATTCGGCGAAATGCAGCAGCCGAATTGGCCAGAGTTGAGGCTGCAACTCGATACGGCGGAGATCTGGGGGAATCGGCAGCGAGAGGCGCGAAGATGGCGTTGTAAGATTTGCAAGACTTACAAACAATGCCGCTTGTAACGGTTACAACAGTGTTCCGATCTGCGCCGAATCGGAGGCTCTTGCAGAATTTTCCTGATTGCGCAACGTATTGTCTGGAAATCAGTTGAGACGCTGCGCCCCTGAGAGCTCGGGATCAGGGCGTCCCAGTGGCATGCCCTGTGCAATACGCTGCTTGCGGCGAAAGCCAATGACTCGCAAGACCAACTCGGGCTGATCGCGAACAGCCCGCTCGAAGTCCGAGAGAAATTTCCTGCCGGCCCGCCGGGAGACGGGCTACGACCTGCCACACAGCACACCTCAAAACATCACGCCCCCGACGGCCGGGACGCTCCCGAGAGCGCCCCGGCCGCTCACCTTTTCCAGGCATCCCATTCGCGTCTCTTGTGGCCCGATTTCCGACTTAAACCGTTTCGCCCCGCGTTGGCGCGCGTTAGCCTGCTCATGGTCAGCAATTCCTCACTGGGAATGTCCGTCGATTCGCGAGGCGCACGATGTTCGCGAGATGTCAAAGATTCCTGCTGCGCGTCCACGGGACGCAGCGGCTGATTTTTTTGGGAGTCCTCGCGTACGACATCTACCTCTACTACGAGATGTTCCTCGCCGGAGCCTGGATGTTCATCGCGCTGGTCGTCCCTACCGGGATCATCGCGGGGACCATCGCTGCGGGCGTGCTGCGGGGTTCCCATCGCACGATGGAGAACCTGATCCAGTGGTCCGCCGCAGCGGTGATGGGCATTTTCCTGGTGTCGAAATGCTTCAAGATCGTCTTCCCCTTCTGGGTGTACCTCATCGGCCACATGCTCCTCTGGTTCTGGTTCACCGCCTGTTTCTGGTACGCGAGCCGGCCGTTTGAATTTGATTTGGAGTTCGCGGAGGAGGGGAACGATTAGCGTCGATGAATTCACGTCGACCTTTTTAGGCGACGGTACCCTCATGCATGCTTGCTCTGTACGTGATTTCACTTGATGCTCGATAGTTTGAGATCCATCCGTGACGACCCCCATAGCCCCGCCGACTTGCGAATTTTGCCAGTTTCCAGTCCCGTTCGACCGGGAACAGTGCCCACACTGCGGAAGACCGTCGTTATTTCCCAATGTGCGACGCGTCGAAACCAGCGAAGAGAAAGGGGCATTGCAGCAGCGGTATCAGCAAGCTGAAGCCGCTGCCGTCGCACGCGGAGCTAAAGATGCATTTGAGAAGTTCGCGGCCACCGTTGCGCATTCTCGGGCGGTCATGGCATGCACGATTGACAAGCTCTTGCCCGTCGCGAACGGACATACCGAACTCTATCCGGCCTATAACGACTGGCTGAAGCTGCGGTTCACGTTCGATCCGGAGCGAGGCCAGACCGACTGGCATGATCTTCGCGGGCACGCAGAGTGGACATTGTTCAAGATCAAGGGTGAACCTGTAGTTCACTACGCGGCTCTCAGTGCCGACGGATTGTCGGCCCCCGGCTATGGAGAATGCCACATCACCCTCAAGACGCACATGGTGGCACACCGGGCGACGACGTTCGAAGGCAACAGCGCCGTTTGGCTGCGCGATCGCAACTACCAACTCCCACCCGGCTTTCGTGCAATCTGGGCCGATCGCCACAAACATGCGTGCGCCAAACTGGGCGATCAGTTGCGTCCGCGGACTTCGGAATCGGAATTTCCCGGGATTCTCTTGAAACCGGGACCCACAGCACTCGATCATGAGTTTATCGAGGTTCACATTTATGGACCGCTGACCGTTTGTACGTTCGAGTCGGTAAAACTCGCTACGGCAACCGCCGCACAAGGGGCAGCCAAACGATCGCGGAAGCGACTCGGACAAACTTTGCCCGACGCTATTCAGAAACTGTTCGCCCAAGCCAAGATTCCAGTGCAGCCGAAATGACGACAGCCTATCTCTCGCCGCGCGCCAAATTGGCTCTTCGGAAAGAAGGGGACGGGTGGAGCGCGCTCACTTACGAAAAATGCAATTCCGGTTGGCAGCCGGTCTCACCCAGCATGCTCTGGTCGCTGCAGAACTACGATGACTTCGCCACGATTCACGTGAGCAGTGACGATGAACTGAAACACCGGCTGATCGACGCTGTCGATGAGTCCGAGGCGGTCGATCTGACCCTCATGCTGCTCGATGGTCGCTTGCCGGACAGTACACGGCTCCTTGCCGCCGAGGAACTCGAGGAAGTTGTCCGTTACGCCGAGATCCGCGAACGTCTCGAGTTCCTGTTCGCAACTCAGCCGTTGCCGGAGGATGCATTCCTCGATTCGGCGTGCACCATCGCAGCGAAGACGTGCCCGGCGGCAACCGAGTTCTTAAACTGGCTGACGACGAACCAGGAGAACATTTCCGCATCCCATCGCGCCTGGAAAGCCGCTTGGGACGGCCTGTCGCTCGATGCAAGAGTCGGCAAGTCGGTCCGAGCCGCCTTTCTGCAGTTGGGTGTTTTTCGGGACGTCGCGGTGACCTTTCGTACTCCCGGAGGACCGACGACGTCGTTGATGAAATGGGCGGGGAACCAGGCGCTCAAACTGCGTTGTCCGCAGGCCGTAGGGGTCCTGAAGGCCTGGCTGCAACCCGCCTCGCACTCCAAAGCCTTTGCGTCGCGATTCGCGATTGAGGAATCGGCGGAAGACGACGAGGCGGGCATTGATCTGCCGGCTTACCCCAGCGCGGTGGGCGGACGTCGCGGCGGACGGATGCGCGCCCACGAAGCCAAAGCGAAAGTCGACCGCATGATCGACCATCTGTACGGTTTGATGGCCAAGCGACATTTGGCGGCGGCGGCCGATGCGATCGACCAGCTCGTCGACTTTCAGTGTCAGAACGATGGACACGGCGCCTATGCGGCGCAGTCTCTCTGCAAGCTGGCAGGGTACGCTGAGGAGTTGGGGCTAGCCCGAATTGAAGACGATTTGACCCGTAGAGCCGTCGAACTCGCACCCCGAGATGCAATCGCGTTATCGCAGCGCGGCCATTCTTTGAAGCGCCAGGGCAAATTCATCGAAGCGATTGCCGCGTGCAATGCTGCCATCGCATTCGCCCCCGA
>JANRLN010000400.1:0-2052 GCA_033762515.1 Planctomycetaceae bacterium
TGCCGGTGGTTACAGTGCCAGAAGGCGATTGGCGACGAAAACGGCACAAATGTTGCTTCGGTGGGAAAGCAGTCGCATGTTCGCAATCGACCCCAATTTCGCGGTCGAACCTGTGGTGGCTTCTAAGATTGAAGACGCTCCAATGACTCCACAAGACGCTCAAAAGGTGGTTCGACGCCTCGCTGCCGCGGAGGGCTACCTCGAACTCGGCATGGCGACACGCGCCATCGGCGAAATCGAATCGGTTGCCGACGCCGGACCCTTCGAGGCGATTGCGGAATTGCTCCGCGGAGAAGCATTGCAGCAACAGTCGCGGTTCGACGAAGCGATTCCCGCTCTCAATCGCGCTGCGGAACTCTTCCCCAAGCCATTCAATCAACGCGCTCTGCTCGGCCTCAGCCATTGCTACCGCGAGCGCGGCGACATTGCGCTGGCGGATGAAGCCGCCGCTGCCGCGCAAACGCCGAACCTTCCGGCGGGGGCCGTCATGGAACTGTTGATCACGCCGATCTTCCAGATCCAGACTCAGAACAAACGGATGCCGCCGGCGAAGGGCTGACCGGCGTTCCAGGAGAGACCGGCGTCAGATCACGCAGGAATCTGAATCGACGATTCCCGAGCAATCCCATGGGATCCATGCGTTCGGGATTCGAGACTCCGGTTTTCCTCGCGTGTTGAGACTCGGATTGGCGAGTTCCGTCGTCTCTCAGCACGCAGCGAGGTTTTCTTACGCCCGTTCGTGATCCGCCTGAAATCGCCGCGGGGGAACGCCCACGTAGAGCGTCGTCGTTGCGGGAGTGGGGCCCGATTCGCGCTGTTCCACAAAGTGAGCGGCCCAGCCGGCCATCCGGGCGATGACGTACAGTGGACCGAATGTCCCGCGATCAAACCCCAGGTAGTCCAGCAATCGGGCTGCCGGCCAGATCACCGACGGCAACCGTTGCAACTGGTCCCACACGGCTCCTTCAATTGCAGAGGCCAGCTCCTCACGCTCCTGCCGTCCGGTGCGTTCGGCGGCCCGCCGACACAGGGGCGCCACCCAGTCGGCACGGGGATCTCCCACGCGATAAATGCGGTGCTCGAACCCAGCGATCGCTTTCTCCTTGGCCGCCATCTGACTGACCCAAACGCGAGCCCGATCGGCGGACCGGACTTCGTGCAGCACGTCCAAGCTCGCTTCAGCCTGTCCGACGGGGCGACGCGACATTGCCACCGAGATGCCTGCCTGCAGCGCCGCCGGAAAGTCGGCTCCAGTCGCGGCGGCCAGCCGGACCGCCACCGTCGCCGGCGCCATGCCGTGATCCGCCCCGAGCACGAGCAACGTTTCCAGGGACTTTTCCACCGGCGGCGACGGTTCACGTCCCTGAAACAGCCACCAGACGTTTCCGGCGAACCCGAGATCGTCGCGGGGCTCCATCGGCAGGTCGCCGCGTGTCATCCGTACACGAGCAGCCACCACCGCCGTGACGAATCCGAGCCAGTGAGGCAGACTGTCCTGGACATCTTGCGAACTGCCCCGCACGGGCGGTCCCTCGGCAAGGCGTGTACGCGTCAGTCCCCCGGACAGCACATCCATCGGCGTCGCCGCGGCGGGCACCCGCTTCAGCCAGGAGAGAATGTTGTCCGGCAGCGTCAGTCCACCGATCAGCAGGGCCTGCCAATCCGCCCATTGTTCGCTGGTGGGGAGGTCCCCGGAGACCAACAGAAAGGCCGTTTCCAGGAAGGTTGCCGACTCCGCCAGATCATCAACTCGATATCCGCGATACAGCAGGTCCGGCTCGACCGCAGAAACAGCCGTGCTCCAGACGATGCGAGCGGATTCGGACGCGGGGACAGTCACTGGCAGACCTCGAACGCACAAGCAGGTCCGTGAATGAGACCCGCAGATCTTACCGGTCGCACCGGCGGAGGGAAACGACAGGCTCCCGGCGTCGCGGTCGGAACAACGTTCCGGCGTTCTCCCCCGATTCCCGAAACCTGATTCCCGAAACCCGATGCGGATCATTGCGACGACCCGCGCCGCCCACCAAAATGGACTTTTAGGGAATTATT
>JANRLN010000401.1:0-5495 GCA_033762515.1 Planctomycetaceae bacterium
AGGACGCAATATTTCGAAATGTTCTGCAACGCGGCGATTTATCACGACGGCTGGGTGGCCTGCACCACGCCCCCGACGCCGCCGTGGAGCCCCTCCGGCTCCGAGCTGGATTTCATCACCCAGTACCATTGGGAGCTGTACAACACCAACGTCGACTTCTCGCAGGCCGAAGATCTGGCCGGGAAAATGCCGGACAAGTTGCGGGAGATGAAGCTGCTCTTCTTCGCGGAAGCGGCCAAGTACAACGTCCTGCCGTTCGACAGCAGCAAAACCAGCCGCCTCGACCCTGCGATCCGGCCCAGTCTCACGCGCGGCCGGAATTCCTTCACGTACCGGCAAGGGCAGACGCGCATCCCGGAAGGGGCCAGCCCGGACATCAAGAACAAGTCGTGGTCGGTCACGGCCGACGTCGACGTCAAGGCCGACACGTCGGGAATGATCGTCACGCTGGGGGGCCTCTTCGCGGGCTGGGCGTTCTACCTGGACGAGGGAAAGCCGGTCTTCCACTACAACTTCGTCGATGTGGCTCATTACGAAGTCGCCGGCAACGACAAACTCACTCCAGGCAAGCACACCGTGCGAATGGACTTCCAGTATGACGGCGGCGGCATCGGCAAAGGGGGGGTTGCAACTCTCTCGGTCGACGGCCGGCAGGTCGCCCAGGGCCGCATTGACCGGACCATGCCGATCCGCATCACCCTCGACGAAACTCTGGACGTCGGCTCGGACGCAGGCACCCCGGTGAATCTGAGTTACGACGTGCCATTCGAGTTTCCAGGGAAGATTGACAAGGTGACGATCGAATTGAAATAACGGGCTTTGGGGCAGATGCCCGGCCGCAGAGTCTCACGAATTCGTCAACGCGTGAAGTCGTGCCGGCGAGTTGCGGCGGCGTCGTTGGTGACGATCGTGGCGCACGATCCAGCGACGTACAGGTCGCGGTTGGAGGTTTTTGACCGATTCCGGCGAACGGCCGGCATCGCCGGGCTTTCCTTGACTGCGGCTCACCGGTATTCTGCTGGAATCGAGCTCATTTGCGTGTAGAGAAACCACAGGTGCGCTCCTGATCGCCCCCCTCTCGCCGTTTACCACAGCCGACGATCCTTTTCACACGCCAGGACTTACGCATGACCGCGCTGTTGCTTCGACGATTCCTGTTCCTCACGGTCTGTCTCATGGTGCTGGCCGTTCCAGGACAACTGTGGCTCAATCCCTCCCAATTGCTGGCTCAAGAGCCGGCCGCAGAGGAGGGGGCCGCCCCGGCCGCAGCCGAAGGTGAGGCTGCGGAAGAAGAAGAAGGAGGCAGCGAGCACGGCGGCCAGCAGTCCACCCTGATGTGGATCATCCACACATCCGGCGTCATCGGCGGGGTGCTGTTCGCCATGTCGATTTACTTCGTCGCGATGGTGGTTCAGCTCTTCCTCGAACTGCGGACGGAAGTCGTCGCCCCGGCGGCACTGACGGAAGAATGGGAAAACCAACTCGCCAAACGGGACTACAACAGCATCTACAAGACCGCCAAGGAAAGCAGCAGTCAGTTGGGTCAGCTCGTCGCGGCGGGCATGACGGGTCTGTCGGGCGGCCTGGGCGAAGCGCGCGAGTCGATCGATCGCCTCGGTGAAGCGATCATCGTCGAAATGGAAAAGCGGATCAGCATGCTCGCGGTCATCGGCTCTCTGGGCCCGCTGATCGGATTGCTGGGGACGCTGAAGGGGATGATTGCCAGCTTCGCCGTCATCGCGACCTCGGATCAGCAACTGAAGGCCAGCGAAGTGGCGGGGGGGATTTCCGAGGCGCTGCTGATCACGTTCGAAGGGGTGGCGTTGTCGGTGCCCGCGATTTACTTCTTCGCCTTCTTCAAAAACCGCGTGTCGAGCCTGAGCGTGACCGCCATTAACGACGCCGAAGAACTTGTGCGCCGCGTTTACACCAGCGCCCAGCAGAAGCCTGCGGGGGCTGCTGCTGCTCCCGCAGCACCGGCAGCTTCCTGAGTCCCATTCCAGGAGGAGCCTGCAGATGTCTGGACATAGCAACGAGAGCGCCGAACCCGATTTGACGCCGATCCTCGACATGGTCTTCCAGTTGATCACGTTCTTCATGCTCGTGATCAACTTCAAGGGCGCATCGATGGATCTGAGCCTGAAGCTTCCGGTGCTGGGTTCCGCCCGGCCGCTGGAATGGTCGGGCAAGAAGGAGCCGATGATGCTCAACATCAACGCCGAGGGAAAAGTTCAATCCTACGGCCAGGTGATCGACGTCGACCCGTTCGTGGCCCGCGAGGCCCGGTTGTTGAAGCTGGAATTGTCGTCAGCCGGGCAATTGAACAAGGACGGCGACCTGCCGGTCCCGGTGATCATTCGTGCCGACAAAATGGTCACATTCGCCACGCTGAACAAGATCATCAAGACTTGCCAGCAGCAGGGCTATCGCGAGTTTTCCCTGAGCGCCATGACCAAAGCGGATGGAGAGTGACGTGCGCAAACGCAAACGCAAGCCCGGCGGTGTGCAGTCCAACATGGCGGCCATGCTCGACATGGCCTTCCAGCTGCTGACGTTCTTCATCCTCACGTTCAAGCCGGCGCCGGTGGAAGGGCATCTGCAGATGCACCTCCCTCCCCCCGTGGCGCTGACCAAAGTCTCGGGGGATGCCCCTCCAGACACCGGCGAAGGCAACAACGACGTCACCCATCTGGAAACCTTGAACCTGTTCATCGACGCCGACTCCACGGGAGAGGTCTCGCTGATCAAGGTCGGGATGCGGCCCGTGCTGCAGGGGCGTCTGAACAAGGTGTCCCTGCGACGGCTCGATGACCACATGAAGTCGATTTTCGACATCCAGATGATTCCCTTCGACCGCATTCAGCTGGTGGTGGATCCGCGTCTGCGGTACGAGGAGCTCATGAAGATCGTGGACGTCTGCACGCGCCAGGTCTTGCCCAGCGGCGAGCCGATGCGTCGCGTGAGTTTCATTGAAATGCCCGGCAAGTCCGGCAACGCGCAATAACGGCTTCAACCACCGCGACGACCCCGGCCTCCCGAGCAGGGCGGTCGCGGTCCTTTGGACCCTTGGTGAAAGCGGAGTCTCGTCGGCAGTTCCTCAATCGGGCCACAGTTGGATCACGCCTGCTCATCGGCCTGGGTTCCCAGGCGAACGTGGACGGCGAACTGGTCCCAGGAAGGCGAAGATCGCATGCATCGCCGAGTTGTCCGCCCTTATGGCTCTTCGATTCCCGCCACGCGAGCCCTCTCCCTGCTGATGGGTCTCGCGGTGTTATGGATGCTGTTTGATCGGACACGCGATCCGGCCATGTGGCGCTTTCTCGCTGCGGCGCCCGAGGCCGACGATGCGGCTGCAGCACCCGAGAAGCCCGCCCCGGCAGGGCCGGCGGACCAGGCCCCGGAGACACCCGCCGAAGTCGTTGTGCCGGGGACGAACGATCTCGATCCGGAAGCTCTCGAAAAATTCACGACGCTGCAGGAACTGATCAGCGACCGCACTCCGCTCCGTTCCCGAGAGATGCTCCCCTATTGGAAGCTCATGGAATGGAGTCGCACGCAGACCACGCGTGAGATGGAAAAGCGGGCGATTCCCGAACCCGCGTTCACGCAACTCTGGGAAGAACCGGCGAAGTACCGCGGCAAGTTGCTGCGACTGCGGATGCACGTTCGTCGCGTACTCAAGTACGACGCCCCCGCGGACAATCCGCTCGGATTGAAAGTGGCCTACGAAGCCTGGGGCTGGTCGGACGAGTCGAAGTCGTTTCCCTATGTCGTCGTATTTGCCGAGCGTCCCAACGGGTTGCCCATCGGAAACGACATCCAGGCCGAAATCGTATTCACCGGCTATTTTATGAAGATTATGTCGTACACCGCGTTCGATTCCACGCGCGGTGCTCCGCTGCTGATCGGGCGGGTACGCATGGCGAAGACGGCCGCGGCCCGAAACTCTCAGGAAGGTTCCGGCCTCTCGGCAATCCTGGGAGTCATCGTGCTGGTGGTGGTGCTGGCCGGAGTTGTGGGCTGGTGGGGTCTGAAGGCCACAGGGCGCAAGCCGGGGGCGACTCGTCCGCAGCATCGCGCCGATTTGGACGCCGACACCATTCTGAGTCTGGCCGGCGCGGCAGGGGGCGACCCGGGGAATGCGCAGTCCCTCAACCTGAATGTCGCCCGAACTGTCCCGGAGGCGGCCCTCACCAGCGTCGCGACGGAACTCCAATCCGCCTCCACAGCCGCCATTCCGGCGGCGGAGGAATCACCGCCCCCCTCCGACGCACCCAACTGAGCTCTCGCGTCCGTGAACCGAACGAATTCGGCTCCTGAGTGCATGAGTCCATGAATGGTGGACCCGGCAATCAGAATGACGCGGCACACCGGCGGTCAACGCTGCGATGCCACGCGTGCCGACCGGGCGATCGGGACACTTCGCAGCCCCCTCACCATTTTTCGGTACGGAGTCACACTTCCGATGACGGTACGCGTCAGCACCGGCAACCTTGATCTCGACTCGCTCCTCGGGGGCGGTCTGATTCCCGGAACCATGACCGTCGTCATGGGAGCCACGGGCATCGGCAAGACACAACTCGGACTGCAGTTCGCGGATGCGGGATTGCCGCAGGACGGGGAGCGCGGCTGCCTGTTTGACATGACCACCCGCGGCGACGCACAGAACCACGCAGCTTACGCGCAGCGACTTGCCGACTGGACGTTGCGGGAGCGTCCCGTCGATCTCCCGATGGAACCCGACGATCTCTGGAATCCCGCGGCGTCGCGCTTCGACTACTTCCACATCTTCGAACGGAGCGGCCGGCGGGTGACGGTCCACGACATCGATCACGATCAATGGCAGGAGTGGAAGGTTGAACTCAATCGCAAGCTGGACCAGGCGATCGCCTTTTTCTACGCGAATTTCGTGCATGGAGTTCGCCGCTGCGTGATCGATGGCGTCGAGCCGGCCGACAAAGCGAGCGAGTCGTTCCAGTTCCACGTGTTTGACTACATCTACCACCAGATTCTGCACAAGGATCATGACTGGGTGGCACGCGACCTCTTTCGCGTTCACTATCGCCAGTATGAACCCCAGGTCCTGCAGCACGCGTATGACCACCGCCGGCTCACCGCCATGCTTCTCTACACTTCGCATGAGGTGCTGCTGGATGATCTCCTCAGCCGCCCGATCGAAAGCGGCGATGAACTGTCGAACGCCAACACCATCATCCTGATGGGGAAGATTCGCGACGGCCTCAAGATGCGGCGGGCGCTCCACGTCGCCAAGCACCGCGGCAGCGCGTGCGAGGAATCGATCGTGCCGTTCGAGATTACGGAGCAGGGGCTGAAGCTGGGGTAAATCGTCGCCGCTTTCCAGTCCCCCCGCAGGGCGTGCTCCCCGGGCGGGTCGGCGTCGTCCGTCCGTCACACTTGCCAGACGGCGCAATTCCGGCGAGTCTGTCGTCTGCGCAAACGAGTTCAGGGTTACCCTCTGCTGGGTTGGAGTCACC
>JANRLN010000402.1:0-5470 GCA_033762515.1 Planctomycetaceae bacterium
TCCCATTGCTCATCCGACAGATCGCTGGGGTAAGCCTTCCGAGTCGTCGCGTCCATGCGTCGTTCCTTCCAGGTTCGAGGAACACCCAATGTCGCTCAATCACTGAACTTACCGCAATATCACTTTTCGGATAGACTCTGAGCTTAGACCCACAGGGCCTGACATTCTTTGCGCAGGGCGGTGTGCTCATCGTCAGCACTCAAGCCCTGGCGGACGAAGCCATGGAAACACGGGTGTATGCCGTCGATGACTTGGTCGCGGTCGATGTCGAGGGATTCCAATATGACAACTTGATCGAGGCACTTTACGAGGGGACTTCCGGACCCTGGGAAGTTGATGAGGGAATTGGAGGGACAATTACTCCTGTCTACGCCACCGAATCGCTTGTCGTCCGACAGACGCGTAAGCAGCAGGAAGAGGTCAATTCTCTGTTGACCGCGCTGCGCACGACCCGCGGACTCCCCCCAGTGCCGGGCCTGCGAGCCTCGCCGGAAGAGGATCCGCCGGTGGCTGATTTTAGTGATGAATCGACGACCGGCGGAGTTCCCGAAATCGGCGCTGCGGCCTCTTGGCTGGTGCCGAAGGTATACGAGAAGGACTGAGGCGGCCTAAGGCTCCCCGCGTTTGCATTTGAGATAGTAGCCCTGAACTGCGGCGAGGCAGGATTGGCCGCTGGGGGCGTGCGTCTGGCAGCGGGCTTCGGAAGACTGAGCGCGGAGAACGGCCGCCTTGGTGCGCGTGACCACGTTCTCGGCGACATCAGCTTCCACCTCGGCGCGTGTCAGGCCGAAGCAGGGGCAGAGGGGGGCGTCGAGGTCTTTTCCGGCGATTGGCTGATCGAACGCCGCACGAGGGACGACTCCACCGAAGGCGTCGAAGTAGACCACATCGCAGGTCGGGGTGGGGCAGAACCAGGCTGCCCCGGAGATCGCCGCGCGAGATTCCGCCGTGATCTGTGCGACGAGCGTTTCCGTCTGCACGACGACCCCCGCACCGCCGCAGCGTGGACATTGCGTGGGACCGTCGTCGATTTCCCGCACGAAGGCTTTGTTCATCAGAGCAGACGACTTCTTCAAGGCCGCGAATCAAAAACTCCCTGGGTCATTGTTCTATCGGGGCGACGAACAATCAAAGCCAGACCCGAACCTGGCGCAGCATTTGCATTTCGCCCAATCATCGCCGCCGGTTTGTAAAACTGGGGGGCCCAAAAAAGGGAACGGCAGTTGGTGGCGACCGGTCTCAACCTTCGCTATACTGACACTCACTGTCAGGTCCGGCGATTCGCAAGTGGCGGACACTGCTCAGCTTAGTGCGAGGCGGCATCGTAGGCCGCTGGACCACAAGTGGGCGGTGTCTCCTGAGGACGCTGCATGAAGTTCGCTCAACTCGGGCTGATCGAGCCCCTCATCCGTGCGGTCACCAAGGCCGGTCACGCCTCTCCGACTCCGATCCAGGCCCTCGCCATTCCCGAAGCTGTTGCCGGGAAAGACGTTCTGGGGGCTGCTGAAACCGGAACCGGGAAGACCGCCGCGTTCGCCTTGCCCGTCTTACAACGTCTGTCGCAGTCGACGCCCCCCAAGCACCCGCTCTCCCGACGCGTTCGGGCGCTGGTGATCACCGCCAATCGCGATCTGGCGGCGGGAATCGGGGCGGAGTTCACGATCTACGGTCGTTACCTGGGGCTGAACCATCTCACGCTGGTCAACTCCACCGATGCGTCGCAGATCGCCAGTCCGCTGCGGAGCGTTGATATCCTGATCACGACTCCCGAAAAACTCGTCGATCTCCATCTCCACGGGGGGGTCGATTTGCGGGCGGTCGAGATCCTGGTGATCGACGAAGTCGACCGCATGCTCGATTTGGGGTGCATCTCCGACGTCCAGCGGATTGTCAGTCAGCTTCCACTCGATCGGCAGACGCTGCTGTTCACGGCGACCATGCCGAACGCAATCAACACCCTAGCCGATTCCATGCTGCGGAATCCGGCCCGCATTCGCATCCCGCCGACACAGAAGGCCGCGGAAGTCATTCAGCAGTCGGTCTGTTTCGTCGGACGTCCGCAAAAGACGTCGCTCCTGGTGGCCTGGCTGGGACAACGCTCGGTGACCCGCACTGTGGTGTTCACGCGGACCAGGCAAGGGGCCGACCGCGTGGTGCGGCAGTTGCTCTCGTGCGGCATCCGAGCCGAAGCGATCCACGGCGAAAAGACGCAGGCGGCCCGGCAGCAGACGCTGGTCCGCTTCAAATCGGCTCAGCCCCCGGTCCTCGTGGCGACCGATCTGGCCGCTCGCGGGATCGATGTCGACACGATTTCTTACGTCGTCAATTACGACCTGCCCATGGAACCGGAAACCTACATCCATCGCATCGGCCGGATTGCCCGGGCCGGATCGAAGGGGGTGTCGGTGACGTTCTGCGACGAAAGCGAGCGAGCGCTCCTGAAGGGGATCGAACGCCTGCTGCGTCGTGAAATTCCGGTGGATGACGCAACGCGACCACTGGACAAGCTCCCCCGGATCAAGCCGGCGGTGGCTGAACCGCTGCCGACGCCGAAGCGCCCCTCGCGCAGCCGCCGGGCCGCCGTGGCGGTCGTCGTCGAAGAAGTACCGCTGGAACCAGCGCCGGTGAGACCAGCGGCAACCCGCAGTCGTTCCGCCGCTGCGGCGGCTCCGGTGGAAGCGAAGACGCATCACCCTGCGAACGCCACTCCGCGGAAATCCGGGTCAAGTGGTCGTGCCGCCGGAACCGCGAACCAATCCGCAGCCTCGACCCGCACGCGGTCGGGCGGTCGGGCGGCGGCCAAGGAGCATGCCCCCAAGAGCCGCAGCGCTGGCTCTCAACGGACGGCGGAATCCTCGAAGAAGGCCGCCGCCGCACCGCGCGGCGCCGTCGCGGCACGTCGTCGCTAACGCAAGCAGGTCCGCCATCGCGTTGAAGAATCGACAACCCCTGGTGGCTCCCCGCGAGCGACCAGGGGTTCTTCGTTAGGGGTTCGCCCGATGCTCGGCTTCCCAGGCCAGCAGCGCCCGGGCGAACCGCTCGCCGACGTCCAGCGTTCCCGCGGCGTTCCAATGGACGGCGTTGGCGATGGCGGCGGTCTCCGTGTCGACGTACACGGTCGACGGTTCGACGGCATCCAAGGCCCGCTGCGCGGCGATGACCTGCGGCAGGAACGGATTCTTTCCGCCGCCGAACTGAGTGTTCACGCTCAGGAACGCGGGGAGTTGTGGGGCGTCGAGGTCTCTGCGGAGTGCCGCGAGCATCCGGGCGAGTGCCTGTTGATACATCGGGGCTGCGGTGGCGTTGGCATCGCTCTCCCCCTGGACCCAGAAAAATCCGCGCAGACGCAGCATCTTCCCTTCCGTCTGTGCGGCGGCAATGGCCGCCCGGGTCTGGGTGACCAGGGCGCGGTAACAGCTGCCGCCATCGCCGGGATCATCGGGGTTCCAGTCCTGCGCCATGCTCGTGCCGCTGAAGGCCGCTTTGACCACAGCCACTTTCGGCCCGTTGGGCTGTGAGGCAATCCGGCGCGCCAGGCTGATCTCGGGTCCGAAGCCCCCGTCCGGCTGGGCGAAGTTGCCGTATTGCCGCCCGGCACGGGGCGTTTTGGGTTTCCCCAACGGTTGCGGCTTCAGATGGGTCCAGCCGCCGCTGGTGGAGTCGTGCTCATCCGGGGGGGGATCCCCCGTTTTCCACCAGAAGAGGATGGTCTTGTCGATCGCATCGGCGGGCAATTCGGAGGGCTTGGCGTCATAGCCGACGGCGTTCGACTGCCCGGCGAGGATGAGCAATTCGTAAGTCGCGGTGGTTTCGGCTGCAGAGGAACTCGCCGTCGGCGCGGCGAGAGCTACGAGAGCTGCCCAGCAGATTCGAGCGAGGGGAAGAGATGTCACGAGTTGGTCCCTGAGGGGCATGGCGTCTTTCTTGCAGCGAGTCACCGTCGTTTAACCAGACCGCAGCGTCGATCAGGGAATGTCATGTCGGCGAACGTGCGACGGCTGGCACAACCGTCCGACACAACTGGACCCGCGTCATTGACAGAGTGCTAAAACGTAAGCCAGCGATGGATGCGCCCGGCTCTCGGCGTATCGGTTCATTGTTCCAAGGCGCCTTTTCCTGCCAGAATCTTGTCGCGAAACTTGCCGATGCGGGCGATCCGGGTTTCCGACTTCTTGGCCGAATTCAAGTTGATGGCATAACTCCTCTGTCGCCCCGGCGTCAGGGCATGGAATGCGTCGGCAAGTTCGGGATCGCATTCCAATGCCTCGACCAGCTCGTTCGGCAGTTCGATTTCGCGCTGCGCTTTCGGGGGCTTGATGCCCGCTTCCGCATAGCTCTTCGCCTCCCGGAGATAGGAGACGATGACCGGTTCCAACTCCGCGACTTGAATGTTCTCGGTAAAGCGGATCATGTCGGGGTGCTGGGTATTCTGCCCCTGTCTTTCGAGGACGCCGCTCGCGTCTTTCATCAGAGCGGCATTGAAGAAGCTGAGCCGAAAGTCCCCGCGCAGCGCCCCCACAATCACGATGTTCCGACCTCCATGCATGTAGCAGGGATGTCCCCATTTCACGGTCTCGACGAGCCCGGATTCCCGACATATCCGCCGGAGCTCGGCCAGACCACTGCTCCACTTCCGCGTCGAGCAGTCGGGAGTGGCAAAGCGTTCGCAGCGTCCGCAGCCTTTTGAGAAGTAGTCGTCGATCACGGTGATCATGGGATGGCGTCGCACTTCCGGCGTTGAGGCGGCTCTGCGAGATCACGCACCGTCGGCCGCCGAATCACGCGAGACTCTGGCTGCACTGCGGCCGCCGAGGATCAACGGCCGCCGAGTATCCACGTGCCGATTTTGTTTTGTCAAGCCGCGGGACGGCCCGGGTCGAAAGATCCCGGTGGCGACGCCAGCGGATGCCGGGACGCGGAATGCGCCAGCTCAGCCGCGCTCCTGTGGCGAGTACGAGCTGGAATGCGGGCGATCTTTGGCAGAGTGCGGGTGAGTGCACCGCTGGGGGAGGTTGAAGACGCCCGACCCTTGCCACCCCGCCGTGCGAGGGGATGCCCGCCGACAGGTCGAGGATCTGCGAGAACCCTTCCCGCTTCGCCTTCGGCCAGATGGCGATGGCCGTGAAGTTGATCCAAGAAGGCGCCCCCTCGCGGCGACCGGGATCGGTGAGTTGGGCACAGTTATCGAGGATGCTGGTGGAGACGGAACGGGGCGTCGAGGCTTCCTTGGCTCACGCCCAACTCGGAACCTCCATTCCTGCAGGAAGCCCTTATTAACAAGCCGGAATGCTCGGTTTCACCAGAGGCCCCAGTAGGGCGCGATCGCCCGGCATTCGCCCATTGAATTTCCGCGCTCATGTTTTCGTCGCCGAGAATGAGTAGGACAGCGCCTTTACGCGGTCCTGCACGTGGTCCTTGTACAACTGTTTGCAGTCTTCTGGCAGCATTGAGGCGTCGATGAGGGTGAACA
>JANRLN010000403.1:0-3344 GCA_033762515.1 Planctomycetaceae bacterium
GACGTCTCCGTCGTCGCCTGGGGCGAGTTCGGCCGCACGCCGCGGATCAACCCTGAGGCCGGGCGCGACCACTGGCCGCAGGTGGGGGGCGGTTTGATCGCCGGAGGCGGCATGCGCGGGGGGCAGGTGATCGGCGCGACCGATCGTCTCGGCGCCGCGGTGGCAGATCGACCGATCCACTTTGCGGAAGTCTTTGCAACCCTATACCGCAATCTGGGGGTCGACATCCACAACATGAAGCTGCCCGATCTCTCTGGTCGGCCGCAATACGTTGTCGACAGTCAGTTTCAACCGCTGCCGGAAGTCGTGTAAGCCGGTCAATCCCGACGTCGTCTTGTGAAAAAATCCAGGGGGGAGAGGCCGGGCCGGTATCACCGGCTGAAGCCTCAAATTTCAGGAGATTTCTCCGGAAATCCACTGGCGGAGTCCAATCTGCGGGCGCTAGAGTCTGTGAAAACCCGCCACTTGGTTCCCCGGAGTCCCCCGCAATGAAGTTCGCTGTGATGACAGCCGTGTTGCTGGCCCTCAGTGCCGTCAACGTTCACGCCTCGCCCCTCAGCCCCGTCAACCACGAATCGTCCGCGGTCCAGACCCTCGCGCAACGACCGTCGGCTGTGGTGCAGGCCGATGCCGGGCAGAAGATCCGCAGTGCTCTCGGACCGATCGTGGGAGAGCCCGCGGCCGACGCCGTGGCGGAGTTCGCAACCGACGTTCCGGCCAACGAAAACGGCGGCAATCGTCTGCTGCGACTGCTGATCCTGCTCTTCATTCTGAGCATGCTGCCCTGAGGCGGCGCGAAGTCAGAGTCGTCCAGCGCCGGGGAGCACAGATTCTGCCAGGAATCCGTGCTCCCTTTGTCATTCTCACCGACCCTGCTCGGACACGTCGGGAAGTGCCCAGAAGTCTGGGGGAGCCGGCGGTGGGCTTTCCTCACCGGGCTCTTTCTTTTCTTCGCGTTTGTTCCGCTTGTCAGCGGCCCGCTGCTGTTTTTCGAATTCCCGTTGACGCTTGGCGTAGGTGTTGCGGTTCTTAGCGATATCTGCCTCCGATCCTCTTCGCGTTGCGGTTGGCCACTCTCGCCCACAAGGGCAAGGACGCACCTCGCGGCGGTCCCCTGATCATACGCCATCAAATAGCCCCGCGGATACCCCACCGGGGAAGTTTGCCCGCCGCCGACGGGCCGCCCGCAGAATTTCTGCGAAACTTGGACGTCCCTGCAGGGTTTTTAAGATGGATCGTACGTCGACGTACAATTAAGGCGCCGCCGATGGCTGACGGGCATGACCTGGCAATGACGCTGCGGCGGGCATACCTCACGCTGCATCGGAGGGCCGATGACGCCTTGCAGCCCCTCGATTTGACGGCCGACCAGTTCGCACTCCTCGCGGAACTTTCGCGGACCGAGGGATTGATCCAGCGAGAACTCGTCGACCGCCTCGCTTCCGACGCCAACACCGTGACGGCCATCATCCGCCGCCTGGAGCTGAAGGGCTGGATTCAGCGGACCGACGCCCCCGGCGACGCCCGCGCCCGGCAAGTCTGGTTGACCACCTCCGGTCGTGCGGTCCGTCATCGCGGCGCCCGCCGACTCGCAAGCGTTTGGCGGCGCCTGCTGTCGGTGGATGACGAACTGACGGCTCCGCTCAATCGACTCGTCGACGCCCTCGCGCCCGCCATCCACACCATTGACACGAATCATCATCGTGAGCCATAGCCCCTGCCTGGAATTCTGGAGGCCCCCCATGTTCTGGAGTCCCCGAGGAACACGGACCTGTTGCGCGATTTTCATGATTTCGATCTCATCGTCTGCGGCGCAGCCTCCCCGCGACGCCGATCCCTTTCCGCGACTCGATCGCAACGGCGACGGCAAACTCACCCGCGACGAACTCCCGCCGCCGATGCAGCGTCTCTTGGAACGCATGGACGCCAACAAGGACGGCACGGTCTCCCGCGAAGAAGAAGCGGTCTTTCGCAAGAACCGTCCCGGCGGGGCAGGGGGCGGCGATCGCGGTCTGGCGGAAACCACCCGCACGTTCAAGAATCTTCGCTATGTCGAGAAGGGCCACGAACGCCACGTTCTGGATCTCTATGTCCCCGCCGAACCGAAGTCCGCTCGGCCCCTCGTGATCTGGATTCACGGCGGCGGTTGGCAGAATGGCTCCAAAGAGAACTGCCCGGCCCTCAGTCTGACGTCTCAGGGGTTCGCCGTCGCCAGTATCAACTACCGGCTCAGCAGTCATGCTCCGTTCCCCGCTCAGATTCAGGACTGCCAGGCCGCTGTCCGCTGGCTCCGCGCCCAGGCGGGGGAATACGGCCTCAATCCCGAGAAGTTCGGCGCCTGGGGGTCTTCCGCAGGGGGGCACCTCGTCGCGCTGTTGGGAACGACGGGCGATGTCGACAATTTCGAAGTTCTCGGCGGACACCGCGACGTTTCTCATCAGGTGCAGGCCGTCTGCGACTGGTTCGGCCCCACCGATTTCCTGCAGATGGATCGGCAGGCGGGGAGAACGGGACGCTTCGGTCACAACGACGCCAATTCCCCGGAATCCAAGCTCGTCGGCGGTCCGATCACGGAACACCCCGACCGTGTCGCTCGGGCGAATCCCGTCACCTACGTGTCCCAGGCGGACCCACCGTTCCTGATCTGCCACGGCGACGCCGACAACCTTGTCCCCCTCGGCCAAAGCGAGCTCCTCCAGGCTGCACTGCAGAAAGCCCAAGTCCCGGTGACCTTGTACGTCGTCCAGGGAGGCGGCCACGGTGGCTGGAGTGATCCTCGACCGCGCGAGCTGGTCGAACAGTTCTTCAAGAAACAACTGCAGGATCAATGACCAACTTCAGGATCAATGATCTCGAAGTGACCCGCCCCCGCATCGGCGTCCCCCGGAGGAAGTCCGCAGCCACGCCCGCGTGGTCGCTGCCTCGCCCAAAGTAGCCATCACGCTCCGCGTGATGAGCGGAATGTCCACGGGACGGTGATGACACGACGGTCGCCCGCGTCTTGCCCGCATCAGGCCCGCGCACCGGCGTCTAACACTTCGGCGACTCGAACGCGTTCCCCGCGCCCGCTCGTCACGCGGAGCGTGACGGCTACTTTCCGGCCATTTCACGTCGCGCTCAAGCGACAACGCCCACGAAAGTAGCCATCACGCTCCGCGTGATGAGCGGAGTGTCCACGGGGCGGTGATGACACAACAGTCGCCCGCGTCTTGCCCGCATCAGCCCTGCGCCGAACGCTTCGGCGACTCGAACGCTTCCCCTGCGCCCGCTCGTCACGCGGAGCGTGACGGCTACTTTCCGGCACCCTGCGTCAAAACCCTCGGCCCGAGAATCTCCACATTTCT
>JANRLN010000404.1:0-2734 GCA_033762515.1 Planctomycetaceae bacterium
CCCCACCCCAAAACGATCTTTACCGGGGCAGACGATTCGACTACCAATCGCGGCCCGGTCTTTGAGCGCTGTCAGACCTCCTGACGGCGGTCCCCTTCTGACCGGGTTTGCTGCCGTTGCAAGAACGGATGATGCACTTGGTGCGGCTGCCACTGACGGCGGCCCGGCGTCACAGGGAAGTCATGCGCACGACACCGACAGACTGCGGCGACATCCCGCTCTGGCCGCTTTGCGCCTGGCGACTCGTCCTCGTGACGGCTTGTCTGGTCGCCATCGCCGCGCCAGCAGGTGCGCAAGCTCAGTCCCCTGGTGGGTTTACGGCTGTAATTCCCCGGAATTCCCCGGCGCGGGCTGCGAAACCGCCGACGAAGGCCAATCCCCCGCTGATTGTGGCGGTGCACATCGCCGGGATTGCCGAAGACAATCCCGGGATGCTCGCCAAGTCGCTCCGCAGCCGCGTCGGACAGCTTCCGGCGCAGCACCTGGTGGAAGACGACGTCGCCACGCTGTTAGCGAGTGGTCGCTTTGACTCCGTCACGCCGCAGTGGTCCCGGATCGCCAGCGGGTGGATCTTGACCTACAAGGTCACTGCTGCACCGGTTCCGGAAGCAGACGTCGCAGACTTGACATGGGAACCCGAGGGAAGCGGCTGGACGACGTGGTTTGGGCCGCGTTCGGAATCTCCCCAAGTCACCATCCGGGCTCAATCCGAGGATTTTCCTGAAGAAGACGACGCCCCCCGGCCGCGTTCGGCCCTGGGAAACAAGGCCCCGATGTTGCCGCGGGCCCCTGAAGACTTCGAGAAGCCGGGCGTCTCCAAAGCGAATCAATTGCTCGATGAGCCATTGGCCGATGTGCGCATCGAGGGGAATGTGACGATCCCGGTCTCCGAGATCCAGAAGCACGTCAAGACTCGGCCGGGCCGCGTTGCGACTCAAGCCATGATCAAGGACGACGTCGACGCACTCGTCCGCACCCGGTGGTTCGTGTCGGTCGAGCCGGTCATCAGTCGCAGCGATTCGGGCGTCGTACTGACCTACCGGATCCTGGAGCGGCCGATCGTCCGCAATGTGGAATACCGCGGCCTGAAGAAGATGAAGCAGGCCAAACTGGAGGCGCTCACGAACCTGAAAGTCGGCAGCCCTTACGATGTCAGCGCCAACCGTGAATGCGCCCGCCGCATCGAAGAAATGTACCACGAAAAGGGCTTTGCCTTTGCGACGGTTGAGCTCGAAAAGGGCAATCACCCGGACGACCGCGAAGTGGTCTTCCTGATCGACGAAGGCCCCAAGGTCAGCGTGGTGCATGTCGAGTTTGAGGGGAACAAGTTCTTCTCCGATGCGCTGCTCGATCTCAAGTTGCAGACCAAAAAGCGCATCCTCTGGTCGTTCGGCGGCAAGTACGACCCCGCCACGATCCCCAACGACAAAGCCAGCGTGATGTCCTACTATCGGGGACTCGGCTTTTTCGACATGACCATCGATCATGAGCTGAAATTCAACGCCGACCGTTCGCAGGTGACGATTGTCTACAACGTTGCAGAAGGTGTGCGCTACCGGGTCCGCAACGTGGAGATCATCGGGAACGACGTGATTCCCGCCGAGCAATTGAAGGCCGATCAGACGATCGAAAGCGGTGAGTTCTACACCGAGCGCAAGCTGGCGGCCGATGTCGACAAGATGCGGGAAAAATACGGGGAACTGGGTCGGCTGTTCGCCAAGATTGAACCCGTGCAGCGGTTCACCGAAGAGCCGGGCGTCATCGACATCCTCTACCGGATCGACGAAGACAAAGTCTACCGCGTCCGTGAGTTCAACGTGCATATTGCGGGGGACCATCCGCACACCCGCACGAATCTGGTTCGCAACATCGCGCTCATCAAGCCGGGCGATCTCGCCGATCCGCGCAAGATTCAGGCGTCCAAACGCCGCCTCGGCGGCTCTGGTTACTTCGAAGGCAACGGGGATCTCGCGCCGCGACTGGAAATCAGTCGCGTTGAAGACCCGGGATGGCTGCAAGTCCCATCCACGGAGTTGGCCCGCGGTCAAAATGCGGCGTATGCACAGGCTCCCCCTGGGACTGCCTGGACGGCTCCCAAGGGGGCGAATTCCGCGCCGCCGGCGGTTCCAAGAACAATGGCTCCGCTGACTCCGACGGTCTTTACGCCGGCCCCATCGGCTCCGCCGACACCGGTGATGAAGTCTCCGCGGGCCGCCGTCAACGATGATCTGCTGACGCCGCTGGCCCCGGCGCTGTTCGTCGACGAGCCTGGCGACGGTCCACTGACCTCGACTGCGCCGGTCATCCGCGGGCAGGATCAGTTGCTCGCTCAGGGGCGCGGCCCCGACCCGCTTCCGCAGCGATACATCTACGATCAGAGTCCCCAGGGAGACCCCCTCGCACCGGGGATCAACGATCCGTACCCCCTCTGGGATCCGCGGATTCCGCCGCCCGAGTTCATCGACATTGACGCTTACCTCGCGGAAGCCCGCACGGGCCGATTGATGTTCGGCGCCGGCGTGAACAGCAACTCGGGGGTCGTGGGGAACATCGTCCTCAGCGAAAACAACTTCGACATCCTGCGGCCCCCCACCAGTTTTGAAGACATCTGGAACGGCACCGCCTGGCGCGGCGCCGGGCAGAAGTTCCGCATCGAGGCTCTGCCGGGGTCCGAGGTGAGTCGCTATCTCGTCGACTGGCAAGACCCGTACTTCCTCGACACCAACATCAATCT
>JANRLN010000405.1:0-1857 GCA_033762515.1 Planctomycetaceae bacterium
TGCTGCCCGCTGCGGGCCGCGGACCCTTTCTGGGACAATCATTACTGGGTGTCGAATTGCGATTGCTGAAAGGACATGCAGCCCCATTGCGACGAGCGACGTTGCCCCTGCGACGACGGTTGGTGGATGAGTTGCGCGCCGCCGGTTTCGCAATGGAAGCGAATGAGTATGCCCGCGCCGCCGCCTTGCTGGACCCGTCTACCGCCGAAATTCCTCCTCCCGCCGCGCCCCTTCTGTCCACCTGGCCCAACCGGTCGCCGGCGATCGAAATTGAAGCCACGAAGGAGCGCAACGAGGGGGTGTATCACTATGCCGTCGCGGTGGATGTCGAGTCCTCGCCGTTCTTTGATCGACTTGATATTTCGATGGATCGTCAGGGGAGACGGGTGCGCTTCGGGGGCGGCGGACATTCCGGGACCTGGGAAGTGCTGCTGCCAACGTCCAATTCCCCATTCCGTCACTATCAGCCAGCGGTCGCCGCCTGGGGACGGGGCCGAGTGCTCATTTTGCGAGTGGGAACCGAGTTGTTCGGCCTGACCCCCGTTGACGAGCGGGGTGAACCGGCGGCCCGCGTCCTCTGGCATCTGAACACTCAGGAACAATGCAGTGTGCCGGCCGATCAACTCCGGCAAGAGATCACGCCGGCGATTCCCGGTGTCCGCGAAGAGGAGCAGCGGCTGGTCGATCCCTATGGCCACATCGTCGCCCAAGTCGGTCCCGTCACCTCCGAGTTCCTGTGTTACTCCGAGTTGGGGCAGCTCACCTGCATCGATCTGCTGACCAAAGAGCGGCGGTGGACCCGCTTTGATCTCCCGCCGGGCGCCCTCCACTTCGGCGACGACGAAGCGGTGATCCTCTGGCAGCCGGAAGCCCGACGCCTCGCCTGGTTGTCGGCCGTGGACGGAGCGACGTTGGGCGAGCGTGCTTGCGATTTGGATCCGGGAACCATTCTCCATCAATCGGGGCGATTTGTCTGGAAGTTCACCTCCACGGGCGGACGCGCCCTGATCTGCCAGGATCTGATTGCCGACGCGGAACTCTGGAGATTACCTGTATCGCGATCGGCGGCCGCCCGCATGTTCGACCCCTATAGTCTGGGCGTGGTCGAAGCCGACGGGCGGCTGCGGATCCTGCAGCCATTCACGGGGATCGTACGGTCGGAAACCCGACTGACGAATGTCCCGGCCGACATCGAACGCCTTGTCGTCGCCCGCGATCCTGAGCAGTGGTATCTGGCGGTCTCGGAACGCGTGCCGCAACAGGCGGGGCTGCAGCAACTGCAACTTCGCGGCGGCTTGCGCTCGCCCTTTGTCACCGGTCCTCTGGCGGCGATCTCGCGCGACTCCGGACAGGTCGTCTGGCAAACCCGGCTGGATCGCGAACCCTTTTCCTCTGAGCAGCCGAAGACGGCGTCGGTGCTGCTGCAGATCTACAAATCTCCCCCGACCGATCTGCAATCGGGACAGTTGACCGACGGCATCGTCAAACTGCTCGACAAACGGACGGGGGCCACACTCCTCGACCATCGCCGCCAGTCGCTGGCCGGCTACGCCGCGATCTCCGCCGACGCTCCTAACGGGGCCGTGCATCTGGCGCTGGAGCGCGAGGTGGTGCATTTGTGGTACCGCCCGCGCCCCCCCATGCCGCCGCTGCCGGAAGCGCCATGAAACGTGCCCGAATCGTTCGGGGCCGCAGACCTGCTGGAGCGCGCCAAGCCCGGATTATTCGTCGCCGCTGAAGCGAGATGGCCTCTGAGGGGGTTTAACTGTGTAACCACACAACAGTTGCATCCCGCAAAGAGGCCATCGCATGAGTTTACAGGGTGTGTTGCCGTTTGTCCTGGAGTTTTCGGGTCAG
>JANRLN010000406.1:0-5197 GCA_033762515.1 Planctomycetaceae bacterium
TGTGAGCCGTGCGAGCGCGGCAATCCGCTGTGACGACTGCACGGCTCACAGAGCCGCGGCACGCACAATTCTTGAGAGTTCGACGCGCCGTCAGCCCAGCATGCTGCCGATCGTGGAGATCAACATCGCCGCGGGACCGGAGGTTTCTCCGCCGGTCCACATCGTGGCGATTCCTTCCCACATGATCCACAGATTGGTGCCGATGAGGCCCGCAGCGCCCATCACCATCACCGCCGTCACCGCCCCCCAGGCGGGTTGGCGCGGCTCCATCCGGGCCACCGGGGCGGCGTACGTGTCGGCGTCCTCTTCGGAAACCGCCTCGCCCATGGCGTCGTCGCTGAAGGCTTCGTCTTCCGCATCGATGACGTCGGCTTCGGCCGTGCCGAATTGCTCGTCGGCGCCATAGCCCCCTTCGAGATCTTCCGAGACTTCGAGATCTTCAACGAGTTCACCCGCGTCGACGGCTCCGCTCAACGTGCCGACGAAATCGCCATCTCCTTCGTCGTCATCGTCCACCATGATGACCGACGTCTGCTGGCCGTCTTCGTCATCGTCGATGAAGGCCCGTTCTTCCGCGAACTTCTCTTCGACGGCCAGTCGCCGGGTGCCCCCCGAATCGCCGCTGCCGGAATTGAAGTCGAGATCCTCGTCGATCTCGCCGATCTGCTGCATCCGTTGTGTCGCGGCCACGGGCACGGCGGGCGCCATGTCGTCGGAGACCACTTCCAGCGACAACCCACTGTCGCCCCCATCGAGGCTCAGGCCGCTGTCGCCGGCGTCGAGGGTGAGTCCGCTGTCCCCCGCGTCGAGAGTCAGTCCGCTGTCAGCGGCATCGAGCGTCAGTCCGCTGTCGCCGGCGTCCATCGTCAGTCCGCTGTCGCCCGTATCGAGCGTCAGGCCGCTGTCGGTGTTTTCGAACGTGAGTCCGCTGTCCCCTTCGCTCGTGGCGAGGCCTTCGTCCGCGAGAACGGATTCGGCTTCCGGGGGCAGCTCGTGCGGGAGTTCGAGGCGCGAGGGAAGGTCTGCAGGCGGCTCCATGCGTGACGTGCCGCCGGTGGGAATCTCCAGTCGGGACGTGCCGCCCGAGGGAATCATGGTTGGCTCATCGGCGAACTCATCCGCGAATTCCGCCGGTAGATCGAGTTCGGGCCGCGCCAGACGCTGTGTTCCGCCGACGGAAGGCTGCTGCAGTTTTCCAGACGATTCATCGTCCAGATCGAGAACGATGCCCTCCACGGGGATTTCCTGGCCGGTCAGCGAGGCGCGACCGAGGCGATCCAGATCGACTCCTTCCAGGCTTTGCAAGTACTGGCTGGACGCACTCGCGGCGTCATCAGCGAGAGCTTGAACGTCGCTGCTCGACGGTGCGCCGGGCATCACCGACGTCTCCGACGAACTCTTGCCGCCGCGGAGATGGATATCGCTGTCGCTGGACGGGGAATCGGAGGGTGTGAACACCCGCACGTCGCTGGCTGAACCCTCGGGCTCTTCGGTGAAAGACATCCGCAGGGCATCGGCCTCGACGGGGGCGCTGCCCGAGATCATGGTCGATTCGCCAGCGAGTGCATCTTCGTCCAATTCGAGGAAGTCGACGCGATCATCGGTCGCACCGGCAGCGCCGAAACCCATCGATTCATCGAAATCCATATCGTCGACCGTCGGCATCTCCCTGGTGGGATGCAGGCGTCCAGCCTTGATCAGCGCCTCGATGTCTTCCCGACGATATTTCCAAGTCCCGCGGTCGGCGAGCGCCTTCAGATCGCCCGTTTCCACGAGCGAGCGCACGGTCTCTTCTTCGATGCCAAAGAAGTGGGTGACTTCTGCGGTCGTCAGGAATTTCTTCTGTGACACGACGTGCTCCCGCTCTGGCAGCGGCCCAGAGTGTGATCCGTATGAACTGACGCCGGTAACTCGGGCGACAGAAATGATGTTCACGGGTCGGCGGACGTGCTCGAAACGCCGCCTGCCTATAGACTAAATCCTCACCGACCTGCTCGCCAGACAGTTCTTGGGGAAAACAGGTCCAGACAAGTTGCAAAAAGGCAACGGGTTGCATCGCTGCTACCATCGGCGGCACGGGAGCGCTTCTGCGGTCTGCGCCGCTGTCTCGCGCGGAAATTCATCGAGTCAACAGCGTCGCTCCGAATTCCCCGCGTCTCAGTACGCCGGGGAACTTCGCGGCGGCGGCGACAGACCTGCTCACATGCGATTTTCGGAGTGATTTCGAGTGACGATCGATGCTCAAGGACGTTTTCCCCAGGTTCGCCTGCGCCGGTTGCGACGAACAGACTGGATGCGCCGCCTGGTTCGGGAAAATCAGTTGTCCGCCGCCGATTTCCTCTGGCCCGTGTTTGTGCAGGACGGAGTCAATCAGCGTACTCCAGTCCCCTCGATGCCGGGCGTGGAACGCTTGACGGTGGATCTGCTCGTCAGCGCGGTGCAGGGGGCCGCGGACCTGGGGATTCCCGCCGTCGCGATCTTCCCGGCGACCGATCCCGCCAGGAAGACGCCCGACGGCGACGAAGCGCTCAATCCCGACAACCTCGTCTGCACGGCGGTCCGTGCGATCAAGGCGGCGAACATCCCGATCGGCGTGGTTTGCGATGTGGCACTCGATCCGTACACCACGCATGGTCAGGACGGAGTCCTCCGTGACGACTACGTCGTGAATGACGAAACCCTGGTAATGCTCGGCAAGCAGGCGGTCGTCCAGGCCCGGGCCGGCTGCGACATCATCGCACCGTCCGACATGATGGACGGCCGCATCGGCGTGGTTCGGGCCGCTCTCGATGCGGCCGGATTTGAACAGGTCGCGATCCTGTCTTATGCCGCCAAATATGCATCGGCGTATTACGGTCCCTTCCGCGACGCGGTCGGTTCCAAAGGGAATCTGGGCAAGGGAGACAAACGGACTTATCAGATGGACCCGGGGAACGGCGACGAAGCGCTGCGGGAAGTGGCGCTCGACATCGCCGAAGGGGCCGACATGGTGATGGTCAAGCCGGGTCAGCCCTATCTCGACATCGTTCACCGGGTCAAGGCGACCTTTGGAGTCCCCACGTTCGCCTATCAAGTCAGCGGTGAATACAGCCAGATTGTCGCCGCCGCAGAACGGGGCTGGATCGACCGCCCATCGACGATGCTGGAAAGCCTGCTGGCCTTCAAACGTGCGGGGGCCGATGGCATCCTCACGTATTTCGCAGTGGAAGCCGCGCGGCTGCTGCAATCGTGACGTCCTGCCGCCGCCCAGGGGATCGCTATCCCTGGGTGGCTCGCGACTCCGCAACGATGTCGACCCAACGGGAAAACGTGGCGGCCTGGCCACGAAATGCTCCTGCGGCGTCGACGAGATTCCACACGATCGCCTGTTCGATGCGGAAGCGGCGGCCGGTGGAACTGATGCGAATCCCCTGATAGTCGTCGACGTACCCGTTCGGCGTGGTCCGTTCGAGGAGCCGCGCCCGTTCGTCTCGATGGACCGGTTCGGCAGTCAGTCGGGACGGCGTCTGCAGCAGCGCGGGGATGTCCATCTCCCAGAGCTCGAGCGCCGTACGGTTGGCGTAATTGAGGATCGGGTCCGCCTGCGTGCCGTGCGACACCACGACAAACGGCGCTTCGAAGAGTCCCCGCGCCTGATCCTCGGCAGACCCGTCGCGGGGGATGAGCTCTCGACCCAGCCAGCGGCGGTACGAGTCGAGCAGCAATTGCGTGTGGGGCGTCCATTCGGCGGGCCGCACGAATTCCTCGGGCATCACTGGGCTTTCTTCCGACGCAGAACTTCGTCGATGGTTTCGTAGGCGGCTTGCCGCATCTCGGGGGGGAAGTCGTGCGGACAATCGGGGTGCAACACCTGGAGTCGATCGGCCGCGCCATACAACTCGAAAATGGGTTTGGCCGCGGCGGCGACGCGATCGACGCTCGCGTGCTGAAAATTGCTGTCGTGCAGCGGGGCGATGATCAGCACCCGTCGCGGCGCGAGCGCTCCAATCAGCTCCTGAAAGTCGAACGGAATCTCGGCCAGACGTCCCCGGAAGTCGGCGAGTTTGGGCATGTACCGCAGTTGGCACCAGCCTTTTTCGGGATACCAGTGCTTCTCGTCGCCGCCGTAGTAGTCGAGATACGAGTCGAGACCGCAGCTCGACACGACCACCTGGATGCGCTCATCGAAGAGCGCCGTATAGACCGAGTTGTGCCCCCCCAGCGAATGGCCGATGGCGGCGAAACCGCCGGCGTCGACAAACGGCAAACTGGAGAGGAGATCGAGTCCTCGCATGTTGTCCCAGACCGCCTTGAGAGTGCCGCTCTCCCAGCCGAGGGCTTTGATGTCGGGATAGTATTTCGCCAGCAGCGGATAATTGGGGGCGAAGGTGACATACCCGCGCTCGGCGAGTTCGCTGGCGTAGTTGCGGTTGGGACGTGAGCCCAGTCCGACCACGGTGCCGTGTCCGACGACGTTGTCCGTCCCGTGCAGACACAAGACTGCCGGCGCTTTGGTTCCGGCGTCGGTCAGCAGTGTCTTGGGAATGAGGAGGTAGGCCGGGGTGCGACAGTCAGGTTCGGAGGCGTACGTGATCAGACGACGAACATAGGACCCGCAGTCAACTTCCTCGACAATCTGCAGGTCGAGGGGACAGCGTTTCTCGTCCCCGGGGAGTTTGCCGGCGACCGTCTGAAAGGCCGCGACGACTTCCGACCGCCGGCGTTCCCAGTCGCCGGGGGTTTTCACTTCGCCCAATTGGCCAGCGGATGTGCGATAGACGAGCAGATTCTCTCGGGGCAACCGCACCGGGGCAGGTAGTGCCGCCTCTGTGCATGTCGCGAGCGAGGTGGTCAACAAGATCAGAAAGCGATTCATCACTGTGGTAACTCCGCTCGTTCGTTCTGTGGACTTGCTTTCACGTCGGTGGCGCATCAGAATTGTATCATCAACTGACGGCACGTATGGCGAAGTTGCAGCGGTTTCGAAGCATCCAGCTTGCCCGGAATACTGCTCTGATCGACCACAGTTGCATCATTCTAATCTGATGTCTTTTGCTACGAGGCGAGTCAAGCAGAAATCGATCCTAGTAGGCATCTTGAGGAGATCTTCTGTGTCGGCTGATGTCTTCATTAGTTACTCGCAGAAGGACTCCCTAGTCGCGAATCGCATCGTACTAGAGTTAGAACGACGCGGGATCAGTTGCTGGATCGCGCCTAG
>JANRLN010000407.1:0-3805 GCA_033762515.1 Planctomycetaceae bacterium
CCCGCGTGTCGGGATTGCCGGGGAAGTACAGGAGCAGGAATGGAGGAATGTGCTTGTCTTTGGCCACGTGCGTGACCGCCGAGAAATCCACGTGTTTCTCCGGGTCGTTGCCGAACTTCTGGCGATGGCCGAACGTAAACATCTTGCCGCCGTAGAGCGTCTGCCGATGTTCAGCCGTCATGATGATCTTGGGGATGTCGTAGGTGTCGCCGTCGACGGGAATGCACCCCTTGAGCACGCCCAGCGGCACTCCCTCTTTCTGGAGATAACGCTCGTCGATGCAGATCAGCGCCGCTAGTTGGGCGCCGGCCGAATGGCCCCCCACGAAGATCCGCTGCGGGTCGCCGCCATGCTTCGCGATGTTCTGGTGCACCCAGCCCAGCGACTTGGCGACGTCGGCGGTCAGCTCCTCCATCGTCACTTCCGGCAGCAGCCGGTAGTTCGTCGACACGAAGATGAACCCCCGCTCCACCAGCACCTTGGGCTTCAGGGCCACGTCGCTCTTGTCCCCCACCTCCCAGCCGCCGCCGTGAATCCAGAACATGACCGGCAGGCTCTTGCCCGCGGGCGTTTCCGGCGTGTAGATATCCAGCACGTGCCGCTTATGACCATTCTCCACGTAGGGAATGTCCGCAGTCAGTTTCTGGGCAAACGCGGCATTGCCGAAGAGGAGGCACGAGAGGACGGGGGCGATGAGTCGTCGCAGGTGCATGATGCGGTGGCTCGCAGGAAGAGGAATCGGGCCGCGAGAAGCGGACGTCGCGCCTCTCTGTGCGGCAGGCAATCAAGATACCCGACTCGTCGGGAAGACTGGGAGCGATCGAGCGCCGCGCGTCGCTCCGCACGGTCCTCGAACCCCGGAGAAAAACGCGACTCCAGCCCGCCGGCGCGCAAGCTTTCCGACTTGTAATCTCCCACGGGCGCAGTCTGTCGGAAACGTAACGGCCAAGGTCTTTCGCTCGCCCGGAAAGCGTCGATAATGCTCGCTAGGACGTGGACGGGAACGTCGCCGCGGTTCGCGAACGGCCGCCGCTGGAAGCCCGTCGCTCCCAGCGCCTTCCTGCAACTGTCCCAGAGAGGTTGAGCCCCAGGATGCCGTATCGCCGCAACTCCAATCCATCGATGCGCGACCAGCTGTTGGTCGAACTGCGGTTGTGTCTGCTGGCCGCCGCGGGGTGCTGCCTTGTCGGGGGACTGAGCCTTCTCGTCAATCAACTGGCATCCCTTCATACCCACTTTCCCGCGCTGGGGATCGTCGGCGCGTTCTACGGCGTGATGGCCCTGCTGCGGTGGTGGCAGTGGTCTCGCACCGACCCGTGCGCCGCGGCGCACCCCACGCTCAATCACTGATAACCTTCGTCGTCACCTTCCGCCGAATTCCCGCCAGATTCGCCCGCAGCCGCCGTCCACCAACCAGAGACGTCCATCCGCCCGATCCTCGGTCCGCCCCCGCATCCCGTCGCGTTTCGACGCTAGGAAAGCTGGAATTCCGTATGAGCAGTTCGTCATCGGCGGGGGACGCCACGGCCCGCTCAACCACGTTCTTCGCCGACCTGTTGGCCTCGGTGGTTGTGTTCCTCGTCGCCTTGCCCTTGTGCATGGGGGTTGCCATCGCCTCGGGCGCCCCCGTGGCCGCCGGATTGATCACTGGCATCATCGGCGGCATCGTCGTCGGCGCGCTGGCCGGCTGTCCGTTGCAGGTCAGCGGACCGGCGGCCGGGTTGACCGTCATCGTCTTTGAGATCATCGAACGTCTCGGGTTGGAAGCGCTCGGGCTGATTGTCCTCGTGGCCGGACTGCTGCAGATCGCCGCGGGAGCCGCACGACTGGGTCAATGGTTCCGCGCCGTCTCTCCCGCGGTCATCAAGGGGATGCTCGCCGGCATCGGCTTCCTGATTGTCGGCAGCCAGTTCCATGTGATGATCGACGACAAACCCCCAGGCAATGGGGCCACGAATCTGGAACTCATTCCGGCCGCGATCCAGAAAGCCTGTCGGCCCATCTCCCTCGCCGACCGTGAACGCTGGAGCGCCGATCTGGCGGCGCTCAACGAATCCCGCGGACTCCTCACCGAGCAGGGGAGCATTCTCAAGAGTCTCGCCGCACCGGACGTCGCCTGGACCGAACTCACCCGGCGTCAAGCGGCTCTCGCCGAGCGCGTCGCTTTGTGGAGCCAGACCGTGTTGCCCGCGACCGATGCCGTTGGGGAGGTGTCACAGGCTGTGGCGGAGGTGCAGTCGGCGCTGGCCGCGCAGGACGCCGCAGCCGCAGCGTCGCACGCGGCTGCCGTCGTCGCCGCCCTGACGACGGCGCAGCGTGACCTGAAGCATCCCCAACTCGCCGGTGCGCTGGGGCTCCTCACAATCGTGGTGATCGTCTTGTGGCAGGAACTCGCTCCCCGAAAGTTGCGCGGGATCCCCCCGGCGCTGACGGCGGTGATCGTGGTGACGTTGCTCGCCTGGGGCCTCCAGCTCCCCGTCTTCCACGTCGACGTCCCCAGCCAGTTGTGGAACGACATCCACTGGCCCACGGTGGCCGCGTTCCAGGCGATTCCGCCGCTGGTTCTGCTGCAATATGGGTTGCTGGTCGCCGTCGTCGCCAGCGCCGAAACGCTGCTGTGTGCGGCGGCGGTCGATCAGATGCAAACCGGACCCCGCACCCGTTACGACCAGGAACTGATGGCCCAGGGGGTCGGCAACACGTTGTGCGGCCTGGTCGGAGCACTCCCCATGACCGGAGTGATCGTCCGCAGTTCCGCCAACGTCCTGGCCGGGGGCCAAACCCGGTTGTCCACGATGATGCACGGGCTGTGGCTGCTCGTCTGCGTCGCCGGCCTGGCCGCCCTGCTGCGGATGATCCCCACCAGTTGCCTCGCCGCCATTCTCGTCTACACCGGCTTCAAACTGATCGACGCCAAGGCGATGCGGGAACTCCTCGATTACGGCTGGGGAGAACTGGTCATCTACGGCGTCACCATCGTGCTCATCATTTTCGAAGATCTCCTCACCGGCGTGGTCGTCGGCATCGCCCTCTCGGCGGTGAAGGTCCTCTATGTCTTCTCCCACATGGAAGTCAGCGCCCAGATCGACGCCTCCCGGAACACCGCAACCCTCTATCTTCGCGGCGCGGCGACGTTCATCCGCCTGCCCCAGTTGGCCTCCAAGTTGGAACAGATTCCCGCCGGCTGCGACATCCGCGTCGACCTCACCGACCTCGACTTCATCGATCACGCCTGCCTCGATCTCCTGATGAACTGGGGTGCCGGACACGAAGCCACGGGAGGGCGAATGACCCTCGACTGGGACACCCTCCACGGCCGCTTCCGCCGCGACATCGCCCCCCGCACCGAGTAACACCCCCGCCTCGGTTGCCAACGCCGCCGGAATCGTGACGGTTGAGGATCGCGGCCCCCCCGTAGCAAAATTCGCCAGAATTTTGACGATTCGCCAACCCGCGTCTGCCTGCCGAAAGGCTCAGAATTCGTGCGAATTCGGCGACGTTTCGGTCTCAATCCCCTCCCCCGCCAAAATTTTTCAAAACTCACAAACGTCCACCTATTAACGCGTTGCGTCGCGATCGCATGGAAATCGCATCGATCGCACACTTTTTCCGGTTGACCTACTGTCATCCTCGGGTAGGATGATCGCATGGGAATCGCATCGCTTGCATCGTTTGGAGCGGAAACATGGCGGACCAACTCACCCGTTTGTGCGGAAAAGAGCTGAAATTCCAGGTCGGGCCGGCCCTCGCCGGGATGGAACCGGCGCAGGTCGAACGCATTCAGGCCGTTGTCGACCTGGCACAG
>JANRLN010000408.1:0-3382 GCA_033762515.1 Planctomycetaceae bacterium
CAGCGACCAGTTCAAGTGCTTGCCCGAACCGTTGACACCGGCGAACGGCTTTTCGTGCAGCAGACACGCCAGGCCGTACTTCTCGGCCACCTTCCGCAGCATCAGCATCACAAGCTGCTGATGGTCGGCGGCGACGTTGGCGTTCTCGTAGATCGGGGCGATTTCGTACTGGCTCGGGGCCACTTCGTTGTGCCGGGTCTTGACCGGGATGCCCAGCTTGAACATCTCATACTCGGTTTCCATCATGCACGCGAGGACGCGTTCCGGGATGGCGCCGAAGTACTGGTCGCAGAACTCCTGACCCTTCGGCGGGGGGGCGCCGAAGAGGGTCCGACCCGCGTTGATCAGGTCCGGACGAGCGAAGTAGAAGTTCCGATCGATCAGGAAATATTCCTGTTCGGGTCCGGCCGATGCGGTCACCAGCGTGGTGTTCTTGTGACCGAAGAGCTTCAGGATGCGCTGAGCCTGGGTGTTGAGGGCCTTCATCGACCGCAGCAGCGGGGTCTTTTTGTCGAGGGCCTCGCCGGTCCACGAGAAGAAGGCCGTCGGAATGCACAGCGTGGTGCCGTTCGGATTTTCCAGGATGTACGTCGGGCTGGTGACGTCCCACGCGGTGTATCCACGGGCTTCGAACGTCGCCCGGATGCCGCCCGACGGAAAGCTCGAGGCGTCCGGTTCGCCCTGAATGAGCGCCGAGCCGGAGAACTCGGAAACCGCGCCGCCGGTCCCATCCGGCGACAGGAAGCTGTCGTGCTTCTCGGCCGACAGCCCGGTCAGCGGGTAAAAGACGTGAGCGTAGTGGGTCGCTCCCTTTTCGATCGCCCAATCTTTCATCGCGGCGGCGACGGTGTCGGCAATCGTGGCGTCCAGTGGCTCGCCGGCGTCGATCGTCTTCATCAGCGACTTGAAGACGTTCTTCGGCAGCCGTTCCTTCATCACCTTGATGCTGAAGACGTTGCTGCCGTAAATCTCACCCGCCGGGGTTTCCGCGAAGCTCAACGGCGGAAACAGAGGCTTGTAATTGTTGACCGCCGAAATCGCATTCAGACGAGCTGCACTGCCACTCATGGAATCAGACTTTCCTCAGAAGTAGGGTTCAAGCGCGGAGACACCATTCCGGCCGCGGAGAAAGCAATCACTATGCCGCGCAGCCAGAAACGTGCCAACTTCGGAAATCGCGACAATTCCGTCGCTTCCCGACGTCGGCGGCAGCAGGGTGCCCGATTTGCGAGCATTCTCCGCCACACTGATGTGCATCGCCTGCCCGGCCTCGCTCCCGCAAGCGCAGCAGCAGCAGGTTGCGGCGAATCGTGACCATACTTCCCCCGGACATCCCGCGCCACCGACACGATTATCGAAGTTCCCCGCATTTTCGCAACGCGCGCAGAGCAGGCAACCGGGGCGCTCCCGGATTCCCGCACGAGGATTGCAGCCCGGATTCTCGACGAATCCGAAGGCTGCGCGGACTGGGGCGTTCATCGCGGCCACGCGCGATCTTCACAAAACCTGACGAACTTTCCTCGCTGACTGGACGACGCACGGCCGATTGTTACAATCTCGGTCTCCCAGCACGACGCTCAGTCGTGAACGGAACTGGGGCCGTAGCTCAATTGGTTAGAGCACCGGACTGTCGATCCGGAGGTTACGGGTTCGAGCCCCGCCGGCCTCGCTTAGTGTGCACAAAGCCGCCTGTCGCCTGACGGGCGGCTTCTTTCATTGGCAAAGTTCCCTTTTCGTCCCCCAATCTTCACCGCGACTTCACCGACTGGCGGCAGTTGCCCGCGCTGACGGATGCGTTCCAGGCGGCCGACCTCACCTGGCGGGGGATCATCGCCTGGGACAAGGGGGGCGCGTCCCGTGCGCCGCACAAGGGCTACGTGCGGCACCAGTGCGAGTACCTCGTCTGGGGCACCCGCGGCCCGTGCCCCGCCGCGACGCATGCGGGACCCTTCCCCGGCTGCTACTCGATCCCGGTGAATCGCAAAGACAAACACCACCTCACCGGCAAACCCACGGCGCTCTTGCGGGAACTGGTGAAGCTCGTTCCCCCAAACGGAAAAATCCTCGACCCCTTCGCCGGCAGCGGGACGACGCTAGTCGCCGCCCACCTCGAACGCCGCCGCGCCGTCGGCATCGAACGCGAGGAACCCTACTGCCGGATCACGCGACAAAGGCTAGAAACCGTGGCCACCTTCGGCCGGGGACCGTCGGGAGCGGTCCTGGCCGCGTGATCACGGCCGGCCCCGCGCAAAATATCCGACACGGGAAGGCCGGCTATTCACGTACGCAATGCATCCTTCAAGGCCAACTCGATTCAAACCGTTGCATCTTATTTGCGAGAACCGTGTTGCGATCGAGAGTGCGGCCTCGCATGCACCCTTGGTCGACGATTCACGCCTTCCCCCAAACGTACCCGACTTGAAACTCCCAATCGTATTCGCGACTGTGCAAAGCCGCTTTGCCACCCTGTCGCCGCGAATGCCGGTGCTCACTCGCTCTCCGCGTCGCCTTCACAACACGATCTGAAATTCGTTGCTTCTGTCGATCAACACGAGGCACCGGGGGCCGTGGGGTGCAGCCGAAACAAACGATATCGCGAAAGAGGGCCACTCCCCATGATACTTGCTCACCCGGATACGCTTCGTTCACAAGGGTTGATCATTCCCGGCGCACTACAACCTCTCGTTGCACAGCTGAGCCAACGGGACTTCGCCAGACAACTGACTGTAGAGCTGTGGTATCCTTGGGCGGACGACACCGGAAAATTGCTCACGCAAGACGAACGTACGCCGCATCTGGTAACTCGACCAACAGGACGACTGTGGATTAAGGGCGATCGCTATTTCGAACCTGCAGCAGTTTCCGATGCCGTGATCATCAGCGAGGCCGATGACGGCGTGATGACTTTAAGGTACGAGACGTTTCTGGGGGAAGTGACGGCGACGCGACTCTGCGACCATTCCGACATCCTGTCATGCGTCGAATTATACCTTCTCAAACTCCTGCAAGTGGCGAAAGACGACTACCGCTCGTACTGTATTGATGGTGGTCGGATCAAGGCCACCAACGGAGACTTCCTGCATCGAATTGGCGATGCCTTTCATTGGGAATACTAGAAGCAACCACTCACTAAAGATGGTGATCTATAGCCGACAATCCGCGACATTTGCAATACTATGCCAGGTCGTTAACAGAAAGCCATTCTCATTTGATGCATTGCACCACCGTCTTCAGCACACGCCGACCAACTCCCACAACCAGCAGTTATGCAAAGGCTCCCGGAACACCTCTTCCCCAGGGCGATTGCGCGATACTGGGGCATCTGGTAAAAGCAGGCATTCCGACTCGTTAGTGAGGGCTTCCTGAGGGAATGGAGGCTCCG
>JANRLN010000409.1:0-6584 GCA_033762515.1 Planctomycetaceae bacterium
GACCAGGGTCAGTCGGCGCTGCGGAGTGAACCAGCGTTCCAACAGTTCGACGATCGTTGGGCCGAGGAACGTTCGGACATCCGGGGCCTCCTCGTTCAGCGTCAAGAAAATCATCTGACCAACCAGCTCGGTCCGGTATTCGCGCAGCCCCAGTTCCCCCTTCTTGAGCGGCCGAAACGACTGCGCGTCGGGGATCTTGCACGTGTTCCCCTGGCAGTCGTATTCCCAGCCGTGGTACTGGCATTTGATGTGTTTCTGAAAACAGCCGCGCGGCTTGTCGGTCAGGGTTGAAAATCGATGGGTGCAGACATTGAGAAACGTATGCACGCCATCGTCCGTCCGCCAGACGATTAACGGGCGGCCCAGCACTTCATGCGTCAGGTAGTCCCCGACGTTGGGCAACTCCGCCAGGACTCCGACGCAATGCCAGCCGGGAAGGAACAATTCCTCAACTTCACGCTGTGCGAACTTCGGGTCGGTGAAGTGTTCGACCTTGAGCCGCTGCGGGAGATGCGTGGTGTGTACAAACATGGCGATGGCCTCCGTCCGTTGGAGAGACCAGAGTCATGAGTCCAGAGTCGGACAGGGAAACCGACTCGCGGACTCTGCTCCGCCTCTCACTTCTCAACTCTGAACCCTTCCATCAACTTTGCGAATTCCAAGTCGGCGACCAGGCACGGATGTTTATATTGTTCCGCGCTGCCGCCACTCTTGACCAGACGGGATTCGTCCCAGTTCCTTAAGGTTTCCGGCGCCAAACGGCACAATCGGACCGGACCCAGCCGACCGGAGTCTCGTTTGGCCGCATATTCGATGTTCGAGGCGGTCAGCAACCGGTCAACCGCGGCGGTCAAACGGTCTGCCTGCGCGGAGTCGGGAAAGTCCTGAATTTCGGCGAAGAGTCCGTAAAAGGGCTGCTGATCGTCCCAGCACGGCGCCAGGGAGTAGGCGTGGAGCTGCTGGTCGGTCTCGGTCAGCGCGGCGGCGACGCTGGCTGCGACCTGATGTTCGGTCAACTTTTCGCCAGTGATGCTGGAGATCCCACTGCCTTTGTTCAAAAACGCTAAAAGTGGGGTGGCATGATGCCAGCCCGTGCAACGCACGACGTCCCAGATGTTGTAGCGATAGAGCCCGCTGGCATTCGTCAACACGATGAAGTAGTCGCGGCCTTCCTGGAGTTCATGCGACTCCAAGACTGTCGGGTGAGGAGAATCAATCTCATCAACGGGGATGAATTCATAGAACCCGCTCACGATCTCCAATACGCCTGAGGGGGTGGCGTCGGCGATCGGAAAGGTCATTCTTCCTTCGCTCGCAATCAGTCCCAAGTCGCGGACGGCGACTTCGCCGAAATGCTCCGGGAAGGACCGGAGGTATGCCTGCATGCTCCCCCCGGTCCAACAGCCAATGAGCTTCAGTTCGGGCCAGACGTCGCGCGGCTTGAGGGCGCCCGTTCGTTCGAGGATCTCTGCAATCTCTGCGGCCCGTCGCGGTTGCGGACGCAGGCGAGACTTCAATAGTGACCGGAGGGCATCGGGCCACTGAAATTCATCGGTCAGCGTACCATTACAAAGATCGCGAATGAGCGTTTCGGCGTGTGGTGTGCCAAATCGGGCGAGATTCAGCAGCGTGCTGGGATTGGGAGACATCCAGGCGCCGATCGTCCGGAGCGCGCCGAGTCTCCAGGCAAGATAATACTTCGCTTGAGTATCGGCCACTTTGGAAGATTCGGTGGGCAGGACGTAACCTTGCCGGACGACCCAGCTCTGGAGTTGGGCGGTGAAGCCGCTGATGCTGCCGCAGGGAACGCCGCTCGGCGTGCGAAACTCGTCCCAGTCGCTAACGAAGGTCAAACGCGAATGGCGAAAGAGAGACTTGTGGGTGGCGTAGGCCAGCAGTCCCCAGGCGGTCCAGACGCGGCGATAGTTGTCGAGCACCCGATCGGTCACCGGAATGAACTTCCGCGCCCGCGTGGTCCCGCTGGTCAGGGCGAACATCCGCACGCGTTGCCGGTGGAAGAGGGCCTCCGTTTCGCCCTGCTTGACCCGTTCGATGTACGGTTCCAGATCTTCATACCGCTGAATCGGGACGTTGCGGCGGAAATCGGCAAGCGTGCGAATTTCTGAGAAGCGGTGGTCGCGGCCGTAGACCGTCTCCTGCTCGCGACGCAGTTGGTCAAACAGGACCGCCTGCTGCGTTTGCCGGGGCACTCGGACGGCGCGGTCATAGCGTGCCAAGTCGCGCACGCTGCGCTGCACCGTCCAAGCTTGAGCAATCGTTGACAGCAACCCCATGACCATCCCTGGCACGCAGGCGAGAATCTCTCCCTGAATTTCTCAATTCTCCCACGTTATGGTATCGTGCCTCCGAAATTGACGCGAGAGGGGTTCTGCAGCAGTGGCGGGGATGCCCGATCTTGCCGGCGTCCTGAAACCCGACATCTGCTCAGTGGGTTCTGACGGCCGAAGTGACGTCGAGATGCCGCGCACCGCGGTCGTCGCCAGTAAGTTGACCTCCCCGCGCGTGTCGCATACCGTGCGGAGGGAGGTCGGGCTATGCGACGTAACCAGTGTCCAGAATGCGGCGCGCCGATCAACTTCCTTCACTCGCAGTGGAAACAAAGCTGGCGACTGCAGTCGGCACGGCCTGGGATCTTGTGCGCTCAGTGCGGAGCTCTGCTGCATTGGTCAATCGGGCAGTGGATCTGGCTGCATAATACCTTGCTGGCCGGTGGCGGTGTGACACTTGCCTACCTCTTCTTCGTTTCGGAAAGCCCAAACAATCACAAATCGGCAATATTGATGGTGACTTGCCTCAGCATTTCGGCCGTGATGCTGGTGGTCGGTTGGCTCACCCGGCGACTCGTGATTGAAGATGACGATCGGCCAGAATCTTGAGCCGGTCAAAACGCACCATCCCAACTCCGATCCGTCGGAGTGGCCGACCCAACCTTCTCCGCACGCTTGAACTTTTTATCACGGGGGGGATGATCGTGGGGATTAGCTGGAATCATCCCTGCTGCAAAGGTCTCTGCCGATGTTGCCTGCATCCTCGTCTCGAACGCTGTGCGGCCTGCTGTTCGCCGTGACGCTCGTTGCACCAGCGACTCAAGCCCAGGACACCCCTAAGCCCTCAGCCCCCGCGCTGTACGCCTCCACCACAATCGACCTGGGGACCGTCGTCAGCGATCTCGAAAAGTCGGCGAAGTGGTACACCGAGGTGCTGGGGATGAAGGAGCTCCCGTCGTTCGAGGCGCCGGGAGAATTCGCGGGAAAGATTGGCCTCAGCAACAAGCTGTCGTTCAAGGTGCGGGTCTTCACGCTCGGCGAAGGGGAGCACGCCACCAAGCTGAAGTTGATGCAGTTCAAGACATCGCCCGGAGCCCGCGTCGACCAGACGTTCATTCACTCCAGCTATGGATTCCGCTACCTGACGCTCTTCGTCAGCGACATGGACGCGAGCATCAAACTGGCGGCGGAAAAGGGAGCCAAGCCGATTGGTACCGGAGTCACGCCCCTGCCCGAAGGCTTCCCGGAAGGGATCTTCATCGCCGTGCTGCGCGATCCCGATGGCAACTTCGTCGAGCTCGTCGGTCCCAAGGCGAAATGATGCTTCATAGCCGCGAGGCGCAGGCCGAGCGCTGCGTTGATCGGGTGCAGCGTTCGGCCTACGACTCGCGGCCAAATCGACAAGATTTTGACATTCACGAACCATCATTGAGAGTTCAACTTGATGCGCTGCTTGATTGGTCTTGCGGTCGCGTTGTCGACGTCGCTCGCCTGGTCTGCTGATCTGCCGGTCGACAAAACTCTGGACGACACCGGTTTCGTTTCGATCTTCGACGGCAAGTCGCTTAACGGCTGGCACGTGAGCGCCCAAACGGGTCATAGCCGGGCCAGCGAGAACCGCTCTGGGGGCAAGTGGGTCGTCGAGGACGGCGCGATCGTCGGCTCGCAGGACATCCCTGCCAACGGCGGAATCATTCTCACCGACAAGGCCTACGCGGACTTCGAAGTCATCGTCGAGATGCGTAACGACTACGGACCCGACAGCGGTTTGTTCCTGCGCAGCAACGACCGCGGACAAGCCTATCAATACATGGTCGACTACCACGACAAGGGGAACCTCGCAGGCGTCTATGGCGAAGGCCTCACCGGGGGCATTCATCTGCGCAACTTCGATCTCGGTGCCGAGCCAACCGATTTCCTGATCAAACCAGAAGCCGCGTTCCCCTGCCCGGTGACGGCCGAGCAATGGAAGGTGCTGTGGAAACACGGGGAATGGAACCAGCTCCGGGCCCGGATCGTGGGCAATCCGCCAACAGTCACGACCTGGATCAACGGCGTCAAATTCACGGAGTTTACCGATACCGAGAAACGGCATCCTGACAGCGGGATGATCGCCCTCCAGGTGCATGGGGGCGGGGACTTTACCCAGCAGTTCGTCCGTTACCGCGGCGTCAAGGTGAAGACGCTCCCCGCGACCAAGGTGGGTGAACCCGCTCCAGGCAAGCAGGTTGCGCAAACATTTCCATCGGTCTACGCACCGCTCGAGACGACAGATTACTTCCTGTTTCTGCCGAACGACTACGGCAAGACCAATGAAAAATGGCCGTTGCTGCTCTTCCTGCACGGGGCCGGGGAGTGTGCTCCCAACCTGGAGAAGGTGAAGATTCACGGGCCGCCGAAGCTCGTGGAAGCGAATCCTGGAGACTTTCCCTTCGTGGTCGTCTCCCCACAGGCGGCCGATTTTGGTCCCTACGTCGATCGCTGGAACCCCAAACTGCTGGTCGAACTCGTGGACCACATCGTCGGCAAGTACGCGGTCGATCCCGATCGGCTGTACGTCACGGGATTGAGCATGGGGGCTTACGGAACCTTGCGAATGCTGGCCCACTATCCAGAGAAGTTCGCGGCGGCCCTGCCGATCTGCGGCGGCGCCTGGCCGCACTACGGCGAACCTCTGGCGCGGACGCCGTTGTGGATCGTTCATGGCGATGCGGACGGCGCGGTCCCCGTGGAATACTCCACACAACTGGTGAAAGCGATCCGCGACAAGAAAGGCCAACCGCGACTGACGATTTTGGAGAACGTCGGTCATGACAGCTGGACGCAGACCTACGCCAACCCCGAGTACTACAAGTGGCTGCTCAGCCACCGCCTCTCGCAACGCCCGCCGAAACCGGAAGACAAGAAGAAGTAATGGAAACAGGTTCTAACGGGTCACCCGCGGCGTGATGCGGATGACCCGTTGCAACGAGCCGCTGCGGTCGAGTCGGCGAGGGCCTCGACCGCCATCCACCAAGGGTTCCAACCATTCGTCGCAGTCGGGCGCTGCTGAGTCCGGGAACAGCAGCGATTCGAGAATCAGAAACGATTTTCCATCGCGCCAGATGAGTCCGCGAGACAGGCCTCGGGGCTCGGAGAGGGGCATCCGCGTCTCCGCATCGATCGACAGCGTGGAGACGTCCAGTTCGATGTTGAAGAGGGGTCGATCCAACTCGGAGATGAGTCGATCCACCTGACCGATCGCCTCCGGCCGATCGCGCACCAGGATTGCCGTGCTCTGCTCCTCAGCGTTTTCAGCGGCGGCCCACAGTCCGATACCGGGGGTGAGGAGTTTCTCGATCAACGGCTGCAACTCTTCCTTCCGGACTCGAACCAATCGGTAGAGTTTGGTCGTCAGCAGTTCGGGCTCCACTTCCACACCGATCGGCTGGTCCAAGCTCTCCAGGGCCACCCGCATCTGGGCGATTTCCGCTTGCTGCTCCGCGACCGCGCCGGTTAACCCCGGTTCAACAGCCGCCAATTGAGTCACGATGCGCTGGAATGTCTCGAAGCGCTGTTTCCACTCGACGGCGGGATCGTCCCGTTTCAACTCCTCTCTCAGCGTGGCGAGATCGTCAAGTAGTCGCTGCTGATTCCTGGCGAGTGCCGCCATGTCCGCCGCCATGCGATCCTCGGTAGACAATGTGGCGTCCAGGGCATCGGCCGCAGCGGAATCAATCTCATCGATCACATCATCCAACCCCGCGACCGGATCGATCAGGGGTTGGGCAATCGACATCGGCTCCTCCCCCTCAGGTGGACCATCCGTCGCAGAGATCGGATCCGACCAGGTTGCAAGCCGTGTCGGCGTCGCGAAAGGGGCGCGACGGCGATCATTCGCACTCTCAGGCGAGGGGCTCAGCCCGTTTCCCGTAACGAGCAGCATCCAACAGCCCAACCCCGCGGCGGTGATCCATCCGGCACGTCGCATCGGGTTGTTAGTGTGCAGCACGTTGACCTTCTCCCGCACCCAGTGGGGGGCACGACAACCGACCGGCTTTGGGAATCGTCAACAGTGGCAAGGCCTGAGGAAGGCAGAGTTCGTCGACAGAGTCGAGTGATTCGAACCGCACCTCGTGCTCGGACAGGCTCGACAGCCGCAGAACCCGACCGCAGATGTTGACCGACTGACCTTGTTGAATGACTCGGTCGCCAATGACGACAAAGCGTCGCTCGAAGTCCGCCGGGGAACCGCGGACATTCAGGGGTTCAGCAACGGGGATCGCAACGTGCGCGTCAGAGACGGACATTGGTCGG
>JANRLN010000410.1:0-3601 GCA_033762515.1 Planctomycetaceae bacterium
CGTTCTCTGCTCGTGAGGCGGCGGCGTACACCTTGACCGGGGGAGGCAGCTTGCGCAACTCGTGGAGGGCCCGGTGTCGCAGAACCGCTGCAGCCAGTGCCAGTTGTTGATCGGGAGTCCGCTCTGCAGCCGAAATCGCCAGCGCAGCTTCCGCGGCCGGCGGCAACGCGATCGCGGCCTCGGCGGGACCATCGGCGGCCGAGAGCTTCATCCGCCCGATCACGTGGCCGCGACCATGCCACTGTTTCAGCACAATTGACAGCCGCGCGTCGGGGGGAATCGTCAGCGGTTCGTCCAACTCGAAAACGGCGTGATGCGGTTGACCGACGGCGGGATGAATCCCCCACGCCGTGTTGAGGTCGCCATCGAGGGCATGCTGAATGGTCCAGCCGGATTGATCGAAGTCGGCTGTTGCACCGCGAATGCGGACCCGTTCCCCCTCGGGGGCTTCGGGACGGAACAGGCGAACCTCGAATTCCGAGAGATGCAGGTTGCCGTTGTCCATCCGCCCAGGCCCCCGGAGCGGCAGCGAGTCGTCGGTCAGGACGTCCAGACGCAGCGCCGTGATTTGGGAGAGGGTCGTCCGGGCGGTGACTGTGGTTGTGTCTTTGTCGGGGCGAGTGCCGCTGGAGAGGAGCGAACCATCCGCCAAGCGGTTCAGGGTCGCGCCGTCCGACGACAAAAAGACTTCCGGCTGCAACGGGCGCCACGTCGTCGCGGCGCCTGCGCCGGACTCCCAGGCCGTCAAAAGGGAGCGATTCTCTTCGTTGAGGAGCACCGAAGGATCATGGTGCTCCGCGGCGCTCTGGAGTTGTTCCCATCTCCGGCGCTGCCGGGCGATCTGAAGATCGGCGTCAAAATCGATGTTCCCCTTGCCGATGCCGGCGAAGACCGCCTGCAGCGCGAAGTAGTCGGCCTGGGTGATGGGGTCGAACTTGTGGGCATGGCAGCGGGCGCAGTTGGCCGTGGTGCTGACGAACGCCCCCATCGTCTGGGTCACCAGGTCGTCTCGATCCAGATACTCAAAGCCCATCGGGGCGGTGATCGCCGCGCTGTGGTCATAAGGACCGGCACCGAGAAATCCCAGAGCCGCCCGCAGCGGCGGGAATTCGGGTGCGAGCACATCGGCGGCCAGTTGTTCGCGGATGAACTGCGGCCACGGCGTGTCGTTGTGGAAACTCTCAATCACATAGTCGCGATACCGCCAGGCGTGCGGACGGAAGACATCGTGCTCGAAGCCGTGCGAATCGGCGAAGTGAACCGTGTCGAGCCAATGCCGCGCCCAGCGTTCGCCGTAGCGGGGGGAGGCGAGCAGCCGATCGATCCATCGAGCGACGGCGTGAGGATCCGGATCCGTCACAAACGCATCGACCTCGTCCGGCGTCGGCGGCAATCCGTGCAAGTCATACATGACTCGTCGCAGGAACGTTCGTCGATCGGCCGGAGGGGACGGCGGCAGGCCTTCGCTCTCCAGACGCGATCGAATGAACGCATCGATCGGATTTCCGCTGGAACCGGCGGGGACTGCGGGGCGCACCAGTGGACGCAATGACCACCAGTCGGTCGCTCCGGCGGCGAGGGCGTCGGCAGGTTTGGTCGTGCGGGGATCGAACGCCCCGCGAGCGACCCACTCGGTAAGGACGGCGATCTCTTGGTCCGGGAGCTTCTCCTCGGGCATCTTCAGATCGGGATTGACGTGGCGGATCGCGCGGATCAGCAGACTTTTTTCCACCTGACCGGGAATCAGCGCCGGTCCCCGATCGCCCCCCGCGGCCCAACCGCTCTTCCAGTCGAGGGTCAGACCACCTTCCATCGTCCCCGAGGCGTGCGAATGGCAGCCGTAGCAGCGCTGCCGCAGGATCGGTTCCACCTGCTGCCGGAACGTGGTGAGTTCGTCGTCTCCCTGCGCAACGCGGCCGCCGCCCTGGAATAGGCACAGGGCGAGGCCGACGGTGGTGACCTCACAAATTCGACGGAAGTCGCGCATGACTTTGGTGTAACGCACGCATCGACGCAAGTCAATGTGTTGGTCGCCGGCCCACAGGTCGACGACGGAATCGCGAGCTGAAAACCACGAAGCCACCAAGCCACCAAGCGCTCGAAGAGTTCCAGGGAACGGCCCCAGGTCCACCGCAACGACAAATCCTGAGGAATCGCGAGGCCACCCCTTGATTCTCGCCGGCAGAGTGCATTACTATCGTAATACACATAGACTGCGGCCGCCGCGAACCTCGGTCGGCGGCGTCCCACCCTGCATCGAGGGCTGGCGAACATGTCTCCACCCGCACTGCATTTTGAGATTCACCCGTCGTCGGGTGTGCCGATCTATCGGCAGCTCATGGACCAGGTGCGGGTCCTCGTCGCCAGCGGGAGACTGGCTGCGGGCGATCTGCTCCCCAGTGTACGGCAGCTCGCCGAGCAGCTCGAAGTCAACATGATGACCATCTCCAAGGCCTACGCCAAATTGGAGGCCGACGGCGTCCTGGAGCGGGATCGAGGCGTCGGCATGCGCGTCCGGGCGACTTCCGCGCCAGGCAGCGTCAGCGAACGTCAGCAACAGTTGCAGCCCGATGCCGATCACTTCGCCGCGCGCGCCTGGCAACTGCAATTGACCCCCGAACAAGCCCTGAACGTCGCGGAGCGTGCACTCCGCGACGGACCCGATTCGCAGCAATAGCCCATCCCCAACACGGGCTTTCGATCGTTCGATCACCACGGCGAGGCACGACATGGACTCCCCCATCGTACACGTGAACGGTTTGACCAAACGCTTCGGTTCGCACGATGTGCTTCGCGATCTCGACTGGCAGATCGGCCGCGGCAGCGTCGTCGGACTGGTCGGGACCAACGGTTCCGGCAAGTCGACCCTCATCAAATGCCTTTTGGGGCTGTTGTCTCCCACGGCAGGTCAGATCCAGCTCTTCGGCGAGGACCCGTGGACCCTGAGCGCCGCCGCCAAGGAACGTCTCGGCTACGTGCCGCAGACGGTGCAGCTTTATCCCTGGATGACGGTCGATCAGATCACGCGTTACGTCGGCGCGTTCTATCGCAACTGGGATCAGGCGTGGGTGGCGGCGCTCATTGACCGCTGGCAACTGCCGCGGAATCATCGCGTGGGACCGATGTCGCCTGGGCAACTTCAAAAACTCGCCCTGGTGCTGGCCATCGGACATCGTCCGGAGCTGCTCATCCTGGATGAGCCGGTTGCGAGCCTCGACCCGCTGGCCCGCCGCGAGTTTCTGCGGTCGTTATTGGAACTGACCGGCGACAACGAACACACCGTTCTCTTCTCGACGCACATCACCTCCGATCTCGAACGGGTGGCGTCGCATGTGGCGATGCTCCGCGACGGCCGCATCGCCCTCTTTGACGAACTCGACGCCGTCAAGGATCGCGTGAAGCGTCTGCGCATTTCCGCAGTGAATGATCTTCCTTCCACGTTCGCCGTCCGCGGTGCGCTGCGCACGCACGTCGACGGCCGCAATGCTCTGGTCGCGGTGAGCGATCTCGACGGCAGGCTGGTGCGCGAGGTCGAAACCGAGTGGCAGGCCAACGTCGCCGTCGAAGATCTCAATCTGGAAGACATCTTCCTGGAGCTGCA
>JANRLN010000411.1:0-13792 GCA_033762515.1 Planctomycetaceae bacterium
CTCGACCGATTCTGGACGCCGCTGCTGCCGCTCGGGGCGCTACTGGCCGGCATCGGCGCGGCGAGTCTGAAGTCCGATCCGGGACGCAGATTGGTGTCGGCCGCGGTTCTGGTCGGGACAATCTTCAACCTGGGTTTCGTATCAACCGGTCTGGTGGGCTACAACGCCGGGCTGACGAAATTGAGTGCCGCCAGCGACTTGGCCTCGCGGATCACCGGTCCTGAAATCGCGTGGCTGAATGAGTCGATCGCCGCTGGTCGCCTTCCGGCGAATACGAAAGTCCTGTGCGTCGGCGAGGCGGAATTGTTCCACGCACGATTTCCCTACATGTACAACACGGTCTTCGACCACGTGATTTTCGAACAATGGTGCGGCGGTGATGGGATGACGCCTTCTGGCGAGCGTCCGTTGAAATCCGCTGCCGAGATTCGCCGGGTATTGAAGGAGCAGGGCATCACCCACGTTTATGTCAACTGGGGCGAGATCCTGCGGTATCGGCAGCCCTATAGCTATGGATACAGCGACTTCGTGCACCCGCGCCGATTGGCCGACATGGTTGCCATCGGAGTTTTGAAATCACCGATCGCTCTGCCGCCAGGACTAGGTCGGCAGGTGCTTTCCCAGCCGGATTCGGATGCCGTCCGCCTGGCCCGGAAGTGGGCGCCAGAGTTGATCAGCCCCTGTGCAGGTGGTGAATGTCTGACGACCGGTGAGATTTTCCCAGTGTCGGAGTGACATGGGGGAACGGCGGACCGCTGATTGTCGGTCGTTGCTCAGACAGCTAGAATCTGACTGGTGCGCATGGCCTCGCTGACTGAACACCGTGATCTCTGCCCGACAAACAATGCTCCGAGAACCAACATGTCTCCCCCGTTGATGGATTGGACGCCAGGTCGGCGCGGTTCTTCCGCGCTGCAGGTCCATCTGTTGGGGGCGACCGATCTCGATGCGGCGCTGCAATTGCAGGATCTGCTTGTCACGCAGATCGCGGGTCGTGACGATCGCTTCGGGGTGTTATTGCTGTGCGAACACCCGAACGGGGTGACGATCGGCCGCGAAGGCTCGGCGACCGACCTGCTGGTCGAACGGATCGATCTGGAATCGCGGGGAATTCCCGTCCGCTGGTTGCGGCGGGGGGGAGCAACCTGGGGACACCATCCCGGACAAATTGTCGCGTATCTGATGCTCCCGCTCGATCGCCTCGGTCGTACAGCGCCGGAACACAGTCAGGCGCTGACTTCTGCTCTGATTGGCGTCGGTCGCGAGCAGCGCGTGCTGGTCGATGACGCTCAGACAACTCCCGACTTGCGCGGGCGCTGCGGAGAGCTGGGATTTGTCGGAGCTGCAGTGACGAATGGCGTCACGAAGTTCGGCGGTTGCCTGAACGTTTCGGTTCCCCGCGCGGCGTTGAACATCGTTTCGTGGGGTCGGAGCGTGCGTCCCTCAAGCCTGGCGGCCGAACGCATGCGACCGACCACAATGGCCTCGATTCGAGAATGTTGGATTCGACACTTGGCGACCCACTGCGGTTACGACCGATACCACGTCTGGACCGGTCATCCGCTGCTGCGTCGCACCACTCGGCGGATGTATGTCTGTTCTGAAACTTGAAATTCTGAGCCACAACGACGTTGAACAGGATCGCGCCCGTCTGCCGAAATGGCTGAAGCGCCCGGCCCCCCAGGCGGGGATGCGCTACACGACCGACGTGATCCGCGATCTGCGCCTGGAGACCGTCTGCGAGTCGGCGAAGTGCCCCAACCGCAGCGAATGCTGGTCGCAACAGACCGCGACCTTCATGATCCTGGGGAATGTCTGCACTCGTCCCTGCGGTTTCTGCTCGGTCCCGCGCGGCAAGACCGAGGCTCTTGAGCTTGACGAACCGGAAAGGGTCGCCGAAGCGGCGGAGCGCCTGGGCTTGTCGTATGTCGTGATCACATCCGTGACGCGCGACGATCTGCCCGATGGAGGGGCGGACCACTTCTATCGCTGCGTCGTGGCGGTCCGCGAACGGACGGGGGCCAAGGTCGAGGTCCTGACCCCCGACTTCCTGGGGAACAAGGCGGCCATTCGGCGTGTGATTCAGTCGCAGCCCGACGTCTTCAACCATAACACCGAAACGGTGCCGCGGCTCTACCACCGGGTGCGCCGAAACGCCGAGTATCAGCGGACGCTGGATCTGCTGAAGCAGATCAAGGAGGAAGCTCCCGCGATGCCCACCAAGAGCGGTTTGATGCTGGGGCTGGGAGAGACCACGGAAGAGGTTCTGCAGGTGTGCGCCGATTTGCGATCGGTCGGTTGCGACATGTTGACCCTGGGACAGTATCTTCAGCCGAGCCCTCAGCATCTCCCGGTGGAACGCTATGTCCCCCCGGCGGAGTTTGAGGAACTCGGTCGTCTCACCCGGGCCATGGGCTTCCAGATGGTCGCCAGCGGCCCCTTCGTGCGGTCCAGCTACCACGCCGGTGAGATGGCGGACGAGCTCAGCCACACTGAAGGGTAGGACGCGGCGTCAGGGAATCCTGACTGGACGCTCCAGATCCCAGACTCCAAATCTCGGTGACGACCCAACGGACAACTCCCCAACATGGAGGTCCGGTGTCTCGACTGGGATTCGGAACCTGGAATTTCTGATTCCGGGAACGCTGTCCTGCAACGGCGGAAACTGCCGGTCCGACGCGAAAACCGGCCACAATTTCGTTTTGCAACTCGTTTCATACCATCGTTTTACGGCATACGTCGGGCATTAGAGTCAATCGTCGCGACCGCGCCGAACCGGTTATCTGGCGTCCCCGGCATTCTCATCAAGTTCGACACCCCTGGATGCCGATTTATGAAGATGTCGTACGCGCCGGGGATGAGCCATGAAGTTCATCTGGGGGCGGCTGCAGGGACGTGGCTTTTGCGTCAGGACTCGAAGATGCGTCACAGGCTGCGATTGTTCACGGGTGATGATGTTGATGTGCTCCCGATGCGCCCTCAGCAGATGAGCGTGCGTCTGGGCGACATCACGCGCGCCCTCACCGACGCCGCCCGCCGCGAGCGGACCTGGCTGCAGGACTTCGAGGACGACGAAATCGCCGTCTCTGCCGATCTCTACGAGATCATCACCGCCTACATCGAGATGCGACCGGGGGCTTGAGCGACCGCGTCCGCCGGGCGACAATCCGGTCATGTCGCAGAACGATCCCCAGTTGGACGGCCTGTTTCCGCGCGACCTTTTCGGCAGGCTTGCCCTGGGGTTGGTGTCGCTGCTCCTGGCGCCGTTGTCCGGGATGATCCTCCTCTCGCTCGTTTTCGGCCCCGGCGCGAAGCCGCTCGCCTGGCATGACCGCATCGCCTTGTTGCTCCTGGAAGAGTTCCTGTTGGGACTCTTTCTGTTCTTCAGCGTCGGGCTGCTCTGGGCAATTGCAGCGCCGCGCTGGTTGGAGCGCTGGAAGAGGCCCACAGTCGTCAAACTCGCCTTCGGCTTTCTGGCCGTAGTGCTCGCATCGGTCATTACGCTGTCGTTTGTTTGAAGCCGCTGCCGTGCAGGCAGCGCGGTGTTCCAGCACCCCATTCGTCGGCGACCCCGCTCGCTCTCAGCGGAACCATCACTCTCGGCGCCGACACCGCACGTCGGCGCCGACGTGCCCGGTTGCGCGACATGCATCCGCGACTCTCTCCGTCCCCGCGGACTTCGCTGGGGGCAATGCGCTCCCGCTTCCCTCAGCGGGACGTCGCTGCAGCGCGATCTGACTCCGCCGGCCGAAACGCCCTGCACGGCGAGCAAGTTCGCGATACGATACGGGAGTCCCCATTCAACATTCCCGTCGCTCGCTTGAGGAGTTTGTCATGTTCCTTCGCGGGACTCTTGCAGTCGCTTGCACGCTGATCGCCAGCCATGTCTGGGCCGATGTCGAATCAGGACCGAAAGTGGGTGACAAACTCGCGGCGTTAAAGGTGCAGATGGTGCAGGACGGCAAGGCCGCGGACGCCGTCGATGTCCTCCCCGAGCATGCCGAGCATCCGACGGTTTACGTCTTCTTGTCGGCCGAACGCTTTGATCGTCCGGCGGCGCGCTATCTGCGCGGAGTTGATGAAGCCGTGCAGAAGCTGCAGCGTCGCGATCCATTGGCGGGTCTGGTCATCGTGTGGCTGACTCCGGAACCGGCCGCTGCAGCCGAACGCGTCGGCCGGATTCAGCAGTCGCTGAAACTCCTGGCGGGTCATTGGACGGTCTTCCCCGGTGCGGTGACGGGTCCTGAAGGCTGGGCGGTGAATGACGCCGCGACTGTGACGACCGTCCTGTCGGGCGGCCGCGAGGTTTCAGCGCGTTTCGGATACGATTCCGTCAACGAGACCAACGTTCCGGACCTGGATCGGGCGATTGCGAAACTCATCGGCCAGTAATCCCCCCGTCCCGCATCCGCCCGCGGCGGACGCGGATTTCGAACAGCAGGACGTTCATGACCAGCCTTTTCGAAGAGTCGGCGACGACCCCTGTCACGTTCGAAGCCGCCCTCGCGGAACTGCAGCAGATCGCCGCACGTCTGGAGGATGGGGGCGACGGACTGGAAGCTTCGCTTAAGGAATTTGAGCACGGCGTTCGGCTGTTGCGCCTCTGCTACCAGCTCCTCGAGAACGCCGAGCAAAAAATTGAACAACTCGTGAAATTCAGCGAGACGGGCGAAGCGGTCTTGACCCCGTTTGATGCGACGGCGACTGCCGGTCAGCCTGCTGGAAAGCGTCGCTCCCCACGCAAGTCTCCGAATGCCGATGATTCCGTCTGATCAACCACTCAGAGAAATCCCCCATGCGCGGCACCGGAATACTCGTCACCTGTCTCTCCCTCATCGGCACAGGACTCGGCAGCGCGGGCGCCTCGGACAATGCGAAACCGGTCGAGCTCCTGAAGTCAGCCAGGCGGGTGATCTTCCTCGGCGACAGCATCACCTTCGCCGGACAATACATCGCGGCAACGGAAGCCTGGATGCTGACCCAGGGCTGGGACCGGTTGCCCGAGGTGATTGATGTCGGGCTTCCCAGCGAAACGGTCTCCGGGTTGAGTGAAGACGGTCACGCCGGAGGCCAGTTTCCGCGGCCGGTGCTCTCCGAGCGATTGGACCGGGTCCTGGAGGAGACCAAGCCCGACCTCGTATTCGCCTGTTATGGCATGAACTGCGGCATCTATCTGCCGTTCGCGGAGGAACGCTTCGCGAAGTACCAGGCGGGAATCCATGAACTGAAGACCAAGGTGGAGGCCGCCGGCTCAAGGCTGATCCTGATCACCCCCGCGCATCATGATGACCAGCGGGCGAAACGCCCCTATTCGTACAACGACGTTCTGAGCCGGTACTCCCAATGGTTGATCTCGCAGCGCGACGCGGGGTGGGTGGTGATCGATCTGCATGGCCCCATGACGGCGGAAGTGACGGCGCGACGCTCGAAGCTGCCGGAATTCACGTTTCAGCCGGATGCGGTCCACCCCAATGCCGAAGGGCAATGGTTCGTCGCCTGCCGGCTGATCGGAGCGCTGGGAGACGATTCGGTCGGGAGATTCTCCTCGGCGGAGGCGATGCTTTCGGCCAGAGGTGTGCCGCCGACTGTCATGAAGCTCTGCGAGCAGCGGATGGCCGTGCGGCGCGACGCATATCTCTCGGCGGCAGGGCACAAGCGTCCGGGAGTGAAGGCCGGTTTGCCGATACCGGAGGCGGAAGCGAAGGCCCGCGAACTCACCCTGCAGATCGGTCAGGCGCTCAAGTCGGGAACAAACTAGCGGGTCGCTGGCAGAGGATCGACGCCGGAAGCCTGCGATTCTTCAACGGGAATCAGGCTCACAAACACGGCCGGCTCCCCGCGGAAGCGATCGAGATGATCCGCCGAGGAGAACAGGTACAAACGGTCGCGATACCAAGCCGCGTGTTCCAGCGTCCCTTCGACCACGGCTTGACCACCGTGAACCGCAACGACGTCGAGTCCACCCGCCACCGGGACGTATCGCACCGGCCGCAGGCGAAACTGTTCGGCGGCAGCCTCGGAGACGAACGCATAGGTCTGTTCCTGGTAGAGGGCCGTGAACTGCGGATCGGCTTCGACCAGCAGCCGCTCGTCCTTCAATGTCACCAGACAGATGTCGGCCAGCTTCAGAATTCGTTCATGGGTCGGCAGCGTCTCCACGGGCGACTCGACAATCGGTTCGGCGGGCGGCTTTTCGAAGGACGCAGGAGCGACTTCTTCGTCGTCACCAAACGAGATCTCGGAAGCATCCGAAAGTGCGGACCCTGGCTGATCGATCAACTCCTCGTCAGCGATGTCGACAGGTTCTTCCACAGCCACTGCGATTTCGTTGGACTCGACAAAGAGTTCGTCGTTCCAGGCTTCGTCCGGATCAGCCGGCTTTTGTGATCCGTCGTTGTACGGTTCAAACACCATGCCAAGTGCCGACTGGGGTTGTTCCACGAACCAGCCGGGCTGCACGATGGCGAGGTCCGAGGAAGTCTTCGTTGGCGGTTCGGTGGATGCCCGCAGGGAGACGGTGTCGGCGGCAGATTGCGGGGGGAAGGTCTCGCCAGGCTCTGAACGATCGGACCATACTTCAATGGCCGGAGCATCCGGGTCATTCACGATCGCAGGTTCGAGGAATTCGACGTTTTCCTCGTCGATGTCCTCCGCGAACATCTCACTGGTCATGGGCGCTTCTTCAGAACTCAGCTCATACGTTTCCGCGGCTTCGATGGGTGCGACCGGTGCGGCTTCAACGGTCACTTCATCCGAGGGAACGGGATCGGCCGGGATCACTTCCACCACGCGTTCGGCCGGCAGGTTTTCGGGGGTGGGTGCAGGATCCGATCGCCGGTGAAACTGCGGCGGGATCTCGATCCCAGGGTCAAGTTCGCGTGCCCGCTGGTAGCAGGCGGCCGCCTGGTCCAGGTCGCCTCGCTGTCGGTGAACTTGGGCGAGGCTCTTCTGGGCCATTGCCGGAGTCTGAGAGCGTTCGAAGGCCGCCAAGGCCTCTGTCGGCTTGCCGGCCATTCCGAGGACCAGTCCCAGATTGTTGCTGGCCCGCGGCTCAGCGGGATCGTAGCGCAACGCAAGTTTCAGGAGCGCCTCGGCGGCTTCGTACTCCTGACGCACATAACATGCGTAACCGGCGTCAGTCAGCAGTTCAACGTCCTTCGGCGTCAATTGCAGCGCGCGGTTGTAGGCCTCGGCAGCGGCGGCGTGATCTCCCTGCAGCGTGCAGACGACGGCAAGCCGATGCAAAGCCACAGAATTGAGGGGCTGGCCCTCCACGATCCGTGCATAGGCTTCGCGGGCGGCAGGCAGGTCGCCGGCTCGTTCCAGTCGCTGGGCCTCAACGAGAGCCGGCGAGGCGTTCTGAGAAATCACCGCCAGCGGCAGTTGGAGCGCGAGTCCGGCGCAGCCGGATGTCCAAACCGCTGAAATCAGCGCCAGCGTGGCGACTCCGCGCACCCGATTCGCCATTTGGTCGTCCCTCGAAAGCGCTTCCGGTGCGCGTCGACTGGCGGCGCACCGACTCTCAAGGGGTTGTATCGACCGTGTTGACTGCGGACTTTAGGTTGACTTTGCGGATTATGCTGGGTTTTCTGCGTCGGTCGAGATTCGGGCGTGGCGATCCCTGGAATTTCTCCGGAAGAATCACTTCCGCACGTCAAACGCGAGCAGCTTGTCTTGATCGCGAATGTACAGCCGACCACCAGCCACGACGGGATGGGCCCAGGCGGGGCGACCGCTGCGTTGCGGCTGGTCAAAACGGCCCAACTCCTCGTACCCCTTGGGGGTGGCAATCGCCAGAGCGATCGGGCCTCCTTCACTCCGGAGAAAGAGTTTGCCGTCGGCGCACGTCAGCGACCCCTTGCCGACCGAACGGTTTTGCCATGCGGGTTTCCCCGTCCGCAGATCCAGGCAGGTGAGAATGGATTCGTCGAATCCGTAAACGTAACCGTCGAGCAGCACCATCCCGCCATGGTGATTCTTCATTTCCTTGGTGGTGTAGACCACCTCGGAAGCCGTCGCGTTGCTGCGGGAGGCCAACCGGAACAGGGCCCCTCCGGTGTCGTAGCCAGACGCCGTGAAAACGACATCATCGGCGGCAACAGGACTGGAACAATTCGCGGTGCCGTTGGCGGAAGCGCGCTGTCCCCACATGGGTTCCCCATCACTGGCGCGAACGCTGACGACCGCTGTGTGGACGAAATTGACATACTGCCGCACGTTGCCCACGTCGATGGCGATCGGGGAGGAATATCCCGCCTGCGGAGCGCCCTGGATCAGCGATCGCCAGACGGGTCGGCCGGTGCGCTTGTCGAGCGCGACGACCGTCGCCGCTCTTCCGCCGGGGGTGCAGATCAATTTCTCACCGTCGATGAGCACTGACTCGCTGATTCCCCAGACGATATTGCTTCCCTGAAATTCTTCGAGAATATTGAGCTTCCAGACGATGTCGCCGTCCGCAGTCTTGGCGCAGACCAGGTCGCCGTTGGCTCCGAGAGCGTACACCAGTTCGCCATCGACGGTCGGAGTGCCGCGGGGCCCGTTGCCGGTGCCGTCGTCACGGTTGCGACCGGTCCGAATGGCCCACTTGGGGTTGCCGGACTCGCGATCGACGGCAAACAACATTTCATCATTCCCCCGGCTCCCCAGGGTGTAGATGGCATCTCCCGCGACCGAGACGGCGGAATAGCCCTCGCCGAAGCCGGTCCTGGTCCAGACCAGGGTGGGCCCTTCGTCGGGCCAGCGGTCCAGCAGGCCCGTTTCGGTGCTGATGTTGTCGCGATTGGGGCCGCGATATTGCGGCCAGTCCCCTGGAGCGGCTGCAGCCGCTGCGACTCGGGACGGTGTTGCCGCCGTGGCTTTCGTTTTGGTGGTTTTCGGAGCCGCCTTCGCGCCCGGCTTCGCTGCGGCATCCGCGGTGCTGCGGATCGTGACGCGCGACGCCACGTCGCCATTGCCGATCGTCGTGACGGTCGCCGATTGCCCCTCTTCGACGTCGCCGAGGTCGCCGTTCTTGGTTCCAATCGCGACTTTCGCATTCGGCGCCAGCTTGAACGTCATCGTCTTGTCGGTGCTGGTGACGCGAATGGTGATCGACTTGGCGGCCGGGGCCACCGACTCCACGACGCCGGAGTACACCGCCGCGCTCGCCATGGCGGTGACGACGCACCATCCCAGCCCCCCCAGGAGAACGCATGTCAGGAATCGCCAGGAGATGGCCGCTCGAAGGCGCAGCAAAATCGGGATCATGCGACAACTTCCGATGGGGGAGGTTTGAGAAGTGACGGAAGAACAGCAATATCGTGTCGGTTCGGGCGAAAACGTGCAAGACCCTCTCCGCTGCAACGCCCGATTCCCCCAATTTTCCACATCAGCATCGAAACGGGACGCCGCGCCTGGGGTTAGCTCTTCGCCACCGTGCCGGTAGACTCGTCTGGGGTCTCACCGTCGCGGAACCGCCGACCCCGCCGCCGCTGTACGGAATTCTCTCTTCGGAAGGTCACGATGACTCTGCCAACCTCGCGACGTCAGTTCCTGCAATCCGCCGCCTTCCTGGCCGCGGCCTGGAATGTCCGCGGCGCATTCGCCGAAGAACTGGCGCTGACTCCGTCCCTCACAGAGGGGCCGTTCTACCCGGATCATCTCCCGCTCGACACGGACAACGATCTGCTGGTTCTCAACGACGCCCTCACGCCGGCCATCGGCGAGATCACACATCTGTCCGGGAGAATCTTGAACGCCGCCGGAAATCCCATCCGCAATGCGTTTGTCGAGATCTGGCAGGTCGACGGGAACGGGGCGTACCTGCATACCGGGGACAGCCGTCACCACCTGTTTGACAAAAACTTTCAGGGCTACGGCCGCTTCCTCACCGATGCCGAGGGACGCTACTACTTCCGGACGATCAAGCCGGTTCCCTATCCGGGTCGGACGCCGCACATTCATTTTGGCATCAGTCAACACGGCAAGAGGGTCTTCACCACTCAGTTGCTGATCAAAGGGCATCCGCAGAACGAGCGCGACGGAGTATTCCGCAACATCCGAGAGCCGGCCACCCGCGAACTGCTGCTGGCCGATTTCCAGAAACTTCCCGACTCCAAAATCGGCGAGCTTGCCGCCCACTTCGACATTGTGCTCGGCAAGACGCCGCCCGATGCTCCGAGCGACGACAGCCCCAAGGGGATCGGCAAGTCCGAACGGGAATCGGGAGGAGGTCGCGGCCCCGGAGTAAGGCCCCCAGGACCGCCCCCGCGACCGTAAGAGCACGCATCAGAATCTGTTCCTCGCGGCCTCGTGCGGGAAGCTCCCAACCTTCAGAATCCAATCTCCCAACTGCTCCTCAGCGGCGGCGCGTTGAAGGTTTGGTCGTCGGGATCTCTCTGGGACGTGATGCGCGAGACGCGCGGATTTCTTTCGGCAAGAATCCCCCTCCCGTGAACGTTGACGCGATGCCCAGGTCGGCTGGGCACAGGCCCGCGTCAGGGTTCCGCCCATCGTCGCCAAGCGCCACCGGCGCCTCAGCGCGGCCGGGGCGTACGTCGCCTCGCGTCACCGGAGTTTGCGGGTCGCCGTGCGGCGGGCGCTGCCGACTGGTGGAACTGATCTCGATTCGGCCTGATCGCGCGAAGTGTGATCAGAGTTCAAGAGTCGACCGCACGTTTCTCAGCGGATACCATTCAGGGAATCTTGCCGAGACTCTCGCGGCGACCAAGCCGCCCTGGATCTAAGGTCGACCCCCGATGCACGCGCGCTGGTTTTCGACGTTGATGTGGCTGGCTGCCGCCTCGACAGGTTTTTCAGCCGATGTCTTCGACCGGCACACGCTCACGGAATTGAAACGGGCGATTGATGAGTTTCCGGCAGCGACGCAGATCACCCTGAAGGACGTCGCCAAGATCAAACCCCTGGCGGCGACGCTCAGCAGTCCATGCGTGGCGGTGAAGACCAACTCGGGGAACTATGCCAAGTGCCTCGTCGGCTGGGGTCTCCGCAAGGGAGGGGAGAAGCCGACTCCCGTGGTGGTGCTGGAGCGATTCGTCACCTATCGGATCGATCGGCCAGATCTGACGACCGCCGCAGGAAAGGACGTGATGCTCTTTCCCGGTTTTGGATTCAATTTCGACATCGGTCAGGTGGTCCCCATCGATCAGGGGGCCGATGTGAAGTTCACGGCGGAAGGGGCGTTTGAGCCGGTGGGTGAGGCGGCGATGACTCCAATTAGCGGTTCGATGCTGGCGGCTCCCGATCCATCCGCGAAGCATGATCCCGCCGCCAGCGAAGCCATCGTTCCCAAAGACTTCGCCGGATCCTGGAGAGTCGACGCCGACGGGCGGTGGAAGGGGGAATGGGAACTGACGGTGGACGAAGCTGACCGCGTGGCGGGGACGTTCGTTTCCGAGGAACTTCAGAACCGGTATGAAATGCTCGGCCAACTGGGGCAGGCGCCGCATCAATTGAAGCTGACGATTACGCTGGCCAACACGCAGATGCTGGTGGACGGCTACCTGTGGACCAAAGACAAATCGACGATGGCGGGTACGATCAACCTCGCGGGTCGCAAGTTCGGTTTCGTCGCCCATCGCCTGGCCGCTACGCCGTAGCGATTGATCTGCCGCCGGTTTGGTTTCGTTTCGTGGAAACCGTCCATGCCTGCCGCCCTGGCGGATTTTGCCGAGCTGGTTCCCCGGTTGCTGCAGTCGCTGCGGAGACTCGCGGAGACCGGCGCGCCGTTGCAGTTGCCGGGTCTTGCCGGGCGCGAGTGGTTCGAATTGCTCGAACGGAAGCTGGCGCCCCAGTTGGGGCGCGATGCGTTTCTGGTGGTTGCCGTCACCGGGGGAACGAACATCGGCAAGAGCGTGGTGTTCAATCATCTTGCCGGATTTCGCGCCAGCGCCTCCAGCCCGCTGGCCTCCGGGACCAAGCACCCGGTTTGCCTGGCTCCGAAAGGCTTCGCCGAACGAGTCGATCTGGCGGACCTGTTTCCAACGTTCGCGCTGAGACCATGGGGGGAAGCCGGCGAAGCGCTGCAGGACAGCGAGGCTCATCTCCTGTTCTGGCGCACCAGCTCCGACGTACCGGCGAATCTGCTGCTGCTGGACACGCCCGACGTCGACAGCGATGCGCCGGTCAACTGGCAGCGGGCCGATGCCATTCGCCAGTCCGCGGACGTCCTCATCGCCGTTCTGACGCAGCAGAAGTACAACGACGCGGCGGTCAAGCAATTCTTTCGCAAGGCGGCGGAGGAGGGTAAGCCGGCGGTCATCGTGTTCAATCAATGCGAACTGCCGGACGACGAAGCCTACTGGCCGCTGTGGATCAAGACTTTCTGCCGCGAAACCGGCTTGGAGCCGCTCTACATCTACCTCGCGCCCAATGATCGCAAGGCGGCCGAATCGATCACCTTGGGGTTCCTGGAACGAACCTGGGATGGCGGGGATCGCGAAGCCGCCGGCGCGACAGCCGAATCCGAGCCGGTCGCTTCCGGGTCGAATCCGGTCAAGTTGCAGGAAGTTTTCGCACGGCTGCGATTCGATGAAATCAAGCTGCAATCGCTGCGGGGCGCGCTGCGCGTAGTGGGGGACGAGGCGAGCGGTCTGCCCACGTATCTCCGTGAAATCGCCCAGCGTAGCGGAGAATTTCGAGCGGCGGCCGAGGTCCTCACGGCGCACGAACTTGCCGAAGTCGACGACTGGCCCGCGCCCCCGGCGCAATTGCTGGTCAGTGAAGTCCGTCGCTGGTGGGCCGCGCATCGGCAAGGCTGGTCGGCCAAAGTGCACGGCGTCTACGACACAATCGGAGAGACCGTTTCCGTCCCCTTTCGCTGGGCGCTTCATTGGGCTCAGGGACCGCAGACTCCGCCGTGGGAGATCTATCGTCAAGGGGAATGGAACGCCGTCGTTCGGGCCGTGGGCAAGGTCTACACCAAGCTGGAGTGGCTCGCCGACCTGGGGCAGCCGTTGCTGAAAGCCCGTCTTGAACAGCGACTCACGGGGGTGTCTCGGGCCGACCTGTTGCGGAATCTGGAAGCCGAGCACCTGCAGTTCGACTTCGCCAGCCTGCTGGGCACAACGATTGCCGCGGAACTGCAGAGTTTCCGGCAGGAGAACCCCCAGCTGTTTCAGTGGATCCAGCGCGTGGACGAAGCCAGCGCCGCCGCTCGGCCGATGTTGACGATCGTTCTGGGGGTCACCGGGATCGGGTTACCGGTGGGAGAGGCGGCGGCACAACTGGCGTCGCAGGGGCTGATTCACGGTGCGATGCACGTCGCAGGGGATGTCGTTGCCGGAACTGCCGCGGCAACCGTCGGCGAATCGGCGATCAGTGCGACTGCTTCTAGCGGCGCCGGATACATTCAAGCCAAATTTCATCGCCTGCAAGAGGCCTTCACGGCGCAGCGCGCCCGCTGGCTGGCCGGCCGGCTGGAAACGGAACTGCTTGGAAGTTTGACAGCGGAATTGCAGACGGCTGCAGGAGTTACGTGCACGGCTGCGTTCGAAGAGGTGACCGAACTGCTGCAAACGTGGCGGAAGCACCTGTAACCTCGCAAGGGGTTGACTCCACGGAATCGACGCTGTCTGCGTGCTTCGACCGGGGAGTCGGTTGCTCGGACCTCGGCTTTTAACCCCTGCCGTGGTATGGTCTTCGATCGTCTCCCCGGTCGTCGTCGCGCGGTCTTGGTCAAAGAACGTGTTCGACCCTGACGGCAAACATCCAAGGAACCGACACCCATGGCAGCGGCCTGTACCGTCGGCGCAACCGATTTCGGCTGGGATGGGTTTTTCGACTGGCTGACCTC
>JANRLN010000412.1:0-69577 GCA_033762515.1 Planctomycetaceae bacterium
GTAGGCGATCATCCCCAGGACATAGGGAGTGCGTCCGGCGAGCGTCATGGCGAACGCCACGAGCGCGACGAATCCGCAGGCGATCGCCAGAACTGATCCGCACCACAGCAGCCGCGCGGCGAGCGCCGTCAACACCAGCAGAAATCCCCAGCGAAGCGAACTCCGATGCAGGCTGGGTGATCCAAACATCAGGCACCACGGCGCGAGAGCGAACAACAGCCCGTACCCCGCGAAGCCGCCGCCTCGGTAAATTGTCAGGTCGCACAAGACGACGAGCACCGCCACGGCGAGCCATTCTCGGGACGGCACCGGAGTGGAGATTGACTCTTCGCTGAAGTCGACCACCGGCAGTGGTGCGGAACTGGAAGTGGGTGCAGACGCGTCCATGTCTGTACTCGCGGTTTGGGGGTTCGCGGGGCGCCTCTCGGTCTGAGCGGGCCCCATGCATCATGCGACATTATCGCTTGTGGATCGAGAGGGAATTTCGAAGATCTCTGTGCGCCACTGGCTGCTTGCCTGCCAATCGCCATGGCTTCACGGGATCATCCAAAATCTAGGTTTCCTATCCGCGCACCGATGAATTCAGCACCCCCGCCACCCGTCGGAGTGACGACCCTTCGTTGAATCAGTCCGTCTCTACGCGGATCAATCCAATGGGAACTCGTAGTTCCTTTTGCTCTCGCAATTGCGACGTCGGCGCCGATTCCTGCCTCACTTGCACCACCGCGCCACCGAACCCATCCGCTTGAACTGCGGCCCAGACCCAGGAAGTGTGTGCGTGCGGTATCGGGCGTTTGTGGCTCGCACCGGTTCGGAACTTATGATTAATGACGACCTGACCGTTTGTGTCTGTGACGCCCTGATCTGTTTTCAAAATTCCGTCAAAGATGCCGGGTGCAAAGTGCTTCCGATAATGAACTGAAAATTCGTCGTCAAACCATGGAGGCCCACGAAGAATCCCGACCCTTGCTCCAGTGATCGGCATCGCCAATTGGGCATCGAATACAAGCACCCGCACGGGGAGTTCGATGTCACCACTTGATGCCCACTGTGTCGCAGGAATTAGCAGCGCAATCAGTAGCAGCACGATGGTGGCGATGACTACCCACTCCAAGAGCGTCAGTCGCCGAATGAATTTGGTGACCAAGTTCACGGAAGATATTGTCTCCAATTCAGAACCTGTGTTCACAGTGCAATAGTGCGAGCCACTGTTCGAGCGAAAGTGGCGTTCGCCGTTTGATTTGCCAAACTACGTCAGGGTGGCTGGGGCGCAGTTCACGTTGGGGTGGTACACAGCGTCTGGAATTCTGTTCGATGCCCCCGAAACGCGGCACGTCATGGCTCCAGTGTCGGATGAGCTGCGACGAATGCTGGGGCCACGAGTGCCGAACCTCATCGCTTAAGGAGTACCGCGCTCCAGCCACCCTGTCGACGAGCAAGCAGAGGCACACCGCCAATGAAACAACCGCCGGCATCCAGTTTACAGACGCCGCAGCATCTCCGCCGCCTTTGTTTCGAAGATCGGCTGCCAGTCGGGGGCGACGAGGGTGTCGCAGTCTTCCTGGGCGCCGCCGGGGTTCAGCAACTGTTCGGTGGTCGGAGCGTAAAAGATATAGCCGTTGGTGTAACCGGCGACGAAGGTCTTCTCGTGCGGCGCTGCCGACTTGATGTTTAAGCCGATGCGGACGGTCAACTCGCCGGGAAACGTGATCAGTACGAATTCGCCGAGGCGGAGTCCGACGATTTCGACGTCGAGCGTCCGCGTCCCCGCGGCGACATTCCTCGCGTGATGTTTGTTGAGCAGCGCCAGGTTGGTCTGCACCCGCGTCAGTTCTTCCATCACGGCGATGTTCTGCAAGTAAGCCTCGATGTTCCGCCGGTTCTCGGCGTCGAACTTCTCGAGGTGATCGCGTCCCAGTGCTCGATCGTGGAGATAACGATGCGAATAGTACGACGGAAACGAGTCGGCCAGGTTGTACTGGACCGAAAGCTGCATGAAGGTCTTCAGGTTCAGGCTGGTTCCCCTCAGCGATTTCAGCAGTCTGAGTTGTTCCCCTTCCAGGGCGGCAATTCGTTCAGCATTGTCGGCCCGGGGGAGCGCAATCGTCTCATTGATCACCTGCAGACGGTCGTCCTCGACGCATTTGAGAGCCTTGGCCGCCTGCAGCGTGCTCAGCCCCAGGAGATGGCCGAGCGGTTCGGCATCGCGCGGTTGTGAGACGTCTTTGTAGCGGACGGGATTGATGTCTCCGCCGCAGCCCTGCAGAAACAGTGCCATCGCGCCGTTTCCGAAGGCCTCTTCCAGGACTTTGGATGCGAAGCCGATCATGTCGGCGGTGTTGCCTCCACTGGGGACCCCTTGAATGGGATGGCAAGCGAAATTGTAAACCACGGCCAACGTCTGCCCGTTGGTGCGGTCGAGTCGCAGAATGCCGATTTCTGGATCGACGGGTCCCACTTCGGCGATTTCGTCGTCGGCCGGGAGGGAATAGGCATGCCGCACGTCCGCGGTTCGGCCGCTCTTCAGCTTCAATCTGCGATTTTCCATCACGCGATCTTCGCGGCCGCACCCGGCGCCGATCGTGACGGTAACCAGCTCTTTCGCCGCAGCTTTGATCGCTGCAACGGTGCGGGTCTCGACATCGGCACAGACTTTGCCGTGACAGTGGCTGGCGTTAATGAGGACGTGTGCCGGGTTGAGGCCCAGTTCCTTTTGAATTTGCGCCCGCACGTTCGCGAGGAAGTCGTTGCGAATGGACCCGATCTCAGCAATGGCAACGGCATCGACCGTTACAATCACGGCGGTGGTCGCCCCGCTGCTGATCACGAGGGCCTTGACGTACAACGGATCATTGACGGGGCCGGCGTCAACGTCGGTGATGTCGACCTTGGCCACGCCGGCGCGGAGCGTCTCAGCTCCATGGGCAGTCGCGCGGCTGGCGACAGCTACCAAGATCAACGCGAGCCGCAGCGCCTTGAAAACACGATTGGAAAGATTCATTCGTGATGGTCCCGAAATGACATGATCGAAAGATTCACCGGGTGGCGGCGCTCCGACTCATCCTAGCCGAGGATCGGCCGGTCTGTCAGTTCCGCAGATTGCGTGCGAGGAAGCGACAGTGGCGTCCCACGTGCCGCCGTTCCAACGAATCCGACTTATCGACAGAAAAAACGTGAAAAAAGCAACTCTTGCGTCACGTTGAAGATCAGGGTAGGGTGATGCGCGCCTCAACTCGGATCACGTCACAGCACCGGGAAGGCTTGTTCTCCAGGGAATGAGTCTGTTGCTGGAGATGTGGTCTGCTGCCGGAGAATGGATTTGTCACGGCGGGCCGTACCTGATGCATGGGCGTTGCCAAGACGCTCTTGGATTTGACGCGCAGACGAGACGCCAGATGTTGCTTCCCCAAAGTTCCCCTCAGTGCATTTTGTCTCGTTCGAGTCTGGTTGCCAAAACGTTGGGGCGGAGCCCCGACCCCTCGGTTTGATTTCCTCGTGATCTAGACACTCGCGGGCCGCTAATTCGATTCGGCATCCAGCATTCTGCGTGGGAGATGTTCCCAGGCGGATCGCTGGAGTTGTTGAGGACGAACATGGCGATTTCCGCTAAGGTCTTCGTGAGCGGCACGTCGGGCGATTTGGGAACCTTTCGCCGGGCCGTCAGCGAAACACTGGTCACCCTCGGCGTGCTCCCCGTCGTGCAGGAGCATTTCCCCCCGGACACCGGGTCGGTCATCGATCTGCTCCGCGAAAAGATCAGCCATTGCGATGCGATGATCTGTCTCGTGGGGGATCGTTACGGCGTCGAACCGAAGGCTCCCCTGGCCGGAACATTGCGCCGTTCTTACAGTCAGATCGAGCACGATATCGCTGTGGAACTCGGCAAACCGGTCTTCCTGTTCCTGTCGTCTCCCAATTGCGAAGTCGATCCGTCGTCGGCTGAGTCTGCCGAGTTGCAGGAGTTGCAGCGCGGTTTCCGTGAACGCCTGCGTGCGGGAGACCGTTTGTGGACGCAGTTCCGCTCTCGGGATGACCTCGTCGCCAAGGTGATGCTCCTGCGATTCGATCCGGAATCGATTGCGGCAAGTCTCAACAGCCGCCTGTCGGTGCTGTTGTTTACCGATCTGGTTGACTCCACGGGACTGAAGTCGCGAATGGGAGACGACGAGTACGCGCGTCAGATCGCGATTCCCCACAACCAGCTCTTCCGCGAGATTCTCAAGAAATTTCGCGACGCCCACGAAGAGAACTACACCGGAGACGGCTTCCTTGCGACGTTCGAACGCGTGCAGGACGCCGTCAATGCGGCGCTGCTGTTTCACGACGCGCTCGATCAGTACGCGTGGGACGGCGGTGTGAAGCCGACCACCCGGATCGGCATTCACCTGGGACAGGTGACGCGGGTCCCCGGGGCCGACTTGCGGCGACCCCATATCGCCAGCCACTCCGCCGATTTGTGTGCACGCCTGATGAGCCTGGGGCGCGGCGGCCAAACTCTGCTGACGCGGGCGGCCTTTGACAATGCGCGACAGTACCTTCGCGCCGCCCCGGTCTGGAGCACCGCCGGATCTGGACTCTACAACGCATCCATCACCGACTCGGCGCTGCTCGACGCTGCTCGCGAGTTGCGCTGGCTGTCGCATGGACGCTATCAGTTTCAGGGACGCGATGAGCCGATGGAGGTCTTTGAAGTCGGCGTCGTCGGCCGTGCTCCCTTGAAGGCGCCTCCGGATACTGAAAAAGTCCGTCGCGCGGACTCTCTGGAGGAGCAGCAGATGCTTGGCTGGCAGCCGGGGGTCGGGCAAGAGATCCCCGATCGCAAGGGCTGGCGCATTGAACGCAAACTCGGCGAAGGGGGGTTCGGGGAAGTCTGGCTCGCCCGCAACAGCACCACCCGCCGCTTGCGCGTCTTCAAATTTTGCATGGATCCCCTGCGGCTGCAGACCTTCCGTCGAGAATTGACCCTCTTCCTGCTCATGAAAGAGGCGCTTGGGGACCTGCAGAACATCGTTCCATTGCATGAGGTGCGGTTGGAAAAGCGTCCCTACTATCTGGAGAGCGAATACGTCTCCGGTGGTAATCTGCGTCACTGGGTCGACCGTCGCGGCGGGTTCATCAAGATCTCGCTGGAAGAGCGGCTGCGGCTGATCCAGCAGATTGCGCAGGCCGTCGCCGTGGCCCATTCGGTGGGGATCATCCATCGCGATTTGAAGCCCTCCAACGTTTTCATGTCGAGCCAGGGACCGGAAGCCCATGTCGTCCTCGCCGACTTCGGCATCGGCGCGCTGATCGACAGCTCACTGCTGGAGCGCTATGGCATCTCCCTGCAGGGCTTCACCGATCGGACGCTGTTGCAACCGGGGGCGCATCGATCAGGATCGCGGATGTACCAGCCCCCAGAGGACATCGTAGGGCGGCCGCCGACGATGCAGGGAGACGTCTACGCTTTGGGCGTGCTCCTGTTTCAGATGCTGACCGGGGACTTCGACCGCCCCCTCGGCCCCGGTTGGGAACGAGTCCTCAAGGTCTCGGCGAGCCTCGACCACGATTGCACTCCCGAAGAAGTCGTCATGCGTGAACTGCTCATGGAAGACGTCGCAGTCAGCGTCGATTCTGACGTACAACATCGGCTGATCGACGCCCATCAGTTCGCCGCTCGTCTGGCGACCCTGCCGCAACGGGTTGAACTCGCGCTCGTCCAACGTCGACAAGCGAAATCGCGAGCTCGCTTCAAGACGTTGCGCCGTCAATTGGCGACGGCAAGCGGATTGATTGCGGTGGTGGCGGGACTCGCAGTCTTCAGCACGGTTCAATGGCGCAGGGCTGAACGATATTCGGCTGCCGCCAAAGAGCACGCCCATGCCGCCGACATGGCGCGGGCCGACGCCGAAGTTCAGGCGGCGCGCGCCGTCGCCCTGGCTGCGGACGCAGAGTCTGCCAGACAGCAGGCGGAACTGCATGCCCGGCAGGCCGACGAGCATCATCACCTCGTCCTTGATACGCTGCATCAACTGGTCTTCGACCTGCATGAGCAACTCAGTGATCAGCCCGGCGCTCAAGAAATTCAACAGGCCGTGTTGACGACGGCGTACGATGGACTGGAGCGGACGGCTCGCACGGCCCCGCAGGAGAACCCGCGTCGCGAGCGACTGGCCGCCACCGTGCAACTCAAGGCGGCCGACATGCTCTTGTCGCTCGGTCGCACGCGCGAGGCCGATTCATTACTGGAGGCGGCGCGGGCGAAGTTTTCGAAGCTGCAGGCATCGAACCCGCAGTGCCTGGTGTCGCGTCGCGATGTGATGCTGACGCTGGAACGGCTCGGCAACACCAGCCTGAGCCGCGGGGACGTTTCGGGGGCATTCCAGTTCTATCTGGAAGTGCTTTCCGAAGCGGAATGCCTGGCGGCAACCGCTGAACCGGGGTCCCCGGCGGAGCAAGATTTGTCGCGCGCCTGCTTCCACTTGGGAAATGTTTGCCAGCAGCAGGGAGATTTTGCCGCCGCGCAGCAACATTACCGTCGCAGCCACGAAATTCGTCAGCGACTGGCCGCCGGTCAGCCCCGTGATCTTGTCGCCCAGCGGGATCTCTCTGCGAGTCTGCGAACGTTGGGGGACGTGGCGGCCCACGACCGGCGTCTCGAAGATGCACTAGGGTATTACCGCCGCAGCCTGGAGATCCTGGCGGCACTCGTCAACAGCGATCCGCACAGTCTGTCGATCCAGCGCGACTTGCTCGTATGCCATCACAAGCTGGCGCTGGTCTCACAGTCTCAGTCCGACTTACCGGCCGCCCGACGACACTGCGAACGAGCCCTGGAGATTGCCGAACGCCTGGCGACAGATCCACAGCAATTGGCCGCTCAGAACGATCTCGCAGTATCGCTGGTGCGACTTGCCAGCATTGCTCAAGCCCAGCGCGACGCCGATGCTGCGCTGGCCAACTACAGCCGTGCGGAACAGCATTTCGACGCGATGCAGAGCGAATCGGGCTTGCCCCCGGACCTGGCCGACTGGCCCGAACGAATTGCTCAGGCGCTGGCGGAAATTCGCAATTGGCCGGCGGATGCACTCTTCCCGGCGAGCCGGGAACGTGAGTGACCGGCGTCTTCCGTGTGCCGTTGCTTCCACCGAAGCAGTCACGAAGCACTGCGCTGCGAATGATCGCATTGCCCGCAACACAAACACAAGACACAATGTCTGTGGCTGATCTTCCGGGGTTCTGAACTGGGAAGGGTGCTTCGATGTTGCGTCTGCGTATTGTGTTGGTGCTGATCGCAAGCGGTGTGCGTAGCGGTTGGTCAGCTCCGCCAGCGAAAGCGCTCCTCCAGTTGCATACCGAGGAAGCCGCCGCATACGAGATGTATCTGGACGAGGCTCACCAGCAGCGGCTGGAACTGCAGACGACGCCGGTATTCACCTGGACCAACATTCTGCGAGTGCAGGGGCAGTACGGGCATCTGTTCGTCTGGACCAGAGATGGCCGGCCGGAAGTCATCGGGACAATCTTTTCGACCCGCACCGATGAACCCAATAGCCAGACGCGGATGGTGGTCCACGAGTTCCATACTTTGGCGACGACCAGGATTTCGCCGGTGACGCCCAAGAGCAGCCGATACCAGTGGAAGCCGCAGGCGGGCATCAAGTTTGCACCCGTCAACGACGCTCCCGAAGTCGCCGAGACGGCGACTCTACGTTTGATTCAGATGCGCAATCTCGCGCGGACGTTTTCCGGCGAGACCCGCGATTCTGCCAACAAGAGCTGGGAGCTGCGGCTGCTGCCGCAACCGGCTCTGCGCTACGAACCCCAACGCCGTAATGTCCTCGACGGCGCCCTGTTCCTGTACGTGACTTCCGCCGGCACCGATCCGGAGGCCGTCGTGCTCATCGAAGCCCGCCGTGACGCCAACAACACCTGGCGCTGGCAATCGTCCGTGGCCCGCTTTACCGATCGCGATCTGATCGTCCGCGACGCCAGGGGGGTGGTCTGGTCATCGGTCGACGACCCTCTAAAGCGGGTCCAGATCGAAAACGACTACACGTACCTCCACGACGCAGACAATACGTACACCTGTTATCGGTCACGGGATTTGCCGGAGCTGCCGGATGAGGTGGGGGCAGCGGAGTGAACTCCGACGTTTCTTCGGCGGTGTGATTTCGGCGCTGAGCCCGTGGACCCAGTGCAGAGTAAGAAGCATGCCAAACTCGTGGGCAAGTACTTGTGACGATTTCAGTTTTCAATTGTAGTCGCAGAATTGCGACCGGCTCTCAGATGTCCCGACAAACATGGCGGCGGTGTGCCGGGAGTGCCTTCCAAACGGTAAACGTACTCGCGGAGCCATGTATTCGCGGAATTTCCGCGGATGTTTGCCTGAAATGTCCGGCAAGTTGTCGTTTTTCGGTTTACATCCGAGATTTCGTCGCGGATGCTTGTCGATAGTCCGTGAAGATAACTCCACCGGATCATCGCGTCCAGTCGCAGGCAGCAGTGATGTTGATTTCGTTCTCCGTCAGCAATTTTCGGTCGTTCGGCGAAGAGCAGACACTGAACATGGTGGCCAGCAACAAGCTGACGGACCACCCCAACCACCTCGTCCCCATCGGCAAGACCGGCAAGAATGTCTTGCGAACCGCTGTCGTGTACGGCGCCAACGCCGCGGGAAAGTCGAACTTGGTCCGGGCGATGGCGTTTGCGCAGCGCGCAATTCTTGGTAGCGAGCGGCGCGTAACGATTCCCAATGCATTCCGCTTTGGTTCCGATCCAAAGGCTGGCTCAACCTCATTCGAGTTTCGGTTTCTTAAAGCAGATCGCGTGTTCGTCTATGGTTTTGACGCTTCCATGTTCGGCTTCCTTGCTGAGTGGCTGTGCGTTGTCGATGGCGATGACGAGATTGTGATCTTTGAACGTGATCAAGACGGTGCCGCGAGATTGGGCCCGTTGGCTAAATCTAGATTTCCTGATGATCCGACCTTGGTCGAAACACTGGGCGCACTGACTAAACTCCCTCTTCGACCTATTCAGTTACTCCTCACTCGTGCCTACAGCCTGCCGGAAAATGTCCAGGGTATCACGCTGAGGTCTGTCATAAAATGGCTAACAGAGGATCTCGTTATCTTGCCGCCAAACCATCGCGAGTTTGGAATTCTTGACCGACTGTCCAAGGACGTAGGTTTTTTTCGCCTTGCCGAAGGCTTCTTGCGGAGTATTGGAACTGGTGTTGCGAGCTTAGAACTACAACAACGAGAATTCGAGGTCGGGGAGCTGAAGGCGATCTTGCATCCGCGGAAGTTGGCGAGATCTAAGCAAAGCGAACGATTCGATGAAGTTCTTCGAGATTCCGAAGATCCAACAAAGCGGATTTTTCGGAGACTAATCGCAAAGCATTCCTCAGGGTCCTCTGTGACGAATCTGCCATTTTCAGAGGAATCCGATGGAACAAAGCAACTGCTCCACCTGATGCCGGTTTTGGCCGCGTTCGATAACGAAGCCAAGGTGGTGGTCATCGACGAATTGGATCGCAGCTTACATCCTCTCATCTGCTGGGAGTTCATCCGGCTGTTCAGCGAAACACTTCCGAATGTGCCCAAGCAATTGATCGTCACCACTCACGAAGTCCACCTGCTCAATCAGGAACTGCTCCGACGAGACGAATACTGGTTCGTCGAAAAGGATTCGGAGCAACAAAGCCGGCTAGTTTCGCTGTCGGAGTTCCAGGTCCGTAAGGATTTGCAGATCGAGAAGAGCTATCTTCAAGGGCGCTTTGGCGCGATCCCGGTGATCGGGTCAATGGCCGAGTTGGAGAAACTCCTCCAGACGCCAAAATGTTCGGAAGCTGCCGATGCCCCGCAAGAAACGTCCCCTTGAGCGCAATGGTGGGGTCGTCCGCGACGCAACGCTCGTGGTGATCGCCTCGGAAGATACTCACGCTGTGCAGTTGTACTTCGATCGGTTTCAGCCGCGTCGAGTGCAGTTTCGCGTGCTGCCGACGGAGAACGGGAAGTCATCTCCTGAAGCGATTATGCAGCGGCTCAAAGATTTTGAACGGGAGTACGAGATCGGCGAAGGTGATCAGTTGTGGTACTGTGGCGATCTCGACCATTGGGCTGAATCGAATCATATCGCAGCCTTACGTTCGGTTCTCCGTTCATGCGCGCAGGCCGGTTACGAAGTCGCGATCAGCAACCCTTGTTTCGAGTTATGGTTGTTGCTGCACTTTTGCGATGCTCCACAAGAGATCGAGAACTGTAAATCCATAACACAGGAACTGTCTCGGATTGCAGGGGGATATTCGAAGCCGCTCGGGTGCAGAACCGAAATCAGTGTTGTGATGATCGAAGCCGCGATGACTCGTGCCGCGGCCTTGGACCAGAACACGCACGAAATCCCCGCAACGCCCACAACTCGCGTTTATCGCATCATGCAGGTGCTGATCAGCAGAGAATCGATTCGTTTGAGACCGGTCGGGTGATTGCTTGGGGAATCCTGAACTGACCGTGCGGTGCGCTTGCCCGGAATCGTAAGCTGGTGTCTGCTACGTCGCATGCTCGGCCTGCATCCAGTTCTCCAGGACCATGCCACCATGCATCACGTCATTTTCTCTGCCCTGATTGGCACCATCTTCTCAACCGCCGCCCACGCCGCCGACATCACCCAAGAGCACCTCATGATCCCCATGCGGGATGGCGTGCGCTTGTCGGCGTTTGTGTTCAGGCCCGCTGGCGAAGGGCGTTGGCCGGTGTTGCTGGAGCAGCGGTATGCGAATGGGAATAACCCCGCCGTCACAGCGCAGTTCTCGAAACTGGCCAGTCATGGTTATGTCGTCGTGCTGGCCAACTTCCGGGGCTCGCAGGAGTCGGAGGGGGTCTGGCAGGGGTATCGCGCGCTGGGGTGGGGCGAACTCCAAGACGGGTACGACCTCGTCGAATGGCTCGCCGTGCAGCCGTGGTCGACGGGGAAGGTGGGAACGTTCGGCAGTTCGCAGGCAGGGTTCGCCCAGAATTTTCTGGCGGTCGCCGGGCCGCCCCATCTGACGGCTCAGTACATGATCGACACTGGTTTGAGCCTCTACCACGAAGGCTACCGGATCGGGGGGACAAGTCGTCCCGAGCGGTTCAAGGAACTGTCCAAGGTCTGCCGCGTTCCCGAGCACAATGATGCGCTGCTCGCCGAGTGGGTTCAGCACCCCACGTTTGACGACTACTGGGCCGCGGAAGACTGCTCGCAGCACTTCGACAAAATGAACGTCCCCTGCTTCACCATCGGAAGCTGGTACGACTTCATGTGCGTCGGCTCGGTCGACAGCTATATCGGCCGACAGCACCGCGGCGGGCCGCAGTCGCGCGGTCAGCAGCAACTTATGTGCGGACCCTGGCTTCACGGGCGCGTCAAAGAGGTCAATGTGACGGGCGAATTGACTTATCCCGAAAACGCCAGGTTCCCGCTCGATGATCACATGATCCGCTGGTTCGACCACTACCTCAAAGGGGTCGACAACGGGGTCGAGCGCGATCCGACCGTGCGCTACTACGTGATGGGAGCGGTCGGGGAAGCCGGCGCGCCGGGGAACGAATGGCGCACCGCAAAGGACTGGCCGATCGCCGCCAAGGTGACGCCCTACTCTCTGCACCATGAGGGCTCCTTATCGTCGACCGGTCCGAGGTCGACCGACGAAGCATTGACGTATCGGGCCGATCCTTCAAACCCCGCCTCGATCCCCGGCCGCGCGTTTCCAGGTGCAAAGGACGCCCGCGACTTCGAGAAGCAGCCCAACGTCCTGACGTTCACCACCGGTGAATTGTCGGAACCGGTCGAGTGGACCGGCAAGGTGGTCGCGGAGATGTTTCTGTCGTCGGATGCTCCCGACACCGATCTCATCGTGCGGATCAGCGACGTCTATCCCGACGGCCGTTCAATGCTGGTGATGGACTACGTCCGCCGGGTGCGCTATCGCGAGGGGTACGAGAAGGAAGTCTTCCTCAAACCGGGGGAAGTCGTCCCGGTGACGTTTGATGTCGGCTGGTTGAGCCTGATCTTCAATCGCGGCCATAAGATCCGGGTGACCGTCGCCAGCACGGGTGCCCCGTTCTTCGAACCAAACCCGAACACCGGTAAACCGTTGACGATCGAGCCGCCCACTGAAACCCGGGTGGCGACGAATCGGTTGCACGTGAACCACAAACATGCCTCGCGGATTTTGGCCCCGGTGGTGGAATAAGGCGGGTTTGGGGAATCAGAGTTCGTTGATGCCACGCATGCTTGTGGGATTCGCTGCGAATCCCTGCCTTCATGAATCCTCCGTGAAGATGCGGCTGCCCGGACTCACGTCTGTACCACGGAATTGGTAGAACCACCGAGTGGGGGGAGCTCTCATCGGGCCGGTCGGGCTGCCGACCTTGGGTTTCCCCGTCTCGCGAGTTTTGGTCAACGACATGTCGGCACAGCCGTTTCAACTCACCGTCGCTCGCGGACCGGACGCGGGAAAGGTCTTTCGTGGACAGGTCGGCGCGCCGCTGCGAATTGGTCGCGGAACAGAGACCGAGACGGTCCTCACCGATGCGGGCGTCTCGCGGCAGCACTGCGAAATTGTCGCCGACGGACGGCATGTGCGTCTGACGCATCTCAGCCGAACGGCGCCCACGTTCGTCAATGGTGTGCAGGTGGCGGAGCATCAGTTGACCCCCGGCGACGAAATCCAGGTTGCTGATACGGTGCTGGTCTTCTATTTCGTGGGCGATAGTCAGGCGGATACGCAGCCTCCGGCGGCTGCGACTGTTCCTGCAGCCGAATTGTCGGCCCTCGCCGATCGGCTTGTGGGGACGGTGCTGCATCGATACACCCTTACCAGGAAGATCGCCGAAGGGCGGACCGGCATGGTTTTCCTGGCGACGGAAGCGGGCGAACCTCAACTTCTGGCGGTGAAAATTGTCTGGCCGCACGTGGTTCGCGATGACGCCAGCCGGCAGCGGTTCGTCCGAGCCATGAAGACGATGTACCCGATCCGGCATCCGAACATCGTTCGCATCGACAACGCCGGCTATACGAACGACTTCTGCTGGGTCGCCATGGAGTACGTTGACGGAGAGAACCTGCGGCAACTGATGGACCGTCTTGGTGCTGCGGGCCGTCTCGACTGGCAGAATGCTTATCGGGTGGGCTTGCAGATCGCGCGGGCTCTCGTCGCGGCGTACGAGCATCAGGTGGTGCATCGCAATATTCTGCCGCAGAACATTCTGGTTCGACGTGATGACAAGACGGCTCTGTTGGGCGACCTGATGCTGGCCAAGGCGACGGAAGTGGAGGAAGCCCAGCAGATCACCAAGGCGGGGCAACTGATTGGCGAAGTGACCTACATGTCGCCCGAGCGCACGGGGGGCACGGTGGAGGTCGACTGCCGCAGTGATATCTACAGCCTTGGTGCAACATTGTATGAACTCGTGACCGGTCGCCCGCCGTTCATCGCGGATTCCCTGGCCGGACTGCTGATCGCAATCCGCACGACGGTTCCCGACCCCTGTAAGACCTATCAGCTTTCGGTCAACGATCTGTTCGCGGGGCTGATCGAACGGATGCTCGCAAAAGATCCGGCCCGTCGACCGCAGACGCCGATGGCGTTGCTCAAAGAACTGGAACAGATCGGCCGCATGGCGAGCGTCGCGGTTGCCTGAGATCCATTGAGCCGCGCGGCGCAGGCCAAGCTCGGACGAAGCGATCCCACTGATGAACCTCCACGAGCAAGTCACGATTCCCCCTGGGCAAGGTGTTTCCACGCCCGTTGCGCACTCAGCGTCCCTCGCCGCGGGGACGTCTCTCGGGGATTACGATTTGCTGGAAGAACTGGGTCGCGGTGGGATGGGAGTTGTCTTCAAGGCCCGGCAGAAATCGCTCAATCGCCTGGTGGCGGTAAAGATGATTCTTGCCGGTCGGCTGGCGTCGCCCCAGGACGTCAAGCGGTTTCAGGCCGAAGCCGAAGCCGCCGCCGCCCTCGATCATCCCGGCATCATTCCGATTTACGAAGTCGACGAGGTCGGCGGTCAGCACTTCTTTTCAATGGCTTATGTTGAAGGAGAGAACCTGGCGGCGCGCGTCCGCATGACGCCCATGCTTCCGCGGCTGGCTGCCGAAGTGCTCGGCAAACTTGCAGATGCGGTGGAGTACGCTCATCAGCGAGGAATCATTCATCGAGACCTTAAGCCCGGTAATGTGCTGATGGATGCTTCGGGAAACCCTCGAATTACCGACTTCGGTCTCGCCAAACGGGTTTCGCCGGGAGACACCGCATCGTCATCGGGGGACGTCTGCGGGACCGTGAGCTATATGCCGCCGGAGCAGGCCGAGGGGCAGGCTGACCAACTCGGACCGCCGACCGACGTCTATGCACTGGGAGCGACACTGTATTGCCTGCTGACCGGACGACCTCCATTTCAGTCGGCCAATCCGCTCGACACGTTGCTGCAGGTGGTCCAGCAGGAGCCGGTGCCGCCAAGGCAACTGAACGGCTCGATCCCCGTTGACCTGGAGACGATCTGCCTGAAGTGTCTGCAGAAGGAGCCGCAGCGTCGGTATCTGACGGCAGCGCTTCTGGGGGACGATCTGCAACGATTTCTGCGCGACGAGCCGATCCTGGCCCGGCCGCCGAGTTCATGGGAACAATTGCGGCGCTGGTCGCGAAGGCATCCTGGGCTGGCGGTTTCGATGCTGATCTCCGGTGCGGCCGTGGCGAGCCTGCTCCTCGTGAGTGTGTGGTACAACTTTCTGCTGCAAAGCGAGAAGCTGGCGGCTCAGGCGGCTGGTTTGGAATCGCGGCGGCTGCAGCAATCGACGCAGCTGTTGCTGCAGCAGGTTGCGGACCTGCGAAAATCGGGCCGAGCGCTGAATGCGCTCCGGTACGCCGACTTTGGCCGCCTGTGCGCCCTGACTCACGCGATCGCCTCTGCGAGCACTCTGGACGAGACGGAACGACTCTGGGGCATATTGTCGACCGAATTGCGGTCCTGGGACTCTACGGGCGATCTCGGTATTCGCGGCGTAGTTGCAAAATTGTCATCCCTCCTTGCCGAACCTCCCGTCAGCGGCGACCCCCGTTGGCAGACCGCGGCGACCGAGTTGACCGCGGTCTGTCGTGATGCCTGGTTGGCCGACACGGCGGCGATCCCTGCTGTGCGTGATCAAGTCCGCCGAGTAACGACCTCCCGATTCGTTACGCTGGCAACGGATCTCACCCGCGACAGCGGTTCCGACGACCGGGAGCAGATGCTGGAACAACTGCGGACGTTGTATCGCGGTGAACTCGCCGTCGTCGCAAGTTCGGAAATTCGCACGGCCGCCGATGCATTTATGGAGTGGTTGAATCCGTCGAGCAAACCGCCGACACGCGCGGAAATGCGAACTGCGGTTGCTGCGCTGCGGACGGCGTGCACGAACGTTGTCACGGACTCCCCAATCCAAAATGCTGTCCCGTAACGATCGCATTCCCGCGCGATGATGGATCCGCCGCGGTCTTCGCGGTATTCGCCACGGCGTCTCAGAGGACTCAGTGGGACTGGATTTCAAGTCGGCGTCGCGTTCGGGGTTTCGAGCCAGCGGCCCGTTGCGATCCGTACTGGAATGCATTGCTTGACCCAAGGCCCCCCAGCTCCGCATGGAGCGTTACGGGAGCGGGACCCCTACCTCCAGTCGATCACCCGGAACACCCCTTCGCGGTTCGCGATCTTCGACGGCAGCGCCAACAGGCGGTCACGGTACATGCTCAGGAGCACACCGAAGAGGAAGACCAGGAGGCCGCCGGCGGCGAGGTAGACTCCCATCGCGATCTGCGGTCGGTAGGCCAGGTGAGCGAAGAGGGTGATCAAGTAAAGAGCGAGTGACCCGCCGCCGAACGCGGTGGTGGCGCGGATCTGGAAGATGCAGCCGCTGGCGAGGAGCAGCAGGCAGGCCGTCGTGAGGAGAAACTCGTCGAACAGGGAGATGTTCGGTGTGAACCAGCGACCGCCGAGTGTGCAGGCCAGCAGCGGGATCGTGGCGAGGAGACTGCCCACGAAAAGTGCGGCGCTGACTTCGAAACTGCGCTCACGTGCCGTCTCTCGCAGTCGACCCACGTAACCGGCGATGACCATCAGCCCGCCGATCACCGCGGCAGCCAGTTCCACTTTCTGGTAGTCGCGCAGATCCCACAACCTTATGCACGAGGCGAGAGCCACCAGGCTCACGCAGGTGGCCGCCACGCTGTGCCAGCGGCGAGTGGACGAAGTCGTTGCGAGGAGCGCTCCGAGATAGGCGAGTCCGGCGGTCACTGCGACGGTCGCGATCAACCCGCCATTCAGGATCGACAGCGGCCCCGCAAAACGGGCGAGTCCCCGCAGGAAGGCTGACAACTCCGCGAGGACCAGCACGATGTCGCCCGCGGAACTCCAGGCCGAAACGTTGCTGGATTGTTCCCGACCCGGCATCGCGACGGGCGTCCGCAAGCGGCCGATCAGACTCAGAACGACTCCCAGCAGTGCCAGCAGCGGAGCGTAGTAAGCTTCCGAGAGATCCATCAGAAGCACGAATTTCCAAGCGGCGGCGAGACCCCACAAGCCGCCGACGATCTGCAACGGCCAGCGCCTCGGTTGCAGCGTCGCGGCGATCAGGAAGAATGCGGTCAACTCGGCACAGAGGATCGCGGCCAGCAACGTTGTGACGTTGCGACCCTGACTCGATACCAAATCGGTGATCGCCGTAGCGGCGTCCGCCGCGAGCAACGTGAATCCCAGTCCCCCGACCGTCATCGCCACTGCCGCATTGAGCAGGTCGGCCGCCCAGGTTCGTCGATGAGCGAACGCGAGAACGCATGCCGTCAGAAGAGGGATGGCCAGCAGAATCGGAGTAGTCCGCGCAAGCCCCGACACACCCAGAAGTTCCAGGCTATGCAGCCCAGTCAGCCATAGTGCCACGCTGCCAAAACTCCAGAAGGCTGAGCGGGAGCGTGTGGCGTCGCGTCTGCAGAAGGCTCCCGACGCGAACAGACTGGTTGTCACGACCGCCAAGGCGCCCGTGAAATCGAGGGGCATTGTCGGCAGGGTCTCTGAATGGTTCTGTGCCAAATGGCGGTAAACCGCCATTCCCATCGGCGCCAGCGCGATGCCGAGACTGAGAGATTCGGAGATTGTGCTCCAGCGGCGGTCTGTGTCATTCTGGAATCGAACCAGCACCCGCACCGCGAAACTCGTCAGCGCCAAGACAGCGATCAAACCATCGATCGACAGCACGTCTTGCAGCCAGGTGATCTGGGCGAAGATCAGCGCCACTGCAGCGAGATAGCTATAGATCCCCAGTTGACGGACCACGAGACCGGAATAGAACCACATATACGCTGCCGCAAGCCACAATGTCGCGGCGAGCCAGGGCGTGTTCACAAGGCGACTGAAGCCCCAATGTTCCGCATGCACCGGCGACCACAACCAGTGGACCACCTGCAACGTCAGCAGGCTCAACGTCGCGCCGGCGAGTTGTGCCTGACCAGAGAAGAAGACCGGCAGGCCGAAGCGTCGACGACTGAAGACGGGATGGTCGGCGGCGAACGCCCGTTCCAGGTGAATCGACACGGCACCCAGAGTCAGCAGCGTTGCACACACGCTGGCGCTATCGGTGACGCGTTGCAGATTGCCCAGCAACAGTAGCATCGTCAAAGTGACGCCGGCCTCGACCGCATACAGGAACACCGGATCGCGCAGGACATACATGGTCGTAAGGTAGGCCAGCGAACAGATCAACCCTCCGATCCAGAGGTGACCGTCCATGGTCACCAGACCCTGGGCGTCGTAGAACCACAGGTTCAATGGGGCGACGACGCAGGCGAGAAACGTCAGCGATTGCCCCGCGAGCCGATAGCGAGTTCGCAGGGTCACTCCCCAGCCCGACGCCAGCAGCGCCGCGGTACCCGCACCCATGGCGACGGCGAGGGTGAGGGGATCATCAAAGACTCCCAAGCTGACGAGCCAAGCGATCAATCCCAGAACGGCCAATCCGCCGCCGCCGAACACCAGTCGCTGAATCGTCTGCGGATCGAGGAGCATGCGCAGCCATAACGGAACAGGCGGTTCTGCCGGTTTTTCCGCCGTTGCGGCCTGCTGGAGAGACTCGTCGGGGATGTCGGCCGTCGTTGGATCGACTGGAATGTTCGCTCCGCAGCCGGGACAGGGAATCGTCGCCTCTGCGTAGGAATCTTCAATGTTCCAAACTTCACCGCAATCGCAGCACACCGTCTTGGGCATGATTTCCGACTCCGCAGGACAATTGTCGCCAGGACCCTCCGTGGTCTCAGGCGAATCGGTCGGCGGAATGTCACGAGGAGCAAGACGATTTTAAGGGTTGCTTGAGACACGCCGAGCGGTCGCCGCGGTGCTCGTTCCAGTGTTTCCGTATGCGAGACCCGGAGCGGCCGGGTACAATCGCGGACGCTGCAGCTCCTGTCAGTCGTGGAAAACCGGGATTTCGACCGAGCATGCGGCTGATCGAATGAGGGCGTCTCCAATGCGTCAATTCTCGATGGTTCCATCGGTCACCCGCCGTTCGGTGCTGCAGATCGGCGGTTGCGGCTTGTTGGGCGTCACCCTCCCACGGCTGTTGCAGGGAAAGGAATTGCCCATTCCCCGCCGCGCGCGGGCGAAATCGGTGATTTTCCTGTATCAGTTCGGCGGTCCCAGCCACCTCGATACGTTTGATCCCAAACCCGCCGCCGCCGAGGGCATTCGCAGCCATTTCGGTGTGATCGACACCGTTGTCCCAGGCCTGCGGATCTGCGATCAACTCCCCAAGCTCGCGCAGGTGATGGACAAAGTCACGCTGGTGCGCACCGTCCATCACACGATGAAGAATCATAACTCGGCGGCGTATTACGCGCTGACAGGGCACGCTCCTCCGGTCGACGACATCCGCCTGCGCGACTCGTTCGACCTGATGCCTGCGTATGGTTCGCTGGTCCAGCAACTCGCTCCGGCGAAGTCGGGGATGCCCACATTTGCCGCGTTGCCGCATGTCCTGCGGGATGGCGAGATCACCCCGGGTCAGCACGCCAGCTTCCTGGGAAAGGCACGCGATCCGTTGTTGATCACCGCCGACCCCAATCAAGACGATTTTCGGCTGCCCGAACTGAGCCTGCCTGCCGGTTTGACCCCCGAACGCCTCGCCGACCGACGTGAAATCCAGCAGTTGATCAATCAGCAAACCAGGCTGTTGGACTACTCCGAGTCGGCTCAAGGCCTCGATTCCTACTTCGAGACCGCGCTGTCGATGCTGAATTCCACGCAGGTTCGTGATGCATTCGACTTGTCCAAGGAGTCTGCCGACGTCCGCCGGCGCTACGGTCGGACCACCTACGGCCAGAGCTGTCTGCTCGCAAGGCGGCTCGTGGAAGCGGGGGTGAAGTTCATCAACGTTTACTACTCCGATAGCATCGGCGGTCAGCGTCTGGGGGACGGTTGGGACACACACGGCTTCAATAACACGCGGATGTATCCGATCCTGCGTGAGTACCATCTCCCGCTGGCCGAGCAGACGCTGCCCACGCTTCTCAATGACCTCGACGAACGGGGTTTGTTGGACGAAACACTGGTGGTCTGGATGGGCGAGTTCGGCCGCACTCCCAAGCTCAACGCGAATGTCAGCCGCGACCATTGGCCGGGCTGTTACACCGTTCTGCTGGCTGGCGGAGGCGTCAAACGAGGCTATGTCTACGGTCAATCGGACAAGGGGGGGGCTTATCCGGACCGTGACGGCGTCCTCTTGGACGATCTGGCGGCCACCATCTTCGAAGCCTTGGGCATCGACTCACGCAGCGAAGTCCATGATCGGCTGAACCGCCCACGCCCGGTCTCTGCGGGGAGGCCGGTGGCCGGAGTTTTCGCCTGACGCGGCCTCCGCAGTCGTAGACGGAGGCTCAAGGGATCGATCAGCCGGCCGCCCCGGCGGTCCTCAGAGCCCGGAGTTCCCGCGGCAATGGAAACGAGACGTGCTCTTGCCGCGTGGTCACCTCTTCGACCTCAGCGGCGAACTCTTGCTGCAGGTAATGAATGACGTCCTGCACAACCACTTCGGGAGCACTCGCTCCGGCAGTGATCAGCACCGTCTCGATCCCCGCGAACCAGTCCCGCTGCAACTCGTTCGCGCCGTCGATGAGGTAGGCCGGCTTGCCGAGAGTGTGGCCGATTTCCATCAGGCGGCGGCTGTTGGAACTGTTCTGGCTCCCCAGGACCAACACGAGATCTGCCCGCGGCGCCAAAAGCGATACGGCGTCCTGACGGTTCGTCGTCGCGTAGCAGATGTCTTCCTTGGGCGGGCTGGCGATGTTCGGATATTTGGACTTGAGCGCCGCGATGACGCGACCGGCTTCCTCGACGCTCAAGGTGGTCTGCGTCAGATACGCGAGTTTTGCGTCAGGCGGGAAGTCGAGCCGCGCGATGTCTTCCGGGGTCTCAACGAGCGTGATGCTGGCCGGGGCCTCTCCCATCGTCCCGATGACTTCGTCGTGCCCCTCGTGGCCGATCAGCAGGATGTGATAGCCCTCATTGGCATACTTGATCGCCTCAATATGCACCTTGGTGACGAGCGGGCAGGTGGCGTCGATGGTCTGCAGTTTGCGTGCCCGAGCCTGCTGACGAACTTCGGGTGAAACGCCATGTGCGCTGTACAGGAGGATCGAACCCACGGGGGCTTCGTCGATGGTGTTGACGAACTTGACTCCCTGGTGCGTGAAACGTTCCACGACGTACTTGTTGTGGACGATCTCGTGATAGACGTAGATGTTCGATCCGAAGATCCGGATCGTTTCATCCAGACATTCGATGGCCATGTTCACTCCCGCACAGAAGCCGCGCGGGCTGGCCAGAAGAATCCGCATCCGTATGCCTTCGGTAATGGGACCGCTGTTGCTGAGTCTGATGTCTCGATTGTAGCGGGACGAACTTGGTGTGTCGCCGAGCGAAAGGACCTGTCGCCGCCGACGGGAGTTTTCCCGAGGCGGACATCGGAGACGAGACTCCCGTTGGAGACGACGGATGCTGCCGGCCTGGGCGGACCCCTACTTCTTTCCATCGCTGACGAACAGATCCATCCGTGCTCGGCTGCCGGGCCAGGTGAGTTGTTCGTTCCCGATCTCGCGGGTCTCCGAGCCGCGAAGATCGCGGATGTGAATCTTATGGTTCGATTGATACACGCTGGCGCCGTAGATGAGCGACATTGCCGAGTCGCGGTTCTCGAAGATCGGACGGTTGGCGGGAATCTCACCGATCGGGTAGATGAATCCGCCGAGGATTTCAGTCTGGGCTCCCTTTTCCGCCAGCCATTTCTGACTTTCGTACTCGGTCTTGAAACCGAGAGACCAGATGGTCGCTCCCTGGCTGTGGATGCAGGGGCCGGCGGAGTGGCTTTCCGGGTTCCATTGGCGGACCCAGACCTGTTGCGGATGGTCGAAGTGCCAATCGGCTCCGCCGACATCTTCGGCGAAGAGTCTGCCTCCGGCTCGTCCCGTGCTGTAGCGACCCGGGGAACTGCTGCGGAGAACAAGCGTCGCGGGAGATTCGTGGCGGATGTGCTGGCATCCAAGGCGGTCCAGCACCAGCACGTGGTCGGGGTTCATCTCGTCGTAGATCAGCAACGGGGGCGGTGCGGCGTCAGGGTCGGTCTGTTCGAACTTGCCTGGGTTTTTCCAGACCGACTCATGCCAGTTGATTTCTCCACCGAGGCCGACGATTCGTTCCAACGGTGCGTGCAGACGAATTGATGTGTGAAACTCGAATCGTTCGTTGCGGGGGAAATAAAGGACCTTCGCGCCGCTCTCGATGGCCGCCTGCACGGCTGGAGACCAGTCGCTCCCCTGCTTGTGCCGAGCGAATCCGGCGACGTTGACCCATTCGCTCACGGGAAAGACGAGAGGTTCGGGGGTCTCCTCAATTGTCAGCTTGAGCGCACCCGGCGCCTTGCCGAAACCATGGACGATTCGATCCCCGACGTACTCTTGAAAATCGGGTCCCGCCACAGTTTGCTCGGTCGACTGCTTCGTCTCTCGATCAAGGATCTTCTTGACGAGAGCCCGCCCATAGCCTGCGGTCGCCACCCGCAGGCAGTAGAGCCCGCCATCGGCTCGTATCGCTGGTTGGTCGTCGGCTCCACCCGCGAGTTGCGAATCGAGGAGCACGATCATCGAATTCGCTCCGTCGCTCACAATCGCTGGGACGCTATTGACGCTCTTCAATCCGCGAATGGCGAGGATATTTCCCTGGTTGCGAATTCCGGCGACCTTTTGCCCCTTGAGCGTCAGATGCTCGAACGTGTGGCTGTACTCCTGGTAGCGAATCCCCACACCAATGTCGAATCCTTCGACGGTGACGTGCTTGACCAATGCCGGGCCGACGTCGTGATGGGTCAGGTCGAGTCCGATGACACCGGCGCCGTCCCCCGATTTGAGAACCACGTTTTCTAACCGGCCGAGGTTGTTCGAGTGATATTCCAGCGCCTTGGCGCCGGGGTTTCCCTTGCCGGTGTCGATCGTGAGGCCGTCGAGATAGATCGAAATGCTGCTGCCGTTCACCCAAGGGTGCGAACCTGGAGCGCCGGCGGTGGAACTCATGCGCAGCACCGGTTCGGGTGTCTCAGCGTTGGTGAAGGTGCCGTCTTTGAGCCGCAGCACGGTTTTGCCGGGACCGGCGCCTTTCACGTCGATGAACCGCGAACAGTGCAATCGACCGGAGATGAGATATTCGCCCGGCGGAATGACCAGTGTGTTGTAGGCGAGGGGGACTTTGCTTGCGAGGTGGGCGAAAGCCGCGTTGAAAGCCGCGGTGTCATCGGTCGTTCCGTCTCCCGCGGCTCCGAAGTGTTCCTTCACGTCGAAACAACCGGCGTCCTTCGGGACGATCCGTTGGTCAGAAGCGAACGACACACCCTCGATCGCGTCGGCTCGCGCCCGCAGAAATTGGGCGGGTCCCAGCGCGCCTCGGGACAAGCGGACTTCGTCGATCAGCCCTGCAGTTCCCCAATGATCGGGACGTCCGCCGATTAAGAACTCGCCATCATCCCACTTTGGAGGATGCTCGAGACTGATCACATGGGAAAGATGGTAGTCGACCCAGCAGGTGACCGTTTTCGCGTGCGAATCGTAAACGATGGCGACGTGCCGCCAGCGAGGATCTTCCCCAATCAATCGCGATGTGGACAAATAGTGTCCGGTTGGAAAGCGATTGGCTCCGGCATCGGGGCCGCGGTAGTGGCCGCCGTGAAACGTGACGCCGTGGTTGGCAAGATGATGCCACTCAAGGAAGATCTCGGAGCCTGCTTTGCTCTTCGCGGATTTTCCGACGATCAAGGCATTCCCTCGAGCCTCGGGATCGGGTTTCACGAAGGCCTCGATCGAAAGGCTGCCGCTCCTCAGACCGAGCTCGGTGAAATCCAAGGGGGTGACGAGCGCATCGCTGGTCTGAGCGGCTCCGTGGAAAACGGCGCTGGCATGATTGGCCCGCGACGTTTTCGATAAAGGGTCGTAGACGAACGCACCCGGAACTTCATCCGAATACGTCTTAACTGGCTCGCCAGCGCGTCGAGCCTGCACAATCGCTCGCCCCTCGGAGCTGTCGGTCCTCTCAAACGTCCAGCGAACGAGAGCTTCGGGGGATTCCTGCGCTTGGCCGAGCGCCGCCGACATCAATTGGGCGGCGAGGATCGTTAGCCGAAGATTCATGGCAAATCGAAACCATTGAATTGGCATCATCACGTCCTTCGTTGGTGAGGATCAAGGGATTGATCAGGCCGGAGATTCCGCCCCGGGAATTATTGCACGACCTGTGCTTTTGCCCACCCCTGGAGTGCCCCAATTTCTGATCGAAGCGACCAAGGGCTCGGTCCTTCCGGGAGCGTCGAATCCGTTTCCGTCAGCATCTTGAGGAACACCTCAGGCTGACGACTCGCGTTTTCGACATTGGATGCCACTTGTCAGGTTCCGCGAGTTCGTCAGTTGTGGACGTCCGTGCAACAAATTTCCGTCACTTTGGATTTTCCTCACTCCTGGAGGTGCAACGCAACCTAGGTTCACTGTTGACGTGCATCGCCTGTCGCCGGATGAGTGTCGAGTCGGTTTTCGCTCGCGGGTTGGCGTTTCCGACGGCGTGATGTTGATTTTCGCGACCATCGCTTCCAGTGCAGAACGGTTGTTTGAGCGTAAAGCATGGGAAAAATCCTCTCCGAACAACGAAGCGACCTGGCGGATCGGACCGCCGATGCGGTCGTTTCCTCGAAAACACCGCTCAGACAGCTACTTAGCAGCTGGTCGGAGGCATCCACACCCTATCGACTCGTGCAGGACGCTGACGGCATCGTCACCGGAATTGTTGATTTGCAGTACGTGCAGCAGTTGCTGGAGAGCGAGAATCTGGTCGAACGCCGTCGCTGGGAGCGTATGACAGTCGGCTCAGTTGCTGACGCCGTGTTTGCCTACGGAGAGCAGCAGTGTGAAGCCCCCGTGGCCGCGCCGAACCTGCAAACCAAGCCGGGACAGTTCATTCACGATGCCGCCGGTCGCATCGCCCTCATGTCGAACGGGGAGATGTATGTCAACTGGAGCCGTGTTTCGGCTGCGCTGAAAGCCTGCCATATTGATCCGGTCACGCAGTTGCCCACGCGGTCTTCGTTCAACCGGCGAATGCAGGAGGAACTGGATCGCGCGGCTCGTTTAAACCAGTCGTTGGCGGTGATGCTGATCGATCTGGACCACCTGAAACAAATCAACGACCAGTATGGACATTCCGCCGGAGATGCCACACTGAGGCTGGTCGCCGACAGCCTGCGGGAAGGGATTCGGTCTTACGATTTCATCGCCCGCTATGGCGGCGACGAATTCGCCGGAACCTGTTTCGACTGCAAGCCGCAAGACATCCTGCTGCCGATTGAGCGGATCCGGCGAGTTCTCGCGGAACAGCGGATTCCAAACGTCGACGCCGACTTGCGGATCAGCGTCTCAATTGGGATTGCCGCCCTGCACAATGTCGCGGAGCAGTGCGTGCCCGAACTGCTGCTGGAACACGCCGACGAGTGCCTGTATCTCGCGAAGCGTTCCGGTCGATCGACGTCCTTCGTCGTCGAACTGGATTCTTTCGGCATTCCGATTACCGCGCCGCGCGAAATCCAGGTGGATCGGGGATAGCGGGTCGGAGACTCATCGCCTGAAGAATCCGCTGGAAAGTTTGCCCGGCGATCAGCGGTGCGAGATCGCCGCCGCCACGTCATTCGGAGCATCGCCGGGATCCGTCGGGGATCACCGCGAAACGGAATTGCCGCCAATCATGCTGTTCAAGAGCATTGCCAACTCTGCGCCGGGAACTCTGGAAGCCGGTCCGCAGCCGCGCGAGTTGGGGGCCGCCGTGGGGTTGGCCCGACAACCGATTTACCACGCCGATCAAAGCGTGTTCGGTTACGAATTGTTGTATCGGGACTTCGGCGGCGAGGTCAGCGGCCTGCAGAAGACGTCATCCCTGCTGCATACCGTCTTCCTGGACATGTCGATCAGCACGATCGCAGGTGACAATCAAGTCTTCGTTAATTTTGATGCTGAGTGTCTCGCGGCGGGACTTACCGACTCCTTGCCGCCGGAACGATGCGTGATCGAGCTCTTGGAGACGGTGCCGGTCGACGATGACGTACGCGCGGCGGTTTTCGATCTGCGGCAGCGCGGCTTCCGCATTGCACTGGATGACTGGCGACCGGACGATCATCGCGCGGAACTGCTGGAGTCCGCCAGTTTCGTGAAGCTCGATTGGCCCTTGTTCTCTCGCTCACAGCTGACAGACACGGTTCGTGAGCTGCGGCGGCCGGGACTGGAACTTCTCGCCGAAAAGATCGAACGGGACGATGAGTTTGCATTCGCCAGATCGTTGGGGATTCATCTGTTCCAGGGTTATCTCTTTGCTCGTCCTTTGCGGATCGAAGGTCGACGCATTCCGGTTTGGATGCGCATCTGCGTTCAACTGATGAAGCTCACCAGCGGCGATGAGTTTGACGTTGGGAGCTGCGTCAAGCTCATTGAGCAGGATCCGATGCTCTGCCAAAAGCTGCTGAAATTCGCAAATTCGACGAGCATGGGGCTGCGGCAGGAGGTGCAGTCAATTCGCATGGCCGTCTCCTATCTGGGACGCAAGGGGGTGCGGAGACTGGTCTCGCAAGTCCTCGGCGTCGGCACCAGTCAGCGACCAGCGCCAGAAATGACTCAAGTCTTGCTGCACGCCAAGTTCAGCGAAATTCTGAGTCAACAGGCCGGTGCTGATGCCGACGCGGGTTTCCTGGCCGGTTTGCTGCGGGGATTGCACGAAAACCTCGATCTGCCGATGCCGCAGTTACTGCAAGATCTCGCAGTTGGTTCCGTGCTGCGCGAGGCGCTATTGACCGGAGGCGGTCTCCTCGGGGATGTGCTGCACACCGTCGCTCAATACGACGTCTCGGAAGGCCCGGCGCCTGCCGCATCGCATGCCAAATTGACGCTGCCCGGGGTATCGCAGGCGTTTCTCCATGCCTGTCAATGGACCGACGAACTACTGAGTTCCGCCGGTCAATGATTTCCGCGACCGGCCCCGTGGTATTTGCGGAATGCCGACAGGCTCTGAAGGTAGAGGCCTCCGCCGCACACCGCCGCCGTGATCATCAAGGGTTCCAAGACGCAGCGATATCGATACAGCGGAATCTCCAAAGCGGCCGTCAAGCCCGTACTCGTCGACAGGATGAGAGCCAATCCCACTCCGAAAGGACGCGTCTCGCGTCGCGTCCACAGCAACAGGACTCCCAGCCACGCGGCGACCGACATCGCGACGGATGTCACATACCAGCGTTCGGGCGTGCGTCTCAACAGGGAAAGCACGCGCGGCTGCAGGGTCGGACACGACCAGCGGAATTGATTTGCATAGAAGCCGTTTGCGCGTTCGGGGAGGGGATCTTGCGTCGTCTCCACTTCCCATTCCCAGCAGTACCAGAATGTGATGCAACGCGCGAGGGTGCGGAAGGCCGCGCGGCCTGGTTGGGCAGCTATGGCCTGCCACGCCACCCGTTCCATGAGCGCATCGGTCTGGGCATCATTCAGTCCCGAATCCGTCAACGCCCCTGAGACAGACCATTGATGACGCCAGTCGAGCGCCCTGGTCCCGACTCGTTCGTAGACTTCGCCTGCCGCTCCGCTGCGCGGAAGGGCGAGACCGCCTCCTGGCCAGGGGCTGAAATGTGCGGTCCACAATTCCCGACCAGTGAATGCACAGAGCGTCATGCGGTCGAAGAGCAGTTGATTGCGTAAACACCACGGAAGCAACACACCGCCCAGGACCAGCGGTCCGGCGGCTAATAATGTTGCGCGGCGCCACGGTGATCCAACTGTGCTTTGAGACAACCACAGACCTGCGAATACCAATGCCGGGAAAGCCGCGATCACGGAGGGGCGCACGAGCACACCCATTCCGAGCACGAAGCCCGCAAGAGCCAGGCGTTTCCAGCAGCCGCATTGGCACGCCAGCGAAATCAGCAGCAATGCCAGCGTCAACAACAGCGTTGCCAGCGATTCCGTCAGCAACCAGTTGGCATAGAGCGGCCGAGCCGTCGATCCCGCGCACATTCCCCAGGCCAGCAACGTCCACCCGCGTGAACGGCTGATTGACCACGCCAACGCCGCTGTTGCCACCGACGTCAGGACGATACACAAGTGCTGTCCCGCGACCGCGGCGATCAAGCCGTGTGTTCCAAATGCTTCGCGGCAGAGTCCCAAATACCAGGGATAGCCCGGAGTCCGAAAGGCCACCGGATCATTCGCCAGCCACCAGTCTCCGGCGGCGACCTCTCCTCCCATCCGCCAGTAGAGCGTAGAATCGCCCCAGGGCTGCGCCTGACCGACTGCGAACAGGGCCGCGTGCTTGACGAGATCCAAGAGCAAAATGGCGGCCGCGGCCCATTTCCATCGCGCTGTCCATCTCGGGAGACTGGCCGACGCGCCGCACGCCGAGGTCATGGGGCGGCTTTCTCGAAGCCGGCATCCAGAAGCGCTTTGTAACCCGGCTTCAGTGCGCGGACCTCGTACCCCGCCCGCTTCAGGCGCTCCGCGGTTTCGAGGCAGCGAAATCCCGCCGCACAATGGGCGTAGATGACCTTGTCGGGCGTGAGAATTTTGGCCAGCTCTTCGCTGGGAATTCCCTTGCGCAGGCGACTGAGCGACAGCAGGCGGGCCCCTTTCAGGTGACCCTCCTCCCATTCCGACAGTTCGCGGACGTCAACTAAGATCGCTTCTCCGGAGGTGAGGCGTTCCTTCACGGTCTCCAGGGAGTCCGAGGTGTGTTCCGCCGCGCGTAACGGGGCGATGTTTACCGAGAGCGCCAGGGCGCCTAAGACCAGCAGCAGACGCATGTTGAGATCTCGTCACACGTGGGTTTGCGAACATGAATGAGTTTAGGCATCCTCTTGCGGAGTGTCGATCCTGAAGCTGCAGCACGGCCGACCCTGGGTTTGCCGAGGCGATTCCGGGCTAGGCCGATGTGCGTCGGGCGTCTATACTTTCGGTTGGCAGATTCTGCCGGTTCCGGAGGGGCTGGTGCGGGCAAGGAAGGATTCGCGAATCATGGGCCGGTGTCTGGCCATGCTGGCGTTGCTCGCTATCGGGGGCTGCATTGGTCCCGAAGAGACACGGTTTCTGTCGCTGTACCAGCGGGACCCGGATGTCGAATCTCGTGCATACGACTATCACGATCCGTTTCCCGATGAGAGTGCGGGACCTGAAACGTTCACCCGCCCGCGGACGTTCATTGACCCCAGGACCGACACGCGCAAGAACGTCGAACTTCGGTTTCTGCAAGCCATGCATCCCTCAGCGGGACGTCCGCAACTCGCCGGGATCCCCGTCGTTCGCGGACCGGCCCGGATGGGGCCCGGCGGAATTCCTATTCCCACAACCTCTCCCGTCGCCAATTACCCTTATCCGCCGGGCAGCGTTCCGGCAACCGCCGTCAATGTTACCCCGTGGAGCGGCGTGCAGGTTCTCCCGGCCTATTGATGGCGGCCTGAGGCGCTGGTTGTCTCTCGCTGCAGTCTTCTGCGCCGCCTTCCTCTCGAATCGGAATCTCCCGGCCCAGGAAAAGCTGCCAAGTCCCGGGCAGCCTGGCATCGAGGCCAGCGGCCAAAAGCTGATCACCGCGGGAACGCAGCGCAGCATCGACAACGGTCTGGCATTTCTCGCCGCGCGGCAGCACCCCGATGGTTCATTTGGGTCGGGCAGCGTTTATCGCCGCAACGTCGCCGTGACGGCTCTGGGAGGGATGGCGTTCCTCTCGGCCGGGCACACGCCCGGGAGAGGGAAGTACGGTGAGCACGTCCAGCGCGCCGTCGATTTTCTGCTGAGTTCCGCGGAACCTTCGGGCTACATCATTCGTCCGGACAGCGCCGCACACGGGCCGATGTATGGGCATGGTTTCGCCACCCTGTTCCTGGCCGAAGTTTACGGGATGACCGCCGACGACAAAGTGCGCGTCGCCCTGAAATCTGCTGTGCAGCTGATCGTCAATTCGCAAAACAAAGACGGTGGCTGGCGGTATGAGCCGGACGGAAAAGACGCGGATATCTCGGTCACCGTTTGTCAGATCATGGCCCTGAGGGCGGCGCGCAACAGCGGAATCGCGGTTCCCAAGGGGACCATCGATCTCTGCGTTGAATATGTTCGCAAGGCGCAGAACGTGGATGGCGGCTACCGATATCAGTCGGGACAGGCGCCCCTGAGCGCGTTTCCCCGATCGGCCGCCGCCATCGTGGCTCTTTACAGCGCCGGGATCTACGAAGGTCGCGAGTTGGAACGCGGCCTGCAGTACATCCAACGCTCAACGCCGGAGGGAGATCTGCGGCAATATGAGCCTCACTATTACTATGGTCACTACTATGCCGTACAAGCCATGTGGCATGCCGGAGGGCAGTATTGGAACAACTGGTATCCGGCGATCCGCGACGAATTGATCGCCCGCCAGTTGCCCGACGGCAGTTGGCCCGACTCGCTGGTAAACAACGAATACGGCACCGCCATGGGTTGCCTGATCTTGCAGATGCCCAACAACTATTTGCCGATTTTTCAGCGATGACGCAGACGCTCTGGCGAGCCCTCGTGGCAGTCTTGGTTGTGGACGCAAGCTCCTGCTGCCTCCCGCTGACGGCGGCGGACGTCTTCTGCGACGTGACGCTCTCCCGCGGGGCTGTGCACTCCGGGAGAATCATCGAGTGGAACGCCGAATCCCTTAAGATTCTGGGCCAAGAGCTTCACACGCTGCCCATGCACGAGATTGCCGTCGTCGAATTTCCGGCTCAACCGCCCAGCTTCACCGCGGGGACTTATGTCGTTCAGAGTCACGGCGATCGATATGCGATTTCGTCTCTCCGCTGTGCTGATGAGGAATTCGGGGCGACCTGGGCCGCTGCGGCGCTCCGGCCGCGATTGTCGTTCCCCTTGGAAACGGTCGCGGGCATCCTGTTCGATCTTCCCCCGGCGAAGGAGGTGATTTACGCCCAGCTTGCCAGACTCTCGCGAACTCCGCATGGACGGGACACGGCACGCCTGTTGACTGGAGACGACCTGCCGGGCGAACTCATCGGCATCGAAGGCGGGTTGGTGGAGTTCGACGCACCGCTGGGCAAGTCCAAGCTTGATCAGCGACGGTTGCAGTCGCTCGCACTCGACCCGGAACTCGCCGCCGCGGCTGCACTTCCGGCATCGCGTTGGGTGGTCGTATTTCGCGATGGGTCGCGCGGCACCGTGAAGAGACTGGTCAGTCGCGATGATTTTTCTTTGCATTTGACGCCGTTGACGGGCGACCCCTACTTCGTTCCCTGGCATGCCGTTTCGCGATTGTTCCAATTCACCCCGAGGTGGCGACCGTTGTCCGCTCGCGCGCCGGCGGAGGTTGTCCACACCCCCTATCTCTCCGGAACGGCGACGATGGAGCGCGATGTGAACATCGCCCGTCGGCCTTTGAGCCTTCGTGGACGCGAGTATGTCACCGGTCTGGGGATGACCAGTCGAATGGCGGCCACTTACGGCATTGAGCGAGAGGACGAGGCCTTTCGGGCCGTCGTCGGGATTGATGACCATTCGGCGGGCCTTGGTTCGGCGACTTTTCACTGCGATGTCGATGGTGAGAACGTCTGGAGCAGTCCTGAAATTGACGGTGCACAGGGGCCGCTGGCGACGCCGTTGATTCCCCTGCGTGGACATCGACGTATGACGCTCCGCGTGGAATTCGGGAAGTCGGGCGACATCGGCGACTTCGCAGATTGGTGTGACGCCGTGATCCTGCAAACTCCGCCAGGGGATTAGATCGCTGCCGATTCTCACCGATTTTCCGTGATCCCCACCCGATCACACCATTCGATTGGGGTGGTTTGGGGTGATTGCGCTGTTCTGGGGAAAATTCCTCGACGCATTGCCGCCGCCTTCAGCGGAATTCCTCAAGAATTCTCCCGAGAACGTTGATGGCTCGCGCGGACGGCTGCCGACTTCAAAGACAGGTGTTTGTGCAGAACCGTCGTGGATCTTCGCGCGTACCGTGCGAAGTTGCCCCGATATTGGAATTCCGACATGACCCCTGGGGCTGTTTGCTCGTCGATGCACCGTTTTGACGCCTGGATTCCTGCCGAGCAGGAAGAGTGCTGGTCGCGAATGCTCTACATCGTCGAGCAGCAGCGCCGCCTCGCGCTGATCAGCGGTGATGGGGAAGTGGGCAAGTCGTGGCTGTTGAACGTCTTGATCAACCTGGCGCAGCGTACGGCCGGACGTGTGCTGCGTCTTGTCGATGCCAGCGGGCTCTCGCAGGACGAGTTCTCTCAACAGTTGGCAGCAGCGTGCGGCGAACCCGGAGATTCGTGGTCTGCGATCGAAGACTGGCTGTGGGGCGCCGCCGCCGGGGGCATTCACGCAGTATGGATCATCGATCACTTCGATCAGGCAGGTGACGATCTCGGTCCCGCCGTCCGTCGACTGGTCCGGCTGACGGAGCGGACGCGTGCCGCTTCAACGATGATCATTGCTGGACGCCGCTGGAGCGAATTGTCGACGCTGTCCGACCTCGCCGATCTCTCTTGCGAAGTTCCGGCGTGGAGCCTGGAAACCACGATGACCTTCCTCGAGCGCAGCGTGCAACCGGACACTCACGGCCGACCGGCCTTGACGCCAGCAGCGATGCAGGGGGTTTACGATTGCACGCTCGGTGTCGCCGGCCGGGTCCGTCGCCTGTGCGAACTCTGTCTCATCGCCGCCGAATTGCGCGAGGAGACGTTGATCCAGGTGGACCTTGTGCTGGATGTTTGGAGGGAGTTGCTCAACCCGCAGATCCCGGAGCGTCGCCATCTGCAGTGCTAGCTCGGGGCCGGCCGGGCGAGCGATGCGCTCCCCCCGATCGCGGTCGTTGAGTTTCACAATTTGGGGAATCGCCGCAGGATGACTTCCGCGTGGGCCGTCCGCGGCGTCTGACGGAGCTGAGACCCACATCCCGCCCGAGGTCGCATTCGCTCGATATCGTAAGGTCGCCTTTCCTCGGCGGCTACAATGTCCGCAGGCCGTCAAACGCGATATCGTTTGCGCTCCGGCGGTCGCCAGTCGCCGGTGCTCACCCCATCAGATGGAATTCTGCGAGACAAAATCGCGCATGTGGTCGTTTGCCTGCCGAAATCTGTGGAGTCGCCCGGTTCGCTCGCTGTTGGCGCTCTTGGGACTCACCGTAGCCATCATGGGAATGGTGGGCCTCTTTTCGGTCGCTGCGGGTTTGCAGGCCACGGTCGACAAGACTTTCAATCGCATCCCCGGAGTCGTGGCGATGCAACCGGGGACCCCGATTCCCCTGTTCTCCAGGATCCCCGCGGAATGGGCCGATGAGATCGCTCGAATGCCCGGCGTGAGGACGGTCTGCCGCGAAGTCTGGTCGCGAGCCAACCTGGTTGAAGGAAAAACCACGTTCAATCCCCCGCGATTCCTGTTCGGGGCCGACATTGAGACCATCGCGCGGCTCGAATTCGCGGTCTACCGCGACGACATGGTCGCCGGAAGATTTCTCAACTCCAGCGACGTCGGGCTGCCGGTATGCGTCACCAGCAGGCCGGTGGCGCGGGAATACAACAAGCAGGTTGGAGACAGCTTGCGGGTGGATGGTTTTGACCTGCAGATCGTGGGCCTCTACGAGACCAACTCCCTGCTGCTCGATGTGGCGATCATCACCTCGGGACCGATGGCCCGCAAGATGACGCAACTGGATGACAGCGTGGTGTCCTCAATTTATGTGGAACTTGACGGCGAGGTTCCCCAGCAGACGCTGGCGGACTCCATTCGCAGGCAGTTTCGCGGTCGTGGGAAGGGTGCGGCGGACGCCCTTTCCGCCGGCAATCCGCTGACCAATCTGGCGATGTCGCTTGCGTTGGGAGCCCCGCCTGCACCGCCGCCCACGACTGAAGACGACGTCGACCACGCCATCGATGATGGCTTAGAGGTGCGTTCGGCCCAGGAGTGGGGGCAGCGAATTCAGGAGTTCAGCGCCGACCTTGACATCTTCCTCATCCTGATGAACTCCATCGGCGTGATGATCGCCTTGTTGAGCATCCTGAATACGATGCTGATGAGCGTCTCCGAACGGATGACGGAATTTGGCGTCTTACGAGCCAACGGCTGGTCGGCTCGGGACGTGATGCGGCTGATTCTGGCCGAGAGCGCCGTCCTGGGAATCCTCGGCGGCATATGCGGTTGCTCGCTGGGTTACCTCGGAACGCTGGTGATGAACGCACAGTTTCCCACCAAGCTGAATCTCTACGCCAGTCCCGGAGTGCTTCTCCTCAGTCTATTCTTCAGCACCGTCCTCGGGATGATCGGCGGTCTCTACCCCGCGTGGTGGTCCGTCCGTCGCTCACCGATGGATGCTATCCGACGAGGATGAGCGTCCGCGCAGTCCACGCAAGGCGCCGACGAGTCTGCGACGCCGTCGTTCGGTTGAGCATTGGATCTGCCGGAGGATCGCAGCCGGTAGGCAGGGGGCGCGCGAGTCGGGGGGCGGCGACGATGACCCCGATGCGAAGAGCGGGACAAATTACCCGCGCGTGTTTAGACCGACCCGGTTTTCGGCAGCAGGTTGATGATTCGGCCGGTGAGTTCTGAGGCGTCGAGGGTTGTTTTCAACAGAAAGTCGTTCGCGCCGGATTGGATGGCCTGCAGCACCGTATTCCGATGATTGTCGGAAGTCAGAACGATCACTGGAGTGTTTTCCAGCCGGAGTTGGCTGCGGAAGCGTCGCAGAGTATCGATGCCGTTCCATCCGTCCATGTGCAGATCCAGAATGACCGCGTCGGGGGGCGAGGAGATCGCCCGTGAGTAGCCTTCGCACCCATCCTTGGCGTCGACGACGAAGAAGGTGCGCCTCAGTTGATGAATCAGCAACTTCCGAAAATCCGCGTCGTCGTCGATGATGAGCAGTCGAGGTCGTTGAGTCATGAGCGCACTTTGCCTGAGCAGAACTTGGAGTCAGTGTGCGGCTGTCACAAACATGACGGCCGAACTCTCCAGCGGAGCAACATCAGTGGAACTACCGGGAATCTAGTTCTGGAATCCGGGTTCACGGATGCGAATGCCGGGTGCGGGAAACGAGGGTAGGAAAACCGTCCGTCGCGGGGTGGACTTGATCGGGAAATCGCGATTCTGCCGATTGTGACCGACGTATTCCTTCTGCCGGGTTGATCGACGAATCCGCCTCGCGGATCTGCCTGCGACCTTGTCTGCGGCATGGGAACCACAGCGCACCGCTTGGGAAATTGTCAGTTCGGCAGCTGTGTGGAGACGGCAGTTGCCTCTTGAATTGGAATCTTTCGCCCGAGCAGCACGAGGTCGTGGCGACGCAGAAACCGGCGTTGTTGAGCCAGGACCGCGATGTCCCCCGGCAGGAAGGCGCGCAGTTCCTCGAGCCGGTCTTCGCGCGTCAGCAGCAGTCCCTCGGGGTGATCGCCGAAAAATCGTGGAATCTCTTGTGAACTCCGCAATCGTGCAACCGGCGCCTCTGAGTAAAAGACCAGTGTCGGCGCGAAATAGTCGAACGTCGCCAATTCATGGCGCCGATCGGCGGAAGCATGCGCGGCCAGGCGTCCAAAGTAAGGCCCGTCCTGATATTTGGAGACATACGCCGGGGCGATGCCCACGATGGTCGTCGCGAGGAGGATTGCGGCGCCGGCGAAGAACTGCACGGCCAAACGCCGTCGATCGGTCGCCAATGCACGTTGTGAGAGGAAGCCCCCAACGAGGGGGATCACGCCAATGATGACCAGCCAGGTTTCGTTTGGCAGCAGGATTGACGTCGTGATCGGAATGACCACGAGCAGCAACGCGCCGACCACCATCACCGCGGTGCAGCAATGACGAAAGACCACCACAAAGGCATGAGCCGCTTCCCGCTGCCAGTCGTATAGAAAGCAGGCCACGATGAGGGCCGCGGCAGGGTACGCCGGCAGAATGTAATTCGGCAGCTTTGTGCTGGCCCCCGAGAAGAAGGCGATCCAGAATCCGGCCCAACAAGCCACAAAAATCAGGCCTGGGGACCAGGGACTCCGTTCCCGCAACTTCTCTTTCAGATGCCAGACCGCGACGGGAAGGAAGACCGACCACGGAAAGCAGCCCAGGAAGATCACGATCACGTAGTAGAAAAACGGACCACTATGGTTCTCTTTGGCTTCCAGGAACCGACCGACGTTGTGATCCCCCAGGAATCCCGCCAGCCACGCCCCGTTCGTGGCGCGGCCGACCAGGTAGTACCAGGGTAAGGCGACGGCGCAGACGACCAATGCTCCCGCAGGCACGCGCATCGCCAACATCCCGGCGCCGATCCGTGCCGGATAGAAGACCTGTCCCAGCGTCTTCACCCACCAACGGAGCAGGTTCGATTTCTCAACCATCGCTGAGGTTTGCTGTTGTTCCGCCCGATCCAATTGCTGGCGAATGAGCAGATTCAGTCCGATGATTGCGCAGGGCAAAAGCACGCCGATCGGACCCTTTGCCAGGACGGCCAGGCCCATGGCGAGGTACATCGGGATCGCCGTCGTTGTCGACAACGCGGCGTATTCCTGCCAGGTGCGGCGGCGAAGCGTCAGGTATTCCGGTTCACCGTAGGTTCCCCCGAAGCGCGTTGTGACGGACCAGACGTAGGCCGTGAAGGCGAGCGTGGTGCAGAAGATGAGGGTTGAATCGGGAGTGACCGCTCGGCCGACCGCAGAGAACATCAGGCACGTACATAAAATAATCGCCGCCAGGAGTCCCACTTGCGGATGGAACAACCGCCGACCCAGGTGATAGGTGAGGAGCGACGTCCCCACCGCCAGGAGCGATGAGCCGAAGCGGGCGGCGAACTCGCTGACGCCAAACACCGTGTACGAACAGAGCATGATCCAGTAGATGAGGATCGGCTTGTCGGTCCGCAGGTCGGCGTTGAAGGTGGGGACGATCCAGTCCCCGCGCAAGAACATTTCGCGGCCGCAGACGGCGTTTTTCGGCTCGTCCTCGTCGAACAATGTCGCTGCGCCGAGGTTGGTGAAGAACACCAACCCGGCAATCGCGGCGATGAGCAATTGATGTCGAACCAGTTGGCTCATGAACGGCCGATCCATGGCCGGAATCCTGCAACAGTAATTCGTCAGAGACGTAGGATGGGCACTCCTGCCCGTCCGCCATTCGAGCGATTCCTGTCAGGACGGGCAGGAGCGCCCATCCTCCCTGGGAATCGTCGTGAGCCGTTGTATGCGTTCCGCGTGATTCTGCCAACGGAATTTTTGCGGAACGTGTGTTGTGAGGGGAAGTTAAGGCGAAATTGATCTTCACCGGTGGCGGCGAGGTCCCTAAACTTCCACCGCGTCCGTGAACCGACTGGCCTGGGGGTGGTTTCTTTCATGTCCGCTGCATCGTTGTCGCCGTCTGCTGTGGCCGATCACATTTCCAGTCGGCAAACGGCGATTGTGCCGGTCGTGCTGGCAACCTTGTCGTTGTTACTGCTGGCGGTGGACTTACCCGTCGCCAAGTATTGCTCTCAAGACTCCTATCCCAAGATTGTGATGGAAGTTCTCAACAAGGCCGAGCCGTTTGGTCACGCGATTGGTGTGCTGCTGATCATCACGTCCATCGCAGCGATCGACCGAACCCGCCGCGGCTGGGCGCCTGGGCTCTGCGCTGCGGGAGCCCTCTTGGCAGGGCTGTCGGCGAACGTTGTCAAGCTGCTGATCGGCCGGACGCGTCCCCGCAATTTCGACCTGGCGCTCAGCGATGTGCTGCAGACCTTTCAGGGCTGGTTTCCCTGGGGAGCGGGCGGCTCGGCTGCCCAAAGTTTCCCGTCAGCGCATACGGCAACCGCCGTCGGTCTTGCGGTCACGCTCGCCGCCGTTTATCCGCAGGCGCGGTGGTGGTTTTATCTCTTGGCGACCCTGGTCGGCCTTCATCGGATTGAAAGTTCCGCCCACTTCCCGAGCGATGTCTGCGCCGGGGCAGCCATCGGCTGGATCGTGGGGCACCTCTGCCTGACGGCGACAGCGCGGATCCAACAGTCGCGTGAAGCGAACTCGCGCCCGCGGTTGCGGGTGGTGGCGTGACTTCAAGACCGCCGGCGTAACGTGTTGACGGGGAATCGGTCACCCGGTGAACTCGTTCCCGACCTTTCGCGCCCGCTGGGGTTTATCGACGTTGATCCCCAGCTTCATCCCAATCTCAACGAGGATGTTCCATCCGGCGCACAACTGAACGAATCCGCTCAGGTCGCCGGCATCAGGAATCGCCAGCGTGGGAAACTGCGTGGGCCGCGATGACACCGCAATCACGGTCAGGCCGACCCCCTTTACGAGCACGTCCTGGAACTTCTGTTCCGACTCGACATAGGGATCGATCCAGATCACCACGTCATCGGCGTTCATGATTTCTTCGATGCCGTGGACGGCATAAGTTCCTTCGAGATAGCCGCTGCGCTTGCGGGTGATTTCGTTGGTCTTGAGGGCCAGTTCTTCCGCGACGCCGTCATTGCGACCGGCGAAGTAGATCGTCCCTGCAGCGGCCAGCCTGTCGATCAACGCCGAGTCAATCGTCAACGTGAGGGCCTGCTGCACGTAATCGGCCAGCATCGACAACCGACCGGCCAGCGTAGTTTGACCGGACACCCCTTCCACCAATGCGCGACAGAAGAGGGCCTGTTCGATGACGCTCTTTGTGGCCGCGACGGCACCTTCCTTGCCGCACTTCAGAACGAAGCCCTGATTGGCAAGGCCCTCCAAAGTCGATTGGGCCAGGGCCGTCAGACTGAACCGCCGTGGATGGCCGGATTCCTTCAGTCCATGGAACAGCCGAATCACCTCAGCAGTTCGTCCCGAATTGGACATTCCCAGGACCGCCCAGTCGCCGAGCGGATATTCTTGCGATTGCCGCCCCGCTTCGGTGTGCAAGACGAGCGGCCACCCTTGCCGCCGCGACTGCAGAATGGCCCCTTTTGCTGGGAACAACCGACTGGAACCCTCGCCGGTGAAGATGAGTTTCCCAGCCGCTCGAATCGGTTCGACCAAGGGCTGCACGACCGCCGGATCAAAGCTGCGAATGACGCTCGGCGTCTGGAGCATGTCGGAAACGAGACCGAATTGGTTGTACGGGGCGAGATCGGCTTGCATCAGAGTCGATTTACCAATGTGCCGAGGGGGGTGTGACTTCTCGGCGTCTATGATTTCGAAAGCCGAGGGGTCACACCCCCTCGGTACCGAGTTTCGAGCAGCGGCTGGAATTGTCCACCGAAATCGCACGAAATTGAAGGCTGCGCAGAGGTTTGCGACACGAACACGAGTTGCTGTCCGCTGGAATTCCGCGGCACGGCGCGAATCCGGAGCTCTCAATTCTGTCGGATCGGGCGGCGACGCGAAAAAATCCCTCCCATTTTCGACCGGATGACCTAAGTTTTGGCAGCGGGCCCCGGTTGTCTTCTCCTTGCTGGCCTGCGCCAGCATATCCGTCTGGGGGTACTGCGATGCTCGATCTGATCTATCAGTACTACTGCTATTACGTTCGGGAAGCGTCGCACTTCTGGCACAATCTCGGTCCGTACGAATACGGCGGAGTCCTGCTGTTTATCGGCTTCGTCGGCTGGTTGCTGATGCGCGGACGAAGCCGCTGATCTCGCTTCGCTGCATGAAGATCAGCCGTACTTCGCACGCTTCCCCTCTTGCCGAACTCTGCTTGAGTCCACGTGCGCTTCCATGGCGCTCGATATTTCACAAAACAAAACTTGACTTTCATTTTATAAAAGTCAAGAATGATCTCAAGTTTGAGATTGTTCGATCGACTCCATCGACGCTGGTTCAACGCGTGTCAGCAAATCGCACCTGGATTGACCGTCTGAGCGACGAGGAACGGGCCTTCCTCAAGCGGTTCGTACTCGCCTCGGGATCTCTGAAGGCGATCGCCCAGGAATACGGGGTCACCTACCCGACGATTCGTCTTCGACTCGATCGGATCATCGAGAAGATCAAGATCTTCGACAGCACACAGATCCTCAGCGAATTCGAACGGCAACTCCGCGGACTCCACGCGGAAGGCCGCATTGATCTGGCCACTCTGAAACTGCTCCTGGAAGCTCATCGTCTGGATCAGCAGAGCCAAACGCAGGGGGACTCATGAATCGAACCATTTTCGGTTGGGCGTGGATCGGCTGGTGGGTTCTGGCAGCCTTGGGATCGAAGGCAACGGAAGCAGCCTCGCCGATGCCACTGGTCAAAGTTTCCTGGCAGGAACGGCACGCAGCGAAGATGCTGCAGTCGGGTGATTTCATCCCCGCCGAAGGGCAGGAACCGGACCATCTGCGACTGCAACAGACAACTGCTGAACCGCGTCTGTTCACGCTCGTCGAGATTCCCTCACCGCCGATTGACGCCGAGTCATACGTGGTCCGCGGGCGCCTCCGCTATCAAGGGGTGACGGGAGAATCGTACATGGAAATGTGGAACCATTTCCCCGGCGGTGCCGCCTATTTCACGAAGACCTTGGGCGCGAGTGGTCCGCTGGGCCGATTGACGGGCAGCTCCGACTGGCGGGAGTTCCAATTGCCGTTCCACAAAGGCAAAGAACCCGCGCCGGAGAAGCTGGTGATCAGTCTGCAGCTTCAAGGGGAGGGGAGCGTCGACATCACCGACCTGGAATTGATCGCTCCGTTCGATGGGATCTTTGGTGAGTCCGTTGCCAGCGCCTGGTGGTCGGATGCGACCGGAGGATTGATCGGCGGCATCGCCGGCTCGTTTCTTGGGGTCTTCCTGGGCGGTGTCATTGGACCGCTGGCGGGGTTGGGCCGAGCGCGCGGATTTGTCACGGCGACTCTATGGGTCGTCGGTCTCGGCTCGTGCGCGACTCTGACCGCTGGAGTCGTGGCCGTCTGCTCTGGACAACCTTTTGGCGTCCATTATCCACTGTTGCTGCTGGGTGGCCTCGGAGCGCTCTTCGGCTTCGGCGGTTTGCCGCTGTGCCAGCAGCGTTATCGGACCGCCGAGTTCCGACGGATGTCGGCCTTGGACGCCATTTCGTAGTTCGTGTCGCGGCCGGGAAGTTTGCGCACACCGCGTTCGCCTTCACCCACGCGCTCTCCGTGACGGAAGCTGGTCCCCGAGATGTCTTGCACTTTGCTGCCGTTGTAACTGACCACGACCCCCACATATCCAATGGGGACCACCTTTTTGGGCATAGGCTTCACGGTGGCGAACCAGTGATTGATGAAGTAAGTGCCGTCGGTCAGCGTCTGATATTGCAGGCCGCGCCGTCCGCCCGCGCGTAGAAACGCTTCGGTGTCCTGGAAATTGTTATGAAAGTCAGCCTGGGCGGAATCGACGCCCACAGGGGGAGCGATGATCTCTTCCGACGGCAGCGAAGGCCCGTCGTGCACCGTCACAATCCCGATGGAGTCGACGCCCGAAGTCTGCTCTTGATGGATGGGGTCAGGGGCGTCGATGGGGCTGCCGACGAGGACCGGCTGAAAGCCTTCGCTCGCCGCCAACTCCAACTGCCAGGTTTTGAGTGTTTTCTGCTCGTGCATGTCCATCAGCGAGGGGAGGGCGAAGACATGTTCCGAAGCGATCACCACGAAGGCCGCCGGGTTGATCGCGTAGACCCCTTCGCGCAGGATCGCCCGTTGCCGCCCGCGTTGGCCGCGCGGTTGATCGACTTCATCGTGCAGGAACTTGGAGCCGTTTTGAAAGTTGTCGCAATCGACAATGCGACCGAGCGTCTGACTGGGGGCCAGCGACTCGCCGTCGCGAGCGTAGACGTAGGCGATCTGTCCCTGGGGAACCGTCACGAGAGGGGCGCGGTGAATGCGATACTGCCAGCGCCAGAAGCCGAAGTGGATGCCGCCGCGCAACAGGCGAATCTGAAACCCGGCCTCGCCGAATTGGGCCATGATGCGACCTTCCGGGACGGACCCCTGAAACGACCACAACTTTTCGACGACGCCGACCTTGTTGTTGGGAATGAACCGCACGCTGAGCCACGCGCCGACGATCAGCGCCGCCTTCAACACCAGCCACAACTTCAGCGACGAGACCCCTTCCTGAAAGACTTCGAAGAAGCTGAAGGTCAGCCATTCCGTCAGTACGCCGCTTGAAAATGCAGGCTCCGCAGCCAGGCAAACTGGAACCACGATGAACTCCTGCAAGCTCCCGTGGGAGACTTGCGGTCGGCGATAACGTCTCACCTGAGCAATGGGCGTGCAACCGCCGCTGCGGTGGAGCGGTGGGGCGGCGCCACTCACGAAGCTCGCGCATCAGGTACGGAGCAACCGCGGCCAGGGCTGTCAGCGAAGCACGAAAGTGCCGACGATAGAACTTCCACTGCGGCCGAGCAGACACTTCTCGACCAGCCTACGGAGTTAGCTGTCGGGCTCGGGCTGAAAGTACCCGGCGAGGCCGATTTCTCGACCATCGCTACGCCCCAAGGATGCTCGCGGTTTGCGAGCATCCAAACTTGGGTCCCCCGCTCCCGCTCAACTGCGTTGATGGGACTCGGCGCTGCAGGCATCATCGCACACTGTCACACGCGTTCGACATGAATGCCGACGATGGTGTCATCGCTTATGCCGTTGCATCCAAAGACGTTACTGCCAATCGTCAGGGGGTGGCGGCGGTCGCAGTGGACAGTTGGTTTTCGGGAAAATTCGGGCGGATGGGTTCGCGACATGCGTTTGGCGCGGCTGAAGCGGTTGGGATCCCTCTTGTGCGGCGTGCGTCGTGGCTCCGCTCATCACGCGGAACGTGATGGCCCTTGCGGCGTCACCTGGTTTTCCGGCAAGAACGCCATCACGCCCCACTGAAGATCTGTGGGGACGCTCACCGCCCGTTACTGGAGCGGCTTGTCGCCAGCCTCGATTGCGAACTGCCGCAGCAGGGCTCGTTCGGCCGTTTGAATCTGTTCCGCAAAGAACTTGGCGTCGTCCGAGGGACTTTGCTGAAGTTCCGCGAGCGCGCGCTGCAGTTCAACCGTTCCCGCCTCGCGTGTTTCTTCGACGAGCCGGCGCGTAAGCGCCAGATAGCCGGCCGTCATGAGGACGTAGTCGGGCTTGTCGGCTCGGGCGAACTCGACATTCGCGGCGGTGAACGCTTCGAGGGCCGGCGCCGTTCGCCTTCCCGAGAGATGGTGTGCGCCGATCAGCCAATAGGCATTCCCCATCGCCTCCGGACCGCGCCTCAGTTCGTTTCCCAACCTCAGATTGAGCACAGCCGCGTCGACGCCGAATGCGATGTCGGATCGCGTCAGAACAATCCCCGGTTCATCCCAACCCGGCCAGGTGTTGGATCCGAGGTTGTAGGCGATGCTCTTGGCCGTCCCCAGCAAGAGCTGTGAAGTCTCGCGGTCGTCGGCCTCCAATCTCCTCGCATCGCGAAGGGCGACGCTAATGCCCTGGCGACCGAATGCCAGCATTAAGGGAATATCCTTTTTCTCAGCGTAAATGCGCCTGACGAGTTGAGAATACAACTCGACGACCTGCGGCGGCCGGTAGCGCGATTCGAGGAAATCGAAGGCTTGAAAGGTATCTCCATCTGCGGCCAGTTTGAGCGCGTGCGTCAGGGTCGCTTTCTGGTCGGCTTCTTGACCATTGACGGCGTCGAACTCGGTAGCGCATGGGATCATGATGAACGCCAGTATGTATGGAAGGTTGAGGTCCTTGGAACGCGGCATGTCTCGATTTCCACAGCATCGAATCCAGGAATTGGCGAATTTCGGATTCGACATTGATCCGAATCACCACGAGGAAACGAATCGACGCACCGGGGGAATGCAAGGGAGAGCATCGCCTTGCCCGCGTAACTCGGCAAGTATGCGAGTTTCCGCAAGCGGGATTCCGTCTGCTCGCGTTCGCCTCTGGAGTCGGCGCGCCGCAAGATGGCGGCGCTTCCTCGACTGCAGGGGAAGATTGCCGCGGATCAGTTGTCGATCATCACGCAACGCCAATGATGGAGCATGATGCCACGTTTCCGCGACGTCGAAGTCTTTGCGAATTCAATGTGCGACAGCAACGGACATTGCTCGTGCAACGGGAGCGCTCACCCGTGTCGCCGCTTCGTCGTCCGCTCGCCCATCGGCATGGCGCCGCTTGCGAGCCAGCACCTGAATCTCGGTGCACAGGCCCGGCAGGGTTGCCCCGAGTCGGCGATTGAGACGATACCACCAGCGATGGTTCTCAAGCGGGCGCAGGAGACCGCCGGAGATCATGCGAAACCCGCGCGTGGCGACGATGTCGACGTCGCAGTGCCGCCCGATCTCGCGGAGAAATGATCCGCGTGAGAAGGCTTGCAGGTGGCCGCGGATCTTCTTCGTCCTGACCAAGCGGTCCCAGGCGGGAACAAGATGCCTGCGAACGAGATGGACGCCCGCGGGAAAAATCGGGACGCCGAGGATCATGAGGCCGCCCGGTTTGAGAACGCGGGAGAGGGTGTGGAGCGCGCCGCCGACTTCGGGAAGATGCTCGAGCACCTGTTCGCAGATCACGACGTCGAACATGTTATCGGGGAGGAACGGGAAGCCGTGGAGCAGATTGCCCGCCTGCAGAGATGACCAGGCTTCGGGCCGATAGATCGTCGGCTGCAGCTTCAGGTCGATCCCGTGATACTCCACCAACCCTGCCGGGTCGCGGGGTTCGATGTAGCGCATCGAGACGCCGTTCCAGACGCCGACGTCGAGGAGTTGCAGCCGTTCGCCGCGCTGCTGAAAGGCCGGGGTGAGCTCCCAGATGGTGTCGGCGATGGCCTGATACCGGGCCTGCCGCAAGCTATAGCGCTCTTTGCGAGTCGGGTCGACGCCAAAGGCCAGGGCTGGCGTGCAGGCGTGGGGCCGGTGAGGCATGTCGCGTCTTTCCATCCGCAATCGTTCGGTCCATCGAATCGAGCGGCGAATTCTGCCGGGGGATGACTTTTGCCACAACCCCAGTTTTTCGCAAGTTGCGCCCGCGCCCCCCGTTTCCTGCAGCAGAGGCCGGCCGGCCGGTGTGTCTCTGTCGGCAGAATGGGCGACATGGTTCGAAGTTGATGTGATCCCTGTTTGAACAAATTTTGCGATGTCTCTTGCCTCGGGGGCTAGAACTCTTCAGATCTCGACGCAAACTTGCGTCGCTCTGCGGACCAGCGTGGTGTCGCTTGCAGGGCTTTGACGGTATTGCGATCCGTCGTTCATCCCTGGCGACTCGACGCGGCCCTGTTCATGTCTCCGAGGTGACTTTCTGCGCTCATTGTGCGCGCACAGCTCGGGGGGCAAGAGGCTTTAAATCGACAAGAGGGAGTGCTCATGACTGGTTGGCGCAAGGGAGTTTTGGGTGGTACCGCATTCGCGGTGGTGTTGAGTCTGGCTGGCGTCCTCACGGCGGCGGAGCCTGCCAAGAAGGACATCGTGGATACGGCTGTCGCGGCGGGAAACTTCAAGACTCTCGCAGCCGCGCTGAAGGCGGCGGGTCTGATCGAGACTCTGAAGGGGAAGGGGCCGTTCACGGTGTTCGCTCCGACCGATGAAGCATTCGCCAAGCTTCCCGAAGGGACCGTGGAATCGCTCCTGAAGCCGGAAAACAAGGACAAATTGGTGGGCATCCTGACTTACCACGTCGTCGCGGGGAAGGTGATGGCCGCCGATGTGGTGAAGCTGAAGGAAGCCAAGACGGTTCAGGGCAAGGCTGCCAAGATCACTGTGAAGGATGGAAAAGTGATGGTGGATGGGGCGAACGTCGTCACGACCGACATCGCGACGTCGAACGGAGTGATCCACGTGATCGACGCAGTCATTCTGCCGTAGTCGTCGAAAACGGTTCTCATTGAGATCGAAGCTCAGGGATCGTGGTCCCTGGGCTTCTTTCGTGCGCTGACCGAATTGGAGTATACTCACCCTCTGATGAGTCGCTGTTGATGCGAATGGGGTGAGACGAGCGATGCTACGGCGCATGGTTCTCGGATGGTCGGTGGTCTGGATGCTGGTCGGCGCGTCGACGAGCAGTGAAGGCGCCGAAGCGACGCCAGAGGCGGTGGAGTTTTTCGAAAAGCGCGTCCGGCCGGTGCTGGTGGAGCATTGCTCCAAGTGTCACAGCAATAAAGACGTCAAAGGGGGCCTGCGGCTCGACTCGCGCGCCGCGTTGTTGAAGGGGGGCGACACCGGGCCGGCGATTATTCCCGGCGACGCCCGGCGGAGCCTGCTCATCGAAGCGGTGCGCTATGAACCCGATGGTTATCAGATGCCCCCAACCGGCAAATTGCCGGACGACGCCATCGCGGCCCTCACCGACTGGGTGCAGCAAGGGGCGGTCTGGCCGGGAAGCGACGGCGATGCCGCCGTGTCATCCGAAAAATTTGACCTCGCCGAACGGGCGAAGCACTGGTCGTTCCAGCCGGTTGCTGAAACGGCTCCCCCTGAGGTTCAACGTGCGGATTGGGGGCAGTCGCCGGTTGATGCCTATGTTCTGGCGAAACTCGAAGCCGCAGGACTTGCCCCTGCCCAGAGCGCCGAACGGCGTGTGCTTTTACGCCGTGTTTCGCTCGACCTGATCGGCTTACCCCCGACCGCGGACGAGTTAGAGGCCTTCCTCGCCGATGACTCTCCGCACGCTTGGGCCAAGGTCGTTGAGAGGCTTCTGGCATCACCGCGTTACGGCGAGCGTTGGGGAAGGCACTGGCTCGATCTGGTGCGGTTCGCAGAGACGTCGGGGCACGAGTTTGACTATGAGATTCCCTTTGCCTGGCCTTATCGCGATTACGTCATTCGGGCTTTCAACGACGACGTCCCCTACGACCAGTTCCTCCGTGAACACCTGGCCGGAGACTTGCTCCGTGAGCCGCGGACCAACCCGTCGCAGGGCACAAACGAGTCGGTGATCGGAACCGCGTTCTACTGGTTCAGCCAGGGGAAGCATTCGCCGGTCGACATTCGGGCTGAGGAATGCGATCTCGTCGACAACCAACTTGACGTGATTGGCAAAACGTTCCAGGGACTCACCATCGCCTGCGCCCGGTGCCACGATCACAAATTCGACCCCATCCTGCAGCAGGATTATTACGCCCTCGCTGGGTTCCTGCAGAGCTCGCGGCAGACGCTGGTCGACCTCAACCCGCCCGAAACGACGGAACACATCGTCCAGGGGCTTGAAGAAGCGGCCAGCCGCGACGTGCCGCTTCTCCTGACGCACGCCGTCGCGGCAACCGAGCAGTTTGTGAAGGAGTTACCGCAGCGGCTCACGGTGAAGTCGGATGACGCCGAGGCGTGGCGCAAAGGCGTCTTGGAAACAGCGCATCGGGATCGAGCACATCCCCTGCACATGTGGGCGCATTGGGCGGGGGCCGACAATCTGCCGCAGCGGATCGCCGATTGGAAATTGCTCCGCCAGCGTGAGGCCGAGACCCGTTCTTCCGGCGACCGTTCTCCGGCTGGACTTCACAGTCCAGATACAATCACCGATGCCGAAGGCAAGGCCCTTTCTCCCTGGTTCTTCGAGGGAGCCGCGTTCGAACGATCCTCAACGCCCTGGCTCTCGGGCAATACCCCCGATACCCCTTTACGCGGCGTGATGCGTCCCGGGATTTGGGCACACAGCGGCGCCGTTTCTCCGCGTTTGCGCGGGACGCTGCGATCGCCGACATTTACGATCACGCAGCCCTACATTGACTACTGGATGCATCGCCGCGGCGGGGACGGACATCCCCCGCGGCAGAACAAAGCGGGGCAGGTGAGTCTGATCGTCGACGGCTTCCAGTTCATTCGCAATCCGCTCTATGGTCACCTAACGTTGAATGTCGAGCAGGCCGAGAGCCCGCGATGGTATCGCCAGGATGTCCAGCGCTTCATCGGCAGCCGGGCTTACATCGAAATCGAGGATCTCGACGATGGCGAGATCGTGGTCGATCACATCGAATTCAACACGGCCAGCCCCACTGAATCGACTTACAACTCGTTCCTGGTTAAGTACTTCGACGATGCCCAGATTCAGTCCACTGAAGATCTGGCTCGCGTGTATCAGCAAGCCTTCGCTGCCGTGGTTGAGCGGATGCGGCAGGAAGCGACCTACGGCGTGCCGACGGTGCGCGGCCCGGATCGTCGGGCAATTGCCGATCTGGTGAACTGGCTGCTTCAGCAGGCGCCGTTGAGAACGTCGGATCCGCAGATCACGAAGCTGTTGGAACATCGCCGAACCCTCGAAGGGGCGCTCCCTCGACCGCAGTTGAGTATTGGGATTGTCGACGGCACCGCAGAAGACGAGCATCTGCTGATTCGTGGTAATCCGCGGAAGCCGGGTGACCCTGTTCCGCGGCAGTTTCTCACGGCACTGCAGCCGTATACCCGTGCAGGATTGATGGGACCGGCGAACGGTGATCCCGGAAGCGGGCGACTGGAGTGGGCCGAGTGTATCGCCGACGCGCGCAATCCGCTGACCGCCCGCGTGTTGGTGAACCGTCTGTGGATGCATCACTTCGGACGGGGGCTGGTCCCCACTCCGGATGACTTCGGGAAGATGGGTCAACCCCCCTCGCATCCGGAGCTTCTGGACTGGCTGGCATCCGAGTTTGTCCGCAGCGGTTGGTCGATCAAGCACATGCACCGCGTCATGCTGCTTTCGGCGACTTACCAGCAGTCAAGTCGGATCGCGTCGTTGAACGCCGAGGAGCGGGATCCTCAGAACTTGTTGCTGCATCGGATGCCGGTGCAGCGGCTTGAGGCCGAGCCAATCCGCGATGCGTTACTGGCATTGGCCGGTCGACTGGATGACGCGATGTACGGACCCAGCGTGCCACCGCACCTGACTCCATTCATGGAAGGACGCGGGCGGCCGGCCCAGAGTGGCCCGCTGGATGGGAACGGTCGTCGGAGCCTGTACATTAACGTGCGCCGAAATTTCCTCTCGCCGATGTTTCTCGCGTTCGACTTCCCGACGCCTTTCACCACGATGGGGAAACGCTCGACCTCGAACGTACCGGCGCAGGCGCTGACGCTGATGAATAACCCGCTGGTGGTCCAGCAAAGCGGCCTGTGGGCAGAGTCAATTTTGAGACGCTGTCCCGACCCATCCGCTCGCATCGCAACCCTCTATCGCGACGCGTTCAGCCGCGAACCCACGTCGGAAGAGCTGGCGGCGGCGCTGGAATTCCTTGGTCCGGCCGCGAATTCCTCAGATCCCGGCCCGTGGCGGGATCTGGCCCACGTGCTCGTGAATGTCAAGGAGTTTGTGTTTGTGGAGTGATGAGATGCAAAAGCATTCCGGACCAACATTCGTCGTCGGCCGGGGGCGAGTTTCCCCCGTTAAACGGACTGGAAAGTGCTGCGAACCAGTGATAGGGTGAGACGGAGAGTTCTCTGTTGTCCCTTCATTGGCGCGGGAGGACGATCTGCGAGTGAGTCGTCGTGCTCTCGGTGACGCTCGCGGATGCCGGCGGCGGTTGGCCCGCAGCACTGGTCGCAGTTCCGATACATTTCGTCGCTTCAGCTCCCGAACGACTCCGTCCGGGCCGTAACGCAGGTTGGCAGGCATGTCGCAGAAGCTCAGCGGGGATTCCTTTTTGGCCGTGGTCGGCAAGAGCGGCCTGGTGGAACCGCAGCGCCTGTCGCAACTGGTGGAAGGATTTGCCGCGGCGGGAGGGGATCGCACTGATCCGCTCAAGCTTGCCGATCTCCTGGTGGAGAAGCAGGCCATCACCCGTTGGCAGGCGGAAAAGCTGCTGCTCGGAAAACACAAAGGCTATTTTCTCGGAAAGTATCGCCTGTTGGCGTTGCTGGGGCGCGGCGGGATGAGTTCCGTCTACCTCGCCGAGCACGTGCTCATGCGGCGGCGCTGCGCCATCAAGGTCCTGCCTGCCAAACGCGTCGGGGATTCGTCGTACCTGGCGCGGTTTCATCGGGAAGCCCAGGCGGTGGCGTCGCTGGATCACCCGAACATCGTGCGGGCTTACGACGTCGACAACCAGACCGATCGTGAAGCCGAAATCCATTTCCTGGTCATGGAGTACGTGGAAGGCTGCAGCCTGCAGGAGCACGTGGCGCAGCAGGGACTGATCAGTTTTTCGGACGCCGTGGAATACGTCCGGCAAGCCGCTCTGGGATTGACCCATGCTCACAAGGCGGGGCTGGTGCATCGCGACATCAAGCCGGCGAACCTGCTGTTGGACAAGCACGGAACGGTCAAGATCCTCGACCTCGGGCTGGCCAAATTCTTCAACGGCAGCGACGAAGAACAGGCCTTGACCATCCAGCATGACGAAAAAGTGCTGGGCACCGCCGATTATCTGGCTCCTGAACAAGCGCTGGACAGCCACACGGTCGACGCGCGAGCGGACATTTATTCCCTGGGCTGCACGCTTTACTTTCTGCTGACGGGTCAGCCGCCTTTCACCGAGGGAACTCTCGCGCAGCGATTGATGGCGCACCAGCATAAAGACCCGCCGGCAGTGGAGTTAAAACGACCGGATACGCCTGCGTCGCTGGTCGAAATCCTGCGCAAGATGATGGCCAAGCGGCCGGACGACCGTTATCCGTCCGCTGCAGACACGGCTGCGGCGTTGCTTCAATGGCTGGACCGAAATGCCGACTCTTCCTGGCGAAAGTCGCACTCCGGCATTTTTTCGGGTTTGGCCGATTCGGGGGCTCGCAAGTCGCCGCCGGTAGCCGCTCGCGTCGTGGCTCCCATGGTGAAGCCGGCGGCGGAAGCCGCTGTGGAGACCGTGGTTCCGTCGGCTCCGCCCGCGGCGCCGGCAAAAGCCAAGACTCCCGCCCCGGCGGCGAGTGCGCCGGCCTTCGTGATGCCGGAAATTATGGTTCCGGTTGCGTCTCCGACCTCCGAGCCATCCGTGAATGCGCTTTTTGCCGGACTGGGTGCCGCCGTTGCGCCGTCACCCAGTCCGCCGGCGCCCCCCGATCCAGCACGACCGTCTGCAAAGACCAAGTCGAGCGGCTCCTCGATTCATGAGCCATCAACGGTTGCCAATCAGCCTTCACCGACACCCAAACCGATCGCGAATGCCGGTGCGCGACCGAAGTCGTCGTCACGACTGAAGCACGCCGCTGCGACGCCGCGGGGGAGTGCGGTTTCCGAGCCATCGCCGACGACGCCTGCCTCCTCGACTGCGACCGCCAAGGGGGTCTCCGGGACCGCCTTGACCGTGTTGAGTTCTCCCGTTGCGGCGAATGCCGCAGTTCCCAGTTCCCGTATTCCAGAACCGCCGGTCTCCATGCCGGCGGAAGTGGCCGACGAGACTCCGCCAATGACCACTCCCTCTCCCGCCGCGTCGGGACCTGATTTTGGCTTCTTGAATGCTGGACCGGTGAACGAGCCTGCGGCGACCACCCTGCCCATGTTTGGTTTTCTCTCTCAGCCCAGTCCAGTTGAAGCCGAGGCCGCCATTTCTGATGCGCCGGCAACAGAGGCGGCTGAGCAGGCGACGGAACCTGAACTGGAATTCGAAGCCGAAGAAGAAGAAGAAAGAGTCGTGGAGCAGGACCCCGCGCCTGACTCGGAGTTAGAGTTTGAACCCGAAGCCGAGGCCGAACCGGTCGTCGAGGAACCGGTCGTCGAAGAACCGGCGGTTGAGGTGGCTCCCGTCGCTGCCGAGGAAGTCCCTGTCTTTTCGATGCCCGCGGCGGTTCCAGCCGCGAATCCGTTTGCGTTTGCCTTTGGCGGCCCTGCCGAGCCTGTTCCGCCCCCGCCTCTCGTCGCGCCGCCGACTCCTGCAGTGGCTCCAACGGTGGTCCCCGACCCTGCCGTTGTCGCGCCCGCCGTCGTCGCCCAGGTCGCCGAGGCAGAGAATGTCTCTCAACCAGTTTCGGCAGCGCCGGTTGTCGGACCGGTGATGGCCAAGCCTGTCGCGAAGGCGATCGTCGTCGCCAAGGCGGCTCCCGTCGCGGTTGCGCCTGCAGCCCTGACCCCTGTTGTCGCAGCGGAGGCGGCTGCAGTTCCGGTCGCGGTCGTTTCGGAGCCGGCGCCCGTCGTCGCCGCAGTGGCGTCACCCCCGGTTACGGAAGTCGTCCCATCGGTTCCACTCGCGGCCCCGGAAGTCGCTGCTCCTTTTGCCGGCTTTGGGAACTCCACGGCTCCGTCCTTTGGAGGCGACTTCGCTGTCGATCCCGGAGCCGCGGACGTTTCGCCGCGAACCGTCAAGGCCAAGCCCGCTGCGGCCCGGCCGGCGGAGGCTGTAAAGCCCGCCGCCGCCGCAAAGGCCTTGGGAGACAGGCTTAAGGGGATTCCGAAACAGTATTTGATGATTGGCGGGGGGGCGGTCGGGAGCGTGGTCGTGCTGATCGGTCTCGGACTGGCGCTTGGCTGGTTTGGGGCAGACACGAAAAAGACCACCAAGTCGAAGAAGAAGTCGAAGCCTGCAGCCGTTGCGGCGAAAACCAGTGGAAATGGGGGCGGGTCGGCAGCAGCCATTAAAGCCAGTGCTGATGCCGCATGGATGACCAAGCGTCAGACCACCGTCGGGCCGGCGGGTGAGTACCGCACGATCGCGGACGCCTTGCAGCAGATTCGCCAGCATTTCCGTCCGCAGAACCGCAGCGACCGATTTCTCATTAGCGTGCATCCGGGCACTTACACCGAGCGCATTTCGCTGATCGGCAAGGAATTCCAGTCGGACTACCCCGGCAATGTCATCATCCGCCGCGAAGGCGATCTTGGAGAGGTGGTTCTTAAGTCCGGGACCGCCGACCCCGCCGTACGTCTGGAGAATGTCGCCGGGGTGCAGCTAGTGAATTTGACGGTGCAGGCCGACGGCAAACCGATTGCCGTCGAACTGGCCGAAGGTCTTGACCGGTGCCTCTTGCGGAACGTGCGGGTGGAAGGCTTTTCGGAGACTGGTGTGCTGCTGAGCGGCGCACTGGGTTCCAGTTTCAGCAACGACCGGTTGACGCTGGAAGACGTGAGGTTTCGCGGAGCGAGCGGAGCCGTGGCTGTGCGCGCCGTGAAAGGAAAACTGGCGGATAGCGTCGATTGTCAAAACATTCTATTTCAAAAGTGCCGTTTTCTGGGTCCGCTGAAAGCGGGAGTGTCCCTGCAGGGGCCGGACATTCGCGGATGGGAGTTTCGCGAGTGCATCTTTGCGCAAGCCGGCGTCGGAGTGGAGTTCCTCGAAGGAACCGGCTGGTCCGACTATCAGTTCGTCAACAACACCTTTTATCAATGTCCACTCGCCGTGCGGATCGCCAAGCAGCCTCCGACATCCTCCAAGGGTCTGCTGTTCCGCCGGAATCTCTTCGTGGGAGCGACCAATGGGGAAGTGCTGATTCAAGACGGATTCAATCAGGACACCCTGCTGCAGGCCCAGATGCTGGCGAACAACATGCAGGGGAATTGGTCAGATCGTCCCGCTCCGGCCGCACCCGTCTCCGGCGAAGTTCCAATGTGGGGCGGGGGCGAGCGTGGTCGCCAGGGAATTGAGTTCGTCTCCACCGATCCAGCCCACGAGAAGTTCCTGGCTCCAACACCCGCCGCGCCGCAACGACAGGTCGGGGGACAAATTGCCGGCGAGCCCGCCTGGATTGGAGCCATGGGGCCCTGAGCGGCTTCGCGTCATAACCGGCACGCACGTTAAACTCAGTCGGATGTGTTGCCGCAAGTTGTTTGCGGGAATGTGTTTAAGAAAATACCTGAACACTCGGGTCCGGCTCGGTTTTGGCTCAAGAACCCACCGCGGCCGAGCGTAGGCCGCCTATCTCTCGTTGGCTCGCCGTGTTGCGCCAATGCCTGCGACCCTTCGGGCACGCCCCCCTGAGCGGCCCGCGAGGAAGTGTCCCGCGAGTACGGCGCGTAACCGACCATCCTTGCGGCACTTAGGGTGTACACTTGCCACCCTGTGCCGCCCGCTTCTAGGATGGAGTTGTGCTTCGGGCGGCCAGCAGGGACGGCCTCGCCCAGCGGCTGGCGGCGAGTTGCGACTCTGCTGCCGGGCTGGCGCGTCCCGCCTGAAGCGTGACTAAGCGTCTCCTTCGAGATCTCGGCTAGGCCGCGCTGAATTGCCATGAATTCCTCGCGTCAGCATCATCCCCGCGCCATGCGCGGGTCAGTGAACCGTCATCCGACCCGCAGCGCCCGACCAGTCGCCGCGTTCCGGCAGCGGGGTGCTCCGAACAGCCCATCCCCCAGCTTCTCCGCACCAGAAGTCTGGTATCAGCCGCTGGGGCGTGCTCAGCCTCTGTTGATTTGTCAGGATCCGGGAGACGGCTATGTTCATGCCGTGACCACGCAGCAGATTCGTGAGCGGCTGGCCGATCTCCCGGCCGACATTGTGCAGTCGGTGGAAGTGGTCCAACTCAGCCAGATGACGCGCAAGCGGGCATTGTTTCCGCGGTACGGGATGCAGTGGGGGCAAAACGTCTATCTGTACCCAATTGAAGGTTCGCTGGTCGAGCGTTACCTGCGTCCGCCGACCCCTCAACAGCGAATCGAGGCGCAGATGTTCGGCGGGATCTGGAGCGCTCAGAGCAGGGAATGGCGTCTCACGTGGACTGAGTCGACCCTCCGGGATTTCTACTTGAACAACGTGCTGATCCATGAAATCGGGCACGTTATCGACAACCGCAATACGAACGCCCATAAGCGGGAACAGTTTGCCAACTGGTTCGCCACCGAGTACGGCTATCGCGCCTCGCGCGGGCGTCGGTAAGTGCTTGGCCGATCCGCGATTTTTCGGATGAGAAACCGAGAAATTTCAGACGTGAATCGGGGCTGAGTTTTTGGCCTGCCGCGGGGCGCCTTCACGTGGGCGGCGCCATTCCCAGATCGCGGTAGATCGCTTCGTTGATCGACCGGCAACGGCGGCTGTGTTGCGCTTCGCCCGGTCGCCCGTTAAATACGTAGGCGACGACCAATTGCCGGTCGGGATCGCAGTATCCTTGCGACGATTGTGCGCCTCCGTGGCCGAATGTTCCGGCGGAACAGTAGCGGCCGTAACCATAGGGGACGGTGTCGGCCCCGTAGCAATTCGAGTCAATGATGACCCCGAGGCCAAAGTCGACCACGTGCCCCAGGGTCTGATCGAAAGCTCCGACGCGCTGCCGGGTGCGGAATGCCGCGACGGTTTCGGGCAGCAACACGCGACCATCGAGACCATCGCCGTCTTTTCGCAGCATTTCGTAGAAACGCCCGAGGTCGCGGACCGGCCCGCGAAGGCTGCTGCCGGGCGAGGGCCGCTCGCTCCGCGGCGGCAGATGCCAGTCAAGGAGCTTCAGATCCAGCTTGTCGCGCTCCCACAATGGGGCGACGCGCCCGCCCAGTTGTTCACGCTCCGTATCGTCAAGGGCCGCGCGCGTCTCGGTCATCCCGCAAGGGGCGAGGAGTTCCGTCTGCAGAATTTCGGCAAACGGTCGTTGATGGATTCTCTGCAAGATCTCTCCCAGCACGAACCAGGTCGACGCTACGTGATAGCCTGCGGCGACTCCGGGAGTCGCTCCGGCGTCGAGAGGGGCGGCGCAGATCCGCGCGAGCGTTTCGTTCCAGGGGACGTCCGGCCAACCGGTCTCGATTGAGCGGAGACCTGCGGTGTGCGTCAAGAGGTGACGAACCAGGATGGACTCTTTGCCGTGAATACCGAATTCGGGGATGTAGGTTGCGACGGGGGCGTCCAGGTCGACCAACCCTCGTTCCCAGAGCTGCGCGATCAAGACCGCCGTCAGCGGTTTCGCAGCGGACAACCAGGGAAGCCAGTGGTTTGACGTCAGCGGGACGCCGGGGATCGCTTCACCGAGGGCCGACTCAGCCAGCACCTCGCCGGATTGCGCCACCCAGATCTGCAGACCGAAATGCAGACTTCGCCTGCGGCCCTGCTCGAAGACTTCGGTGGTGTGGGGAAAACTGGACGCAAATTCAATCGCGGAGCGGACGGGCATGCAGGTTCTGTTCTCGCAAGGTTCCGATGGCCGGTACGAATTCCCTGGGAAGTCTATCCGGCATCATCGCGTCGGGCGAGACGACCCGCGCTCCAGACACCGCTGTTCATGGCGTCGACGACCCAGCCGATTCCGGGGTGTTGTATCGGGGTTTCCCAGCCGATGCTCCCCATGAGAAGCTCACCGGCGGAAATTGCCGAATTGTTGATGAAGTCGTCGTCGGGGTTTGCAATCCAAGTTTGGGTTTGGGTACTATGCGGGTGAACGGCAGACTGTGTCGGTTGCGCGGCCTGTATCGTTCTGGCGGAGTTTCAGCAATCACCGGTGCTTAACGGCGCAGCCGTTCTCGGATGGCTCGTCGCGATGCCCTGCAGTCGTCGATAACGAAGAACCAATCAGCAGCGTTCTTTGGGCAGGGTTTCTGGACCGACCGGTGGAATTCCATGATCGAACAGGACCTTTTCCAGCGGAGTTCAGCGATGAGTCAATGTCAGGCAGACGGAGCGGCCCTACAGCGCAAGCGACTCCGTCGACAGCAGCGGTGGCTGAAACGGCTCGCAGTGACGAGCGTTCTCGTGGGTCTGGGCGTCGGAACCTGGGCCTTTGAAGATGCTGCGGGACCACAGGGCCTGAAGGGGATTCTGCCCCAGGAAGTTCCGGCTGCGTTGAACGCGGAGGCCTTCCAGTCTCTTGGAGCCACCTGGCAGGAGTGGAGCCAGGGCGCGGCCGCTGCGATCGCCGATTTCTACAAGGCTGAAGGCGACATCGCCGCTCAGAAGGCGGCTTTGGCGAAGGTCAAGGTGAAGCTGGGGGTCCTGAATAAGGCCATCAGCGACTCGCAATATTCGATGATCCTCGAAGAACTGCTGGCCATTCGAGGTCCGCTGTCCCGCCGCGTCGCGGTGGCGGAGGCCGTCTTGACCACCTTGGAAACCGATCCCGTCGCCGCGCGGGCTGCGGCCGTCCAATCCAGCGGCGCCCAGGTCTCGTCCGCCTTCGCGGCACTCAAGGCGGACCTTGATCCAATTCCTGGAGGGGCGGCCTGGATTCCCTTCATCGGCGGAGATGCTTTGGGAACCGCCTGGGCGGCCTCGGTGGACTCCGAAGCGACGATTGCGGCCCTGAAGGCGACACACGCCAAGTTGGCGCTCCGCGCGACCCTGACCGACGAAGCTCAGAAGGCGTTCCTCAGCCGGACGTCTTTCATGACTCTCGGTTCGGCGATCGAAACACATCTTGCAACCGTGGAATCCGCGAAGAAGCCGGTTGATCTCGCAGCCACGCGAGCTGCGTTGGCCGAGTTGGTGGACGCCCTCGAAAGCTATGAGATTTCCAGCAGCAGCGTCGACGCCGGAGAAGTGCGGGCGGCAGCCGACAAGCTCAGCGGCGTTGCTCCCGACGGCGGCGCCGCGGTGAAAGCCGCGCTCAATGAACACTACTTCAACCTCAACCTGCGGTTGATTGCTTCGGAATCGTTCCTGAATCGCCTGCTGTCTGATTGCCGCATTGAGCAGGGGCAGGTCTGCGACTACATCCTCGGCGCCCAGGTCGGCGGCTGGCAAACCACTTCGACCGGGATCACCGTCGACGTCAAACCTTCCGATCGTCTGGCGCGGTTCGACGTGGTGCTGTCCGGGGTCGTGCAGTCTACGACGGCCGGCCGCACTCCTCAGGCCACGATCTACACCTCTGGCTATCACACCTTCCACTCGACGAAGGAAGTCACCTACGACGGGATGAAGTTCGGCACCGGACCCGCTGCCACCGGCGTGAATGCTCACAACACCACGACGGGCGCCCGCACGCGTCTGAGCGGCTTCCCGATTCTGGGGAAAATCACCGAAAACATCGCGATGCGTGCCGCTGCTGACCGCCGCCCCGAAGCGGAATCGATCGCCGCCGGTCGCGTCTGGTCGCGCGTCACTCCGCGGTTTGACGAGGAAGTCGACAAAGCCTTCAGCAAGGCGTCCGGCGAACTCGATTCGCAACTCGTTGCCGGTCTCAAGGAGACGGGTCTGTATCCCGACCAGCAGGTTCTGGCGAGCACCGACGATCAGGTCTGGTTGTCCTCACGGCTGATGGGGGACGGCAAGCTCGGCGGGGCCATGGCGGAGCCCACATTGCTGTCGGTTGGCAGTGGTGCGGCAATGTTGATGCACGAGTCGGTCGTGAACAACGCCATCGACCAGATCGGTTTCAATGGCAAGAAGATGAGCGAAGCCGAACTTCGCCTGCATGTCGAGGCGTTCCTGAGCAAGGCCCTCGCCCGGGAGTTCAAATTCCGCTCGCCCGAAGCAGCAGCAGTCGGGGAGGCGCCGGCTCCGGTGGCCGCCGATGTGGCGCCGGCTCCGGCGCCGGCCGAAGGGGCCGCTGCGGAAGAACCGGAAGACAAGGCGCCGGCGAAGCTTGCGTTCGCCGAAAACGACGCTGTCCGCGTGCAGTTCCGCGGCGGCAATCTGTACCTGATCATTCGCGCGGGTCTCGAGCGCGAGAACGAAGAGCCGATCCCCGCTCATGAAATCGTTGTTCCGCTGATGCTGTCGGTCAGCGGAGACAAGTTGGTCGTGAAGCGGGACGCTTTGGAGATCGCTCCCTTGGAAGGGGAAGTCAAGCCGCTCCAGCAGCGGGTGATGAACACCCGGATCTCCAAGGCTTTGCCGGACCGCGAAGTCGACGCCACCTTCACACTGAAGACGACCGACAAGGAAGTCCCGGCGAAGGTGACGGGGATTCAGATCGTCGACGGCTGGATCGTGGTCCGCGTCGAATAGACTCGGCAAAATCTCGGCCGCATTAACACGAGGAGCCGCGTTCATCCATCAGATGAGCGCGGCTCGTCGGCTTTTCAGGGAGGCTCGTTTCAGAAAATGTCCGATGCGGACGGAGCTGTGTCCGTTCGACAGAGAGCCGGCCAGATTCTCTCTGAGTTCTGAGCAGCCTCTGCGCTTCTGTCTTTTCCGCTCGCCGCAATCAGGCGACGGGAAGGAGTTCTTCGATCGGAGCCCCGGATGGCAGGATCGGCATCGGGCGGCCTCGGTGATCGGGGAATGCCCCGTGGAAGTCGATCCCGAGATGGCGGTAGACCGTGGCCCACAGGTCGTTGGGGGTCAGCGGGCGATCCTTGGGGTGTTCCCCCTTGGAATTCGTGGAACCGATCACTTGTCCCGTTCGCTGTCCGCCGCCGAACGTGATCAGGCTCATCGCCTGCGGCCAGTGGTCGCGACCGGGCTGCAGGACACCGGTCTGCGAACCGACGACATTGGAAATCCGCGGCGTACGTCCGAACTCGCCCGTGACGACGACCAGGACTTTCTTGTCGAGGCCGCGGTAATAGAGGTCGTCGACCAGTGCGGTGACCGCCTGATCATAGATCGGCAATCGCAGCTTCAGGTCATCGAACATGTGGCAATTGACGGCATGGGAATCCCAATTGTAAGTCCCCTGTTTGAGCCAATTGACGCCCGACTGATACGGGTTCTCGATGATCACCGTGCAGAAGGTGCAGCCCGCTTCGACGAGGCGGCGGGCCATCAGCAACCGCTGACCCCAGGCGTGTTTGCCGTACCGCTGCCGGACCGGCTCTTCCTCGCGCGAGAGATCGAAAGCCTCTTTGCACTTCTCGCTGGTGAGGAGCGCCATGGCCCGCTCGTGGAATTTGTCCATGGAACTCATCAGTCCCGACTGGTCGGCCTGACGACGGAAGTGATCGAATTCGGCCAGCAACCGCGTGCGGTCGTCAAGTCGCCCTGAGACTTCCGCAATCGGAGCGATGTTGGGAACCTGGAATTTTTCCTGACTCGGGTCCCCGGGCACCATGAACGGAGTGTACGCCGGACCCAGGTAAGCCGCCCCCTGGCTGAACGTGTCCACCTGCTGGCGGCCTTGTTCCACAATGCAAGCGTAGTTGGGGACATCGGCTTTGCGGTTCTCAATCGTCTTGGCGACGATCGATCCGACCGCCGGGGCGTCGTTTTCAAACCCCACCGGCGACTTGGGATCTCGACCGGTCATAAACTTCTTGTGACCGCCGCCGTGATCGGAAAACTGGTGCGCAATCGAGCGAACGACGTTGTATTTGTGGGCGATCTTGGCGTGCAGGGGCATCAACTCGCAGACGTCCAACCCCGGGACCGTCGTGGCAATCGGCCGGAACTCGCCGCGATACTCCGCCGGGGCGTCCGGTTTCATATCGTACATTTCCATGTGGGGCGGGCCCCCCGGCATACACACGAAAATCACGGAGGTGTCCGGTTCGACCCCGGCCGCCTGAGCCCCCTGCGCCTGCCGCAATTGCAGGAGCTGCGGCAGCGTCAGTCCGCCGAGTCCGAGCACTCCAGCTCGAAGAAACTCACGACGGGCAACCGGGCCCGAACAGAATCGAGGAACGCGATTCATGGGAGCTCTTTCCAGATGACAGGACGCTCCGGTGGAACCGAAGCGAGACTGTCCAAATCAACGGCGGGACGTCAGGCAGGCTGATCCATCAGGGAGGGCGATCCATCAACGCGGGTGTCTGAATTATCGGCGAGCATGGGTTGACATGTCAACAGATTCCGATGCGAACGCGAGATCCCACTTTCCCGAGCTCTCCGAAAATCTCCCGCATCGAGGCCGCAGACGGATTTCACGCACCGGCGAGGAAGTTCACGGCCCGTTCCGCCATCGCGTTCACAAATCGCCAGCCGAAGCCGCCGTGGGTTGTGGTGAAGTCGTGTTCGAACGGAACTCCGGACGAGGCAAGCTTGCTGGCGAGCGTGGTGACGCCGTCGATGCAGTAGAGATCTGCGGGGTCGCAGAGCAGGAGTTGTCGTTTGGGCCAGTTGAGCGGATTGAGCTGTAAGGTCGCAATCTGCTGCCTCGCCGATTCGCGATCGGGAAACATCTCGTCGAGCGAAGTGCCGTGACCGTGCCAAGTCTCGAAGTCGACCTTTGGGCTGATGGCGACAACGCTCGCAAAAACGCGCGGGGCGCGATAGGCCACCTGCAGCGCCCCTTGTCCCCCCATCTCGAAGCCGAAGATTCCCAAGGGGCCGACCAGATTTGGGAACCGAGATTGAATGTGTTCCGCAACCACGGTCCGCACGTAGTCGACCGGGGTGATCTCCGCATCAAACGGGGGGTAGACGGCATTCGACCACCAGCAGTGCGGGCCGATCGGACTCAAGCACGCGAGTTGTCGACGTTGCAGTGCTGCGTGATAAGCCGATTGCTCGCGCAGCGTGACGCCGTCGTATCCGTGGAGAAATACGGCAGCGCCGGCGACTTCGCCTTCCGGCAGCAACCACTCCGCCGGCTTGCCGGCGATTTCAATGGTCTCAATCTGCATTCGACGAGTTCCCGAGTCTCGAAACCGGTTCGGTGGGACAGAGTCTCCGGCGTTGAAGAGCGTGCGAAGTCAATACCCGGACTTCGAACCGCTTCTCCCGTCGTTGTCGAGAAATCGATGGTTGCGGGAGGTCAGCGATTTGGGCGTCCGGGAAGAGGACGCTGGCTGCCGGATGTCCCGGTTTCCGCGAGAGAGCGGTAAAACCGCTGGACAAGGTCTTCGTACTGGGGAACCATCCGCTCGCCGTAGGCGCTCAGGAGTTTCTCGCGGACTTTGTCCGGCAGGTGACCCCAAACGTCGACTTCCATCCGGCGGCGGGGCAGGGGAGGAGGCTTGCCCTCTTTGGTCGGGCCGGTCCGCTCTTCAGAGTCTGCAGCGTCTTGACGCTCTTGTCCGGCATCGCCCGATTCTTCGCCTGCAGTCAGCGACCCTTGGCCCGCTGGCTGTTGACGTCCTTGCGACGGGTTGTTTGACATCGATGCTCCCGCCTGTTGCGAGCTCGATTTCCTGCCTTGCCCCGAGGACGAATTGTTGGATGAACTGCCGCCTCCTCCGCCCCCGGAATTCGCCTGACTCGGCTGAGGGGGCTGCTTCAGGAGTTCATCGATCTCAGCGATGATGGCCTTCTGCAATTCCTGCGTGGCGACGCCGGTGTCTTGGCCCGACAGCTTGGCCTGCGCCTGTCGCATCTTGGCCGTCACTTCCTCGACCTTGCGGTCAAGTTCGTCGACCTCGCTGGTTGGCGCCTCGGAGGCTTCCGGGGGTGATGGGGTGGATTCTGTTCCAGGGGCGTCGGCCAACCCGGGCGCAGCAATCGAACCAAGGCTGACGCACAAGAGCGCTCCTCCCCAAAACAGCCGACAGCTGGCTCGCAGCGGATTCACTGGGGCGTCTCCCGTTCGGGTTCGGAGGCAGCAGGCGTTGCCGTCGCTTGAGACTGGCGATAAAGGTCCATCAGCTTTCGTGCGAGTTCGATCAATTCACCCTGTTCTTGCGCCAAGTCGGCGACCAGCGGCAACAGCTCTACAGGTAAGGCGCCGTCACGCAGACGCAAAGCCTCGAAGGCGGCCGTGCGATCCAGGCAATCCGCCTGCAGCTCGCGCAGCAGTGCAAGTTGTCGTTGGAAAGAAATCGCCTCCCCGGGCGGGCCCCCCATTGAGGGCTGTTCGGCCTCACCCTCTTGTGGTGGGGATTCCCCTTCGGTCGTTTTCATCGAATCGGGTTCCTTCCGGTTCCAAGCTTCGATGATGCGTCCCAGACGCTTGGCGGCATCGCGTTCGAGCATCAGGGTGACGGCGTCGGTCTGTCGCTCTCCGAGTCGCTCTGCCGCATGTTCCAGGTTACGGGCCACACTCGCCAACGCAGCTTGCGCCACAACGGCCTGCTGCAACTGATCGCGGGACTCGACGGCCAACTGCTGCAGTTCCCGTTCTACACTGGCCAGATCCTGCAGCGAACGCTGTTGACCGCGCGTCAGACGGCCCGTCGCCGTGCGCTCATTCTCCAACCGTTCGGTTTCGGCGATCACCCCCTCCTGACGCACTTTAAGGCCCTGCAACGTACCCGCCACTCGCTCCAGCTCTTCTTGCGCCAGATGCTCTTGGACCTCCTTTTGAGCGGCGGCGATTTCCTGCTGCAGCTGCTCGACGGCTTCCTGCGCTGACGACATTTCGAGTTGGGCCGCCTCAGAATCTCCCGCTGCGATCGCCGGTTCGGCCGCCTGCATCCGCTGCGCCGCCTGTTGGGCCGACTCCGCCGCCCGCTTCAGCCGCAGACGCTGCAATTGACGTTCGAGCCGTTCCGTCCGGCGGCGCAATTCCTGCGTCTGTTCCCGCAGCGACTGCCGTTCCTCCGCTGAGGATTGCGTCAGGTTGTCGCCGTCCGTCTCCTTCCGCAGGGTGTCGAGTTCGTCCGCGAGATTCTCGGCAGTCTGTCGGGCCTCTTCGGTCCGCTTGAGCATTTGCTCGCTGTCGTCAGGACGTCCATTCAGCCATTGCTCATTGAGTTTGCGTAACGTCTCCTCCGCTTCGCGCTGAGCGGGTCCTGCCGACCCCAGGCGATTGGCCGCGAGGTCCTCTCCCGCCTGACGCAGCCGCATCGACAGCTGAGCTTCATCCAGTTGGTCGGCCAGATCCAGGGCCTCCGCGGCTCGGGCGGCATCGCTTTCCTCTAACCGTTCGGACAGTTCCCGAAAGGCTCGTTGCAGGGGTTCCATCCGCTGTGACAGCAAACGCTGACGGTCGGCCAGCTTGTTCAAATCAGCCCGATCCTGCGGGGAGAGTTCCGGCAGTGATCGGGACATCGTCCGTGCTCCCACTTCGGCGGAGTCAAGATTCAACTGCTGTTGGGCCGACGCCATCCCCTTGAGATCGTCACCGAGATCGCGATCATTTTGCCACTTCGACAACTCATGGTGACGCTCGGAGAGCGCTGCCGCTGCGTGGCGCTGGAGTTCCGCGGCACGCTGCAGGCTGCGTCCAACTGGGGGATTGGCGGCTTCCTCCGTCGTTGGGGGATTCACTGTCGACGACGGGCTGTTGGGCGGACTCGCATGGGCCTGATCGTCGGCGTCGAGGTTCTTTGCGGCCTGGGTCAACTCGGTTTCGATGGCGGGGAACGCGGCTTCCGTCAGTTCGCGCATCTGCTGGGCGAGTTGCTCGAGCTGCGGTTCGGCTTCGCTGTCTGACAAATGATTCGCCGGAAACTCGCTGCGGATTTGCTCGGCATGCCGACGCAACCCGCGCAGCTCATCACCCAAATGCGAAGCCAAACGTCGCTGATCTCCCTGCAGACGCAGGAGGAGATCTCGATCCGCCGATTGCAGCTTGCCGACGTCACGGAGTTGTGTGCGCAATTCCTCCGTCTGCGCCGCCAGACGCTCCTGCTGAGTCACGGCGTCACGCAACTCGCCGACCAACTCGGCAATCCGGTCGGTCAATTCACTCTGCTTCTCTTCCGGAGTGACCACGAGCAGCGTGCGCGGAGCGCTCATCCCAATATGTGGAGCGCCGTAATCACAGGCATCGCGAGCCTCCAGTCGAAAGACCACGCGGTCTCCCGGTTGCAGCTTCAATTCCCCCAGCGACCATTCCCCGGCGTAACGCGCCTGGGTGGGGTGATCGGGAAACGCCTCAAGCTCCTGCTCGGCGTCACCGTCCTGTCCGGTTTGCTGCCAGGTGCGCTGGAGAGTGGTGAGTCCGAGATCATCGCGGGCGACCGCCGTAATGGGGACGACGGCCGTCGAGGTGACCCACTGATCCGTCCCCGGCTCTGACAGGACCACTTCCGGAATGGCGTCAACTTCGCCTCGAAACTCAAACTGCAGCGGCTGTTGCTCGGAAAACCCCTCGCTGTCCCGCAGGATGAATGAAAAGTTCGAAACGCTCGGCTGATCGATCGTCAATTCCGTCTGCCAGGATTGCCGGTCTGCAAGAAGTGGGATGCTCACTGCGGACTGATCGCCGACCCGGATGGCCAGCTCTGCAACTGCGCGATCGGCGCGCGCCCGCAATCGCACCTTCGATCCCAGCAATCCCCGGATCTGGGTCAATCCCGGCGGCAAAGTCATGCTCGGCTGCCGGGCATAGGCGGGCGGGGCGACTTCAATGGAGACTTCGGAAATTCGCGGCGGATCGACTGCCGTCAAGGCGTGCCATGGCAGCGAATGATCGTCGCCGCCAACAACGCGAAACTCAAGGGCGTCGTCCGCGGCCAACAATTCAAACGGAGCCAGCTCCATCCCCGCGGCGTTGGGACGCGGGCTGTGGACTGTGCGTCGGAGCGGAATCTGTTCGGGGATTTCTTGCCCGTGTTCGCGGAGTTGCAGGGTCAAGTCTTTCGGCAATCCCCCGCGCAGGTTCTCCACACGCAGTTCCAGCTTCTCCCCGCGGACAACTCGGATGGCGTCCCGCGGGCTCCATTCCAGCGGACGTCCGTCCGGGTAAGACAATCGCAGGACCGTCGCCTGCGGCCAGGGACTGGATCCCCATGGCCAGGCGATGCGGCGCATCGCCGTTGACGCCTCTAAGGGGTAGGCCCACAGAATTCCCGCGACGATCAGGCATGCTCCGAGCGCTCCTCCAACGACGGGGCTGAGGCGACGCGGCTCGAGGAGCTGATCTGGTTCAACAAGCTTCAAATCGTCCGCCGCCTGCCGGATGACCAACTCCTGCAGTTCCGCCGACCCCTGTCGCGGGTCGAGTTGCCGAGCCTGAAATTGAACCGCCGCCGACAGCCGATGGGATAACCCCGGATATCGGCGATCAATCTGCTCCGCCAGGAAGACGTCGGACAACTCATACTTTAACGGCACGATCAGTCCGCGCCAGACGGTCCAGGCGGCAGTTCCCCAGACACTGACGGCGACAAGCAACCGGGTGCCCACCTCGTCAAATCGCCACCACCAGTCGAGCCACCCGGCGACAAGCAAACCCGTCAACAGAGCGATCAGACTGCGGCTGATGCCGGACCACCAGATCAACCGCCGCAACTGCCGGCGCAATCGCGTCAGCGTTTCCCACGGGGGCGGCGTTGACGGTGCGACCATGGCAGAACCTTCCGGCCGAAAGAAATTGAACGGTAATGCATCATACCAGCCGCCAGCGACGGCGGAGAATCCATTCCGAAGTGAGCAGCCCGATTAGCAGCAGCAACGGTTCGAACCGACTCCAGAGGGGAATCGATCGACCCTGTTCCATCGGCACCAGACGTCCCTGGGGGATTCGCGCGGGCAACCCGGAGAGATCTTCGAGCTCGACCAGGGATCCACCGGATGACTTCGCCGCCAATTCGAGATCGGTTCGATCGACGGCGCGCCGACGCGTTTCCCGTTGCAACGAGTCGATGCGAAAATCGGTGGTGGGAGGCGCCACTTCAAACGATGGACGCGCCATCCAGGCGTGATACGTCCCCTCGGTCAGCCCGGTCACCTGGGCCTCAAAAACCGTCGGCAGGTAGGGAAGCCGCGACAGGGTGACTTCGCGACGCCCGGCGCCAGTGCGCTCAAACACGACCGCCACGCCGTCATTTTGCGTTGGCGCCAACCGGTCATCGAGAAACCTCACCCTCAGCAAGACCGGTTCTCCCACCACATACGACTGCCGGTCGACCAACAGTTCCGCAGAACGATCTTTACCCAGGATGCGCGCCCGGCTGAGAAAGCGAATCGCCTGCCCCCAGTACTTGCCGAAGTAGGTGTCCCCGGTGCGGAACCGCCAGCGCCAAAGTTCGTCGGTCGCGTGAAACAAGACCTTGCCGGCGCCGATCTGCTGCAGCAGGAAGACCGGCAGGCGCCCTTCTTTTGCGGGGGCGTAGGGATGCTCGGCCAGCACGCGTACGCCGGGCTTGAGCTGCTGAATCGGCAGCAGTCCATAGAATCCCGGGAGACTGTTCCAGGTTTCCAGGCTGGCCAGTTCGTTGTCCGCGAAGCGAAACATCGGGACCCCCTTTTGGCCATCCAGCGTCAATCTCGGGCGATACTCATCGGTATTCGACTTCGAGAAAGCGTCGGCATCGATGGCGTCGAACGGAAACGGCAGCAGTGATTCGAGGGGAGTACCGGAAAATGACTGCGGGTTATGACGGGGCCCCGCCACCAACAACAGGCCGCCTCCCTTGTCGCGGACGAATTCCGTCAGCCATTCCGCGGCGCTTCCCCCAAGGTCGGCCGGCGACACATCTCCCAGGATCACGACGTCATAACGCCACAAATCCTCCTTCTGAACTGGAAAATATCCCACGGCTGTCCGGTCTTCCCGGGCGTACTCCGGGTCAGCGTCGACCAGCAAAGTCTGCAGCACCACCGAGGAGTCACGCTCCAGCCACTGCTTGAGATAGCGGAACTCGTACCGCGGGGCCGATTCCAGCAACAGCACGTTCAACCGCTCCTGCCGCACCGAAAGATGCCGGCGTTCACGATTGTTTTCCAGATCGGATTCGCCGGGGGACGGGACGACTTCGATCAAAAGGTCTAATTCCGCTGGTTCCGCCGTCGAAAGCGACAACTCAAACTTGGTGGCGGCTTCGCCGTCTCTCATCGGGACCACTTGCTCGGCGAGGGGCGACGACTCCCCTTCCACGGTCACGCGTAACGTCGCGTTTCTGTTCTCCAAGCCGGTTGCCCGTAGTTTGCCCGAGACGATCACGGGGTCGCCCACAAAGGCCACTTCGTCCATGACCACATCGAATAACTGCAGATCCTTTGTGGGCTCGCTCGTCCCAACTGGGACGACAAACAGGCTCGTGCCGCGGCGGCGCACCAGATCCGCCACTGTCGAGAGTCGATCGGCCTCAGATTCACTCGCGATTCCATCCGTCAGGACGATGAGTGCCGCAGGCGGCATGCCCCGCAACTCCGCAAGTATCTGCCTCACTCCCTCCGCGGGGCGTGTACTCGTTCCGATGGGCTCGAGCAGCTTTAATGAGGAGATCGCCTCGGTTGCAGGCAATACCGCGGGGGATTTACCCGCCGACAGAGGACTTGAGGTTGTGGAGAACTGGTACAGCCGCAGCGGGTTCCGCTCGGCGAGGTCGCGCAGGAAGCGTGCATCCTCTCGGGTGACGGCATTGAGAACACGGTCCCACCGCCTTGGCGCTGAGAGCCCGGTGCTCTGACTCAGCGCGGTGGAACCGTCGCCGTCCCGCAGACTCATGCTCGCCGAAGTGTCGAACAGCACCACGACCGAAGGCAACCCGGAGCGCGCGACCATCAGCGTGGGTTGCGTCCACAATCCCAGCGCAACGGCGATGGCGGCGAATCGCAAACCCATGAGCAGCAACCGCCTTCCCGGCGAGAGCTGAGCCCCCTCCCGCCGGTACGACCAAAGCAGACCGGCCATCGTGGCGGCGGTGACCAGGAGCGCCAACCAGACCGGCCAGCCCGCGGGCCAAAGCGATTTGGCGATCCATTCCCACCGCGTGCCTTCACCCGGTCCGCTGGCGGCGATGCCGAAGTACCATTCGATGAAAGACTTCCAAGCCGACATCCACCGCTGCCTTCGGGGGAGAGCCGCTGACCGCGCTGCTCCAGTACAATCCCGCAACGACTTTGTTGCTGCGCTCCTTGACTGTAGCATACCCGGCGAGGCGGAATCTCCCATGAATCCCGGACCCGACCCACGACCCACCGACAGCGACGACGCCTGGGATGCCGAACTCCTGGTGAATGCGGTGGCTCACGATCTCAAAGCTCCCCTGGTGACGATCCAGGGGTTTCTTGCAGGTCTCGAAGGGGCCGCAAGAGCGCAGGATTGGGAACGCTTTCAAAGCGACTCGCAGCGGATTCAACGCGCTTGTTCGCGGATGCGGCAACTGCTCGACGATCTCCGCGAGTTCGCCCATCAAGGACAATCGCTGCGGCAGACGTCTCGGGTGTCCTTGGCGGCTGTCGTTGCCGACGCATTGGAACAATTGGCCGGCGTTCAGCCCGAGGCCGTCTCCGTGACGGTCGATCAGGACCTGCCGGAAATCCAGGGTGATCGTCTGCGGTTGATGCGCGCCGTGCAAAATGTCCTCGAAAATGCCTTTCGTTCAGTATGTGGACGCCAGTCCCCTTCAGTTGACGTTTCCGCGATCCGGCAAGGTGATCGCATCGGTCTCCTGATCCGCGACAACGGCCAGGGAATTTCTCCCGAGGAAATTCCGCGCATCTTTCAGCCCTATCGACAGTTGAGTGGGAGAACGGGAGCGAGCGGTCTGGGGCTGGCGATCGCCCAGAGGATCGCACGGGCGCACGGAGGGGATTTGACGCTCGACTCCCCGGGAATTGGACAAGGAGCGACGGTGACGCTGACCTTTCCCCGCGATTGAGATGTGGCCAATTGTGAGGGCGGCATGGTACAAAGCTGCTGCAGCCCAGGGATTCCGACCCCTGGGCTCATGTGTGCCATAACCATGCTTGTGATTGAGGATGTGTCGCCGTGTCTGCCAAAGCCTGGGGGGGCGCCTTCGACGAGGCGACCGATCCGCGAGTCGAGAAGTTCACGGAATCCATCAGCTTCGATGCCCGCTTGGCGTTTGTGGACATCCGCGGTTCCCAGGCCCACGCCCGCATGCTGGCCAAGGTGGGCCTGCTGACCGACGACGAAGCCCAATTGATCTGCGAACAACTGCTGGAAATCGGCGAGCAGATCTCCCGGAACGAGTTTCCCTGGAAGACGGAACTCGAAGACATCCACATGCACATTGAGTCGGCGCTGATCGAGCGAATCGGCGATGTCGGAAGAAAGCTTCACACCGGTCGGAGCCGCAATGATCAAGTGGCGACGGACCTGAAATTGTACGTCCGCGAATCGCTCTCTCAACTGGATCGCTTGCTCGAAGATCTGCAGCGGGCGTTCGTGGATCGTTACGAACAGGATGCCGAGGTGATCCTGCCGGGGTATACCCATCTCCAGCGTGCCCAACCCGTGATGGCCGTGCACTACTGGTTCGCCTACTGTGAGAAATTGCAGCGGGACCGCGATCGCCTTGCGGATTGTCGTCGTCGGGCGAATGTATTGCCCCTCGGAGCGGCGGCCCTCGCAGGAACGTCGTTGCCGATCGACCGGGAAGAGACGGCACGTCGACTGGACTTCACCGATGTTGCGGCCAACAGTTTGGACGTTTCAAGCGATCGCGATTTCCTGGCGGAAGCTCTGTTTGCGATGTCGTTGATTGCAGTTCACCTTTCGGGTTGGGCCGAAGAGTGGATCCTGTGGTGCACGACGGAATTCGGGTTCTTGAAGTTGCCCGACGCCTACACGACCGGGTCGTCGATCATGCCCCAGAAGCGCAATCCCGATGTGCTGGAGTTGATCCGCGGAAAGTCGGCGCGGGTGATTGCCGACCTGAACCAAGTGTTGATCCTGCTCAAAGGATTGCCTCTGGCCTACAACCGAGAC
>JANRLN010000413.1:0-2417 GCA_033762515.1 Planctomycetaceae bacterium
CAACGGATACGTCCCCTCGCGGCGACGCGGATCGGTGAGTTCGCTGAAGTGATCGAGGATGCTGGTGGAGACGGGACGGGGCATCGAGGCTTCCTTGGCTCACGCCCGACTCGGAGCCTCCATTCCCTCAGGAAGCCCTCATTAACGAGTCGGAATGCCTGTTTTTACCAGATGCCCCAGTATCGCGCAATCGCCCTGCCTTCGAGTCCTAGTCGAGGAGCTGTGACCAGTCTCGGTCACCGTTCACACCCAGAACCCTCAATCGCAAGTTGTTTTGCGGTCGAGGGTTTTTTCGTTGCATCCCCTTCTGAAGACATCCGTTGGCAGTCGACTTGCGACCCGGGCGCACGTCAGATCGCCTATTGCTCTTCGGGTGCCGCAAGTCTGCCCACCACGCTGTGAACCGCTGACCTGAGCTGGTTTGTTTCGGGGGATCTCACGATTTCGGTCACCGCTCAGACCTCGCCGTCTGTGCGGCTAACTGTATATCTCGCAGGCAGTTGTGGCTCTTGCCGATCTCGAGGGCCGTTCCGCTGTCACGAGAATTGTGTGTTGACGATTTCGTGATCGAAGACATTAGCTTCCGTGGAGGTTCTTGTCTTGAGCGAGGAAACTCGAAATCAAGTTGTCCAGGAAATCGCCCGGCATCAGTCGCGGTTGCGGGGATTCGTGCGCTGTCTGCTGGTCCGGTCCGCCGACGTGGATGACATCCTTCAGGAAATCAATGCGGTCCTTTGGCAAAAGGCCGACGAGTTCCAACCGGGGTCTGACTTCTGGGCTTGGGCCAGCCAGATCGCTCGTTTCAAGGTCCTGAACCACGTCCGCAAGCTGGGACGCGAGCGGCTCGTGTTCGACGATGCAGTTCTGGAACAATTGGCCGAGCTGGCCGCTGGTAAGTTGGGGCAACTGGATCAGCGCCGGGCGGCACTCGACCACTGTTTGAAGCAGCTGCCGCCCCCGCAGCGTCAGTTGATCGATCTGCGCTACACCACCGGGCAGACCATCGAACGGATTGGCGCTTCGATTGGGCGACCGGCAGGTTCTGTTCGACAAGCGCTCTATCGCATTCGTGCCGCGCTCCAGGCGTGCATCGAGCGTCAGCTGGCGATGAGAGGAGAGCCTTCATGAACCAGCCCACCCCCGAGGAGCGTACGCGCCGGTGGATTTCCGAGTTCATCGACGGCGAGTTGTCCGCAACGGACGCTGCGGAGCTGAATCAGCTCTTACGGTCCGATCCGAGGCAGGCCGAACTGGTTGTGGATCAGTTGTTGTTGGACTCGTTGCTCTCAGAAGAACTGGGTTCCGACTCGCTCACTGCACTCGTGGACATTGTGTCGAACGACGCCGCGAGCGGCGGCGCCTCGCAAACCCGAAAGCCGCCCACGAGCGTGCAGCGGTTCCCTCGCGTTACCGGGCGGCTCTGGCAGTCGCTCGGCGGCGTCGCTGTCGTGGCTGCGGTTGTGGTCGCTTTTGTGATGGGTCGCTGGGAAAACAATGCTCTCGCGAATGCCGCGACCGTTGTGCAGGCGGCCATGGAGACTCATGCCGAAGCCGTCGAACGGATTTACATTGTTCAGACCGAGCGGTCTGCCGCCGGGGAAGCGGGGTTCCATCCTCCACGTGATGTGCGCGTCGCCACTCAGGGGGACCGTTTCTACGTCGAAATGAGTCGCGGCGAACGGCGTTGGTTTTGGGGACTCGACGCCCAGGGAGCGATCTGGCTCACTCTGGGACCGCGCCGAGCCATCGTCGTTGATCCGGACGAGTGCGGAGTTCCTCTGCAATACATCAGCAATCTCTACACCCTGAATCTCGAATCGTTGCTTCAGAACTTTCTGAAACACTGCACGCTGACCAATGACGATGGGCCGGGGGTCACGCACTCTATCACAGCCACTCCGAGGCGACGCTGGCACGGCGGCGGGTTGCGGAAGGCCACGATTGAAGTGGATCGAGAGACCAAGGCCGTGCGCCGGTTGACGATTGAACGAGAAATCCCGCAGCACGGCGCATCCACGGTCACCTTTACGCTCGTCGATTCGCGGACTCCCGACGAATCGAAGTACCGCCCCGAAGGGCACCTCATCGAACCGTTCCGCCTGCTGACGCGCGATACGCAGCCAGACAAGCGGCGGGAGCTGATCACAAACTGGTTCGGTCCCGCAGCCGAACGCTGGATTGTCTCTGTGCCCAAAACCGATGCAATTCAGAACCTCGCGCCGGAGTCCGAGCAGACATTGCGCCGCCGAGTCACGGAACTCTTTTAGTCGCTGCGATCCGGGGACATTGAGACCTGCCTGAAGCTGACCGATCCCGAAGTTGTTCAGGAGAAAGGTCGAATTCAGGTGCTTTCCTTCTTCCGTTCGCTCAGCGGTCTGGTCAGGACTTCGGGAATTCCGTCGCAGGATCGCGTCGTC
>JANRLN010000414.1:0-5523 GCA_033762515.1 Planctomycetaceae bacterium
CCCGAACAATACGTCCGATTCCAACGCCGCAGAGGTGACCTGGTTCCTGCGCAATGGGAACCTCTATCGCCGAGTGCTGCTGTTGCGGGAACGAGACCAGAACGCCTCGCAAAATGGGCAGCCCGAATTCGATCCTGGAACAGGAAGCCAGCGGCGGTTCTTTTCCCCCGCAGCCGCACCGGTCTACCCCGGTGGCTTCCAGGCCGCCTCCAATTTCTGGCGGGACTTCGATTTCTCGGCTCACTCGTCGCAGGCGAAAGACACATCCGGCGGCTCAATGGTTCCTCCTGCCTACAACTACGACGGAGCGGTGTTCAACGGAATCGCTAGCTTGGATGTGCCAACGACGCTGCCTTTTATTGTGGACGTGGCTCCCGAGCATATTGCATACCCCCCCAATCGATTCGGGCACAATTACGTCGATCGCAACCCGATTAGCGGCGGCGCCTTTGCGGTCGGTGGGCAACCGAAAGAATACACGCAGTCCGGCGGCGCCTTCCTGGGAAGGTTCACGCAACAGGAAACCTCAGACGCCAATTTTCTTTACCCGCAGCAAAATCACTTAAACGCCAGCAACCCCTTGGCTGCGGACTTGGAGTTCACTGAGGACGCGAACAACAACCAAATTCTCGACGCTGGTGAAGATGCAAACGGCAATCGGACGTTGGATCTCTATGTCGGTGCAACGTCCCTTTCTGACGGTGGTACGCGACGCGGAGAAGACTTGGTCTTGGCCAACGTTCATGCGTTCGATGTCAAAGTCTACGATGAAGTGCTGCAACGGTTCGTCGATGTCGGTCACTCTGAACCCGCGGTCGGTGGTTTGATCGGAGACTATCACATCGGCAACCGCCAGAACAGTTTCTATGGTTCCGGGAGTTCAACGGGGAATCGAGTCTTCGACACGTGGTATCCATTCAATACCAGCTTTCCCGAAGATGCCAACGGCAACCTGACACTCGACACGATGCCCACTGACGAAGACCAAAACGCCAACGGTGAGCTCGATCCCCAGCAGGTGCTTGATTTCGACAACAACGGTGCGATCGCCAATGAAGACATCAATGGCGACGGTATGCTGTCGGGCGCCGAAGACGCCATTGCGAATGGTCTGCTCGATCACGAGAACAATCCACCCTATCGACCACGCAAAATCTGGCCAAATGACACTACTATCTCTGGCTTCTCCCGCACACGATTGGCTCGCTGGCAGGCCAATTTCAACTATATTGTTGGCGATCGCATCTTCCCGCCGCTCGGAACACAACCCGGCGACCCGTTCTATTACGTCTGCGTGCAAGCTGAAGATGGTGACATGGTGGCAGGCACATCCTCGCAGGCCACCGCGCCGAGTTTCAGCCGCATTGCGGGCTTGAACACACAGGAAGGCAACGTCGCGGCGTTGCAGGATCAATTGACCTGGCAGGCCGTCGACAACCGCAAGCCGTTGCGGGCGATTCAAATTACATTGCGATTCCTGGACACATCCACGTCGCAGATGCGGACGCTGACAATCCAGCAGGGACTGATTGATTAGTCGGTAGTGATTGGTGGGTAGTGGGTAACCATAGTCGCTGGCGACTGCCTGTGCTGACACCTAACGCCTGACTCGTCTCCGATCAACGCCTGACGCCTCATCCGATCCACCCCCCGCGGGCCACTCCGTTCAATGCGGGAGAAAGCCATCATGAAACGCCCATCGACAGCCACTGCCAAACTCCGTCAGGATCGCGCCCGGCGTCGGGCTGACGCGCTCCCCACGCTGCGAAATCGCCGCGGGAGTACGCTGATGATTGTCATCGTGCTGCTGGCTCTGCTCTCAGTCCTGGGAGTGCTGTTCTACAGCTTCGCCAACCAGGAGCGCAGTAACGCCGAATACTACGCTGACGGCGCGAAAGTGGTCGAAGCTCCTGGATTGACCGCCGACACGCTGTTCGATCATGCGTTGGAGCAACTGATCGTCGGGCCCGATCCGCGGTTCAAGAACAGCGTCCTCTGGGGAAAGCGGCACTCGCTGCTGGCCAACACTCAGGGCTTGCGCGATCAGTCGATCGCCGACCTCACGGCTTACGACGGCCAGGGCGTGCTGCTGGCTCAAAGCGTCGGCGCTCCGTTCGTCGATCAGGATCTGGATGGTATGGCCGACAGCGGAAACGTGCTTGATCGACAGGGCAATGTCGTTCAGACCAGCGAGAACGGCTCCAATGTGCAAGATCTGCTCGGGATCAATGATTCCCCGGCGGCCAACAACCTGTTCGAACGGGAAACCTACAAGCTGCCGCAGCCGGACGTGGGTTACACCTATCCTGATCAGAACAGCGCCTTTCTCGCGTACATCGGCTGGGTGCGCGATCGCAACACCCCCTTGGGCGCCCCGCGACCGGTGATCATCCCCTCGTTCCACCGTCCTGCGCTGTATCGAGATTCTACCGGAGAACCGATTCCACTCTGGGAAGACTTGAATTACGACGGCGATGTCACCGACACAATCCTGACGGTGATGGAAGACCGCAACGGCAATACGACGGCCGACCTGGGCTCAGCCGCGGCCAACCAGCAGTTCCGTGCCCATCCGGGCCATGTCTACGTCCCTCCGGGTCAGCGCGGCAACACCACGGTCTCGCGTTACATTTCCAGTCCCCCGGAAGCCGCGGCCTTGTTGGGCGACCCCAAACGTGTCTTCCCCTTCCTGCCGATGTACGATGGGTACAACCCGGTCGACGATGGCTCGGGAGGCCTGAACTTCACTGGTCGGCCCGCCGACTGGATCGGACACCAGGGTGTGTGGGGCGGGCCTCACCCCGACCCAATGTTCAACGATGCCTATCAATACGACGTTGACAACGACGGCGACGGCATTCGGGAAGGGGTCTGGCTCGACCTGGATTTCCCCGTGCAGGAGTTGTCGGATGGCACGCTGTATATCCCGATGTTCTCCTTCACAGTCCTCGACTTGGACGGATTGATCAATCTCAACGCCCACGGCAATATTCAGAATCTGCTGTTTCCGCTGGATAGCGGCGGCGGCCAGGCCGTGGCGTTCAATAACAACTCGAATCAGTTCGGATTCAACGTCGTCACCGGTCAGGTTGAATTCCTCTCACAATCGAACCTGGGATTGCACGCCGCTGAAGTGAACCCCGCTTGGGCGCTGACGGGGCGAGCCGGGTTAGACAACGCGACCGCAAGCAGTACGGTCTTTGATCAATATCGACAGTTCTATGGACGAGTCCCCTTCGACGCCGCGACGCTGACGGGCAGCGATCCGTTCCGCCGATTGGCCTTCCAGGAAACGGCCAACATGGACTTGGCCTACTTGAAGTTTGGTCGGCCGGAAGTGACGGGGTCGGTGGTCGATGATCTGCATCCCGGATTGTACGGCGAGGAGCACCTCATCTCGCGGAACTTTGCTCCCGGCGCCAACAACGCCTTGGCCTATCCTCACCCGGGTCAGTCGACTTCCGACGACAATGGGGATTTGAACGAAAACATGCAATACGCAGCGGAATCTTCGGGGACGCCGGCCAACTGGCTGGACGTGGACCAACCGCGCGACACGATCGGTATCGGTTCGATCACCTCCGGTACCAACGTGAAGGCTCTCGATCTCACGGACCCCGCTCCCACGGGGCCCGGCAACCGCATCCGCTGGCTGCGCTACACCGGCTACGCCACAAACAACGGGGTCTTCTGGGGGCAGACCAGTGTGCAGACGGGGGGCTTGATGCAAAGCAATCAAGCCTATGGTCTGTACGACGATCCCAGTGAAGTGGCCCTCTACGCCGAGGACCGTCGCGACGTCGACGACCCTCTGGAGCCAGCCGACTCCGCGTTCCTGCAGATGGACAACGACGACATCAACAACCTTGGGATCACGTCGCGGCTGGAAGATCTGGCCAGCTTCAACTTTTCGACCACTCCCAACACGAACGCCCGCGGGGAAGCGATTCGCAAGCGGTTTACAACCGAATCGAACGACCGCAAGAGCTATTCGCTGCCGCAGTCGATCGGCCGTCCGTGGGAATGGAATGACGACCAAGGTTTCGCGGCGGACAGTTCGAACGACAAACTGCGTTTCCCGCCGGTCTTCGGACCGTCCGGTTCGGTAATTTCCCGGTATTCCAACACAGACCCGTTCCGCTCGCCGGTGCGGTATCTGTTGCAGGCCACCCGTGACGACCTGCAGGTCAAGCAATTCCAGCAGCGGCTGGCGGTGAACAAGGTGCTGGTGTTCGATTGGAACAATCCCAACAGCACCGAACTGGTGTATCGCGACTTGACGCTGCATCCGCTCGATCCGGGGAGCACGCCGATTCCCACGACGCAGCCGCAGTACCGCGGCAGCTACCCCTGGCCCAATGCCGTCGATCAGGAATACTGGGCGCGGCGCGATCGCCAACTCCTGGCGCGCGACATCTATGTGCTGCTGTATCTGCTGGGAGCCGGCCAGAACGGCGACGCCATGAACAACCCGCTGGTGACGGCGGGGGCCACGTTCTACACCCCGCGGCAACTGCAGCAGATGGCGCAATTCGCCGTGAACCTGGTGGATGCGCAGGACAAGGATCGCGTGATCACGCGGTTTGAATACGACACCGACTTGTCGAACGGATGGAATCTCGACGATAACCCGTACACGCCGAACACGGCGGCGAGTGAGCCGGATACGCTGGCGGGAACCGACCGGGCCGAGGTCTGGGGCGTCGAGCGCCAGGAATTGGCGATCAACGAGTATCTCGCCTTTGAGACAGCGGCAGAGACAGCGGACGTGACGCCGCAAACGCAGCATGACGACAGCGATGAGCGGCATTTCTTGTGTGTTGAGCTTCGCAATCTCGCCCCCTATGAAATTCGCTTTGACGACAACGCGACCTGGCAGCTCGTGTTGCGCCAGGTTGAACCGGGAGACATGTCTTACGATGCGACGATGGAACGGCAGTTGACGTTGAAGGCGGGTTCCGGAACGGTAGTCCCCGGGGGCTTTTACACGATCTTCAGCACGGACCGCAACGACCCGGTGAATGGTTATAACATGACATCTAACCCGAGCCCGAGTGCATTCCGGGTGGACCCGGATGGTTCAGGATCGGTCGAATGGATCGTCCCCCGAGATGCGGCCTTCAACACACCCGTCGCCGCCACAGGAAATCATCTCGACGTCGTGGGGGCGATTGCGGGCAATGGCAACAGCTACGTGGAAATCACCGACGGGAGCGGCGCCGACCTGCTCATGCCCGCGACCGGAAACGAAGGCGCCCTCCTGACGAACGGAGCGCCCGGAAACCTGCTGCTCAATCGAGCGCTGCCCGTGAACATGATCTTGCGCCGCCGGGCGCATCCCACCCGCACCCGGCCAACGACGATGAACACTGCCCAGGAGGAAGATAATCCCTGGGTGGAAGTGGACCGAGCAAGTATCGCCGGTAACGAGATGCCGGTGTTCAATTATCCCGATTCGGGAAATGACGCCACGGGTCAATTGGCATCGCTGCAGAGTTGGCAGCGTGATGAGCCGTTGTTCCG
>JANRLN010000415.1:0-5146 GCA_033762515.1 Planctomycetaceae bacterium
GGAGGTTCGTCCGAACCTCTCTGATTGTCCTGGAATGCCGGATCCAATCACGGATGCATAGTAATAACGCCGCAATGAACGTGATTGCCGCTGTCATTGCAACCGCTTCGATGCGTATCGTCCAAGTGACATCTGGGATAAGAAATACGACCGCGAGACCGAGCAGGAACGCGACACAAGAGATAACGCCGCAGAATATGAGCAAATGTCGCATGCGTTAGTCGCTGTGGCAGAAATGTCCGTTCAGATTTCGTTCCTTCAAGAACGTCCTGGTTGGCTCATTGCTGGATCAAAAAGTGTAGACTCACTTGACCTCAATGTCCCATGGTTTCGCTGCCTTACCGCGGCGGAGCAAGCGTCACCTTCAGTTCCACCGGTTTTTCGTCGCGCATGACCGTGACCACGATCTCTTCCCCCGCTTTGAACTTGCGGAGGGCGAGGTCGAAGTCGTCCAGGGCGGTGATCTTGTTGCCGCCGAGATTGACGATGCGGTCGCCGGCCTTCAGGCCTCCCTTGTCGGCCGGGCTGCCGGGAGCGGCGCCGCTGATGGCGTAGCCTTCTCCCTCGCCGCCGAAGTCGGGGATCGTGCCGAAGTAGGGACGTTTGCCGCCGCGCTGGGCCATCGGCGTCTGCTTCACCTCGACGTACGTCGGCCGCTCAGGATTCTCGGCGGTCTGGACGATCATCCGCTCCAGCATCTCGACGACGCGGAACATGCCGTCGACGTTCAGCTTCTCCCAGTCGTCGCTGGGACGGTGGTAGTCGGGATGGTTGCCGGTGAAGAAGTGCAGAACGGGGATCTTCTTGCCGTAGAACGACGAGTGATCGCTGGGGCCGAAGCCTTCCGGCTTGAACGACAGCTTGAACGCGGACTGTTCGTTAATGGCCTTCAGTTCCGGTTCCCAGCGGGCGCTCGTGCCGGAACCGAAGATCGTCAGCTTGTCTTCATTCAATCGGCCGACCATATCCATATTGAACATGGCGATCGTTTGGTCGAGCGGGAAGACGGGGGTCTTCACATAATAGGCCGAACCGAGCAGGCCAAGTTCTTCGCCGGTGAAGGCCATGAAGACGAGCCGTCGCGGGAGTTTGGTCGGGCGGGCTGCCAGCCGGCGCGCCAGTTCCAGCAAGGCTGCGGTTCCCGAGGCATTGTCGTCGGCGCCGTTATGAATGTCGGTCGAACCGGGTGCCAGAGAATTCTCCCCGCCGCGGCCGACGTGATCGTAGTGGGCCCCAATCACGATGGTCTCATTGGCCAGGGGTCCCTCGCCTTCGAGGACGCCCAGGACGTTCGAGACATCAGCTCGAATTTGCTTGAGCGTCGCGGTTCCTTGAACCTTCCAACCGGGGAGGACTGCCGAACGAGGCTGCATGTCGGAATCGATTTCGGCCTCCAGATCGGCGAGCGACTTGCCGAGCGCCGCCTTCAGGAGCTCATTGCACTGGGCCTGCGTGATGTGGAACGTCGGCAGCCCCTTTTTCCCTTCGTTGTGACCAGCGTAGCCGAACTTCATCAATCCATCGTCATTGGGAGCTTCCGCCGACTTCTTCAACGATTTCCAGCGGTCGACCGCGCTCTTCAACTTGTCCCGCGCGGCGGTCACCTTGTCCCCCTCCGCATCCGGGGCGGAGAGGTATTCGTCGGCCAGGGTCGCGATCTCGGCTTGGGACTTGGTGATGGACTCCGCCCGGTCGGTCGCGGCCTTCTCGACGGAGTAAGGGTCGTTGACAATCAACACGGCGGCCGCGCCGTGTTGAATCGCCTGGCTCACCTTGGTGCGCAATTCCGCATGCCGGGAAATGCCGTGTCCTGTGGCGAACGGTCCATGCGGATCGCGCTGTCCCGGATTGCGGCGCAGGAAGATGACCACTTTGTCCTTCACGTCGACTTCGGCGAAGTCGTCGTATTTCGACTCCGCGTCCTGAATCCCGTAGCCGCAGAAGACCACTTCAGCGTCGAACGCTCCGGAACCGCCGAATGAACAGACCTCGAAGTCGCGGTTGATCGTCAGGGGGATCGTCTTTCCCTCGGGACCGGCGAACGTGAGGGTATTGGCGTCGCCGAGTTCCGTCTTGACCACGAGGTCGAACGTTTGAAGTGCGCCACCGTTGACGGCAGTGACGTTCAGGCCGGCCTTGGCGAACTCGCCGGCGAGGAAGCGTGCGGCGGAGTTGAGGCCTTCCGTGCCGACGCCACGCCCTTCGAGCGAGTCATCCGCGAGGTATTTGACGTTGTCCAGAAGGCGCGCCTTGGCCTCGGCAACGGCATCGGCCGCGATGAGCGTACTGCAGGTCGACCAACAGGCGAGCCATGAGACGATGGGCAGAACAGATCGCAAAGGCATCCAGACGCTCCTCGGGGCGGGGACAGCCTGAGGGATTCGCGGCTGCCGGTCTTCCTGAACTTTAACCGAATTCTACGAGGCGGACAAAGCGGTTCCAACGGGTCGCAGCGCAGGCAATTCCGCGAGCGAACAACTGGACAGCATCGAATTCGGGTGGCAGCATAGAGGGATGTCTGTCGCTGAGCTTCCGATGAGCACCCACTACTACAAGCGATTTCGCATGGAGTTCGACCTCACGCGAGGCTCGATCGCCGTTCCGGAATTGCCCGAGGGATTTCTCTGGCAGCCATGGAAAGCGGGACTGGAAGAACGGCACGCATGGGTGAAACTGCGCAGCTTTCATGAAGAAGTCGACTCGACTGTCTTTGAATGCCTGGGAGACTACCACGGCTGCCTGCGACTGATGCGCGACATCGCTCAGCAACCGGGATTTCTCACGGCGGCGACATGGCTGATCGCCAACCGCGTCCACGACGATTACCAGTTGGAAGACTGCGGCACGATTCAAGCGGTCGCCATCACCGAGCACCTGGCTTCGATTCAAAACGTCGGCATTGCCCCGGAGTATCGCGGCCAGGGTCTGGGACGCGCACTGGTGCTGCGCTGCCTGGCAGGCTGTCGCGACGCGGGACTCCATCGCGTGGGGTTGGAAGTCACCGCCGGGAACGTCGCGGCAGTCGAACTGTACCGACGCGTCGGCTTTCGCGTCACGCGCACCATGTACCGCAGCGTCGATGCCGCTCCTGTCACCGCGTAGATCCCGTGATCTGGGGACGCGGTTGAGCATCGCGGGGTCGCGCTGGTAGGGTAGCGGTGCTTTCTGGAAGGGCGCTGCGTCGTGGTGTTGAGCCTCAATCTGTCGATCGAGACCCCCGAGAACGTGGTGCTGACGCATCAGCTTGCCGGGCCGACGTATCGCCTGGCCGCTTATCTGATTGATCTGGTGCTGCGGGTCGGCGTCTTCCTCGGGCTGACCACGTTCATCATGGTGGTGGGGGCGATGACCCTCCCCGGGTTGGCGATCGGGACCACGCTGCTGCTGTTGTTTCTGCTGGAGTGGGGATACACGATCGGTTTCGAATTCTTCTGGCAGGGACGGACCCCCGGGAAGTACATCTGCGGGCTTCGGGCGATCCACGAAAACGGTCAACCTCTCTCCTGGTGGGGGGCCACGCTGCGGAACCTCGTGCGGATCGGCGACATGCTACCGACGATGCTGCTCTACGGCGAAGAGGCCGGGATCTTTCTGATCCTGCCCATCTACGGGCCGGCACTGGTCGCGATGCTGATGTCTCCCAAACTGCAGCGGTTGGGAGATCTGGCGGCGCGGACCGTCGTCGTGCATTCCCGCCGAGCACGTCTGCCGCGCGATCCGGTGATCTACGACAAAATCCCGCCGCTTGATCCGGCGGAAATCAACGCCGTGGTTCCCCGATCGGAGACATTGGCATTGATTGATCAGTTTCTGGGTCGCCGCTCGGTGCTCACCTATGAACGGGGTCACGAACTGGCGGGGAACTTGGCACAGGCCTTGGCGCAGCGGCTCGACTATCAGGGCGATTCCGACGCTGTCCGAAAATATCCGATGGCCTTCCTGGCGCGGGTCTACGTGACGTTTACAAAAGACAATGAACCCGAGGTTGACGTTCGGGCGGAACCGACTCGACGGCGTCGTCGAGTCCCTGCGGGAGCCTCCGCATGAACAAACAGCGGTTTCTCCAGAAACGCCGACAGGAATGGAAGCGTTTCGAACAGTTGCTCGCGCGCCGCGGCACCGCGAGCGGCGGGCGACCGAAACCGGCGGAGATAACGGAGTTCTCGCGGCTGTTGCGTGAGGTCTCGAACGATCTGGCGACGATTCAGGCCCACGACTGGGGGCAGGGATTAGTCGAGTATCTGAATAATCTCGCAGCCCGCGGCCACGATGCTTTCTACCGAGCGTCGCCGGCCGGCTGGCGACCAGCACTCGAATTCATCGTCGCCGGTTTCCCGCGGCTTTTCCGCCGCAACGCCGGTTACTTCGCCGTGGCCGCAGCGCTGTTCTTCGTGCCGCTGGCCGCGACGTGGATTGCCGTCCAAAACGAACCCACGCTCGCGTTGCGCATCGTCCCTGCGGAACAACTCGACAGTTTCGACGAGATGTACGGCGAAGCATCGACCTCGGACCCGGAGCACGCGGCAGGGGGCGAAGGTTCCGACGACGACGACGTCAGCGACCACGGTTTCGGCGAGGAACGGGCCGCGATGGCCGGATTCTACGTGCAGCACAATGTCGGCATCGCGCTGCAGTGTTTTGCGCGCGGCATCCTCCTCGGTGTGGGCACGATCTCCACGCTGTTGTACAACGGCATCGTCATCGGCAGCGTCGCGGGCTATGTCCTTTCCCTGGGCCACAGCGAAAAGTTCCTGTCGTTCGTGGTCTCGCACGGGTCGTTCGAATTGACCGCGATCGCGATCGCCGGTGGGGCGGGGTTGATGCTCGGAGACGCCTTTGTGCATGCCGGTCAGCGGACGCGGCTGGAGTCGCTGCGCGTGCGCGGGATGGAAGCGGTTCAGATTGCCGGGGGAGCGGCGGTGATGCTGGTCGTCGCGGCCATGATTGAGGCCTTCTGGTCTCCGGCGCCGATTCCCGCGGTCGCCAAGTATGTCGTGGGCGGGTTTCTGTGGGTGCTGGTGGCGCTGTATCTGGGCCTGTCGGGAGTCCGTCGATGAAACGGCTCACCGAAGCAGGCATCTCCCTGGAACCGCGCACCATCGGTCGTTGCATCGATCTGGCTTTTCGGTTTCTGCGGCAGGAGTGG
>JANRLN010000416.1:0-40418 GCA_033762515.1 Planctomycetaceae bacterium
CATTTTGCACGATCCGCAGTCCGTCGTCGGACATCGCTTCCGCAAGACCTTCGACAACTATGCCGTTCCCAGTGAGCACTTGCTTACCAATCAGATCCGCTTTGCCCGCAAGCACCTCACCGCGGCGGTGTGGAATCAATGGATCGCGGCCTGTCGCGGGCGGATTGGGAACGCGGGAGTGTCCGTCTCGCCGTCAGATGTCGGCGATCGATTGATGGCTCCCGGAGACTTCGCTGCAACGGCTAGCGGTGATTTGACGCACGCTTCGACCGATGGATTTGACCATCCTGAAGGCTTGTGGGCACGTGCATGGCAATTGTTCGAAGAGTGCCGCGCCAGTGTCGAACAAGAGAGACAATACCTGCATAGCAGACGGACGCGCGATGAGTTTTGGTATGCCGAGCGATTCGGTTTGGAATGGCCGCGACTGGCACCGCGGAGCGGAATCGCACGCCAGACAGCGGGGGAATCTGCCGGTGGACTGAGTGCGGCATCAGCAGGGGATGGGATGACTCCCTTTGGGGATTTGGCACTGAATAGTCCACTGTCTCCGTCGCCAAGTCCCAGTCCCAGCCCGCCTCCAGACGATCCCCTACCCCCCGATGAACCGTGCGATCCAGAAACGGACCCAGCCTGTTGTGGATGTGGTTGCAGTCCAGCACCTGTCCGCTACTTCAATGGGCAGATCCGCCTTGATGCAATCGACCTCTCGTCTTCGGGTTTCGGTGCCGACTGGCAGCATCGTCGTGTGTACTGCAATCAACTTTCAGCTGACGCAGACGTTGGCCAGGGATACAACTGGCTGGTCTCCCAGTGGCCTTATCTCGTCGAAAGCGGCGATGGATCGATGACCGTCGTACGCGGGACCCAGGGTTCGCACTGGTTTGACCGTGTTGGCAGTGGCTATCAGGCGCGCTTCGCCTCAATGGCCACTTTGACGCATGATGCGGAGGCCGGACTCTTCGTCATGACGCACCCCACAGGAGTTCGCGTCGAGCTGCGTGACTTCGCACAAACGGAATTTCCGGCAGGGTCTTTCGCACGGCAGATTGAAGCAGGCGGGGCGACCACCAACGTTCACGCTTACACGGAAGCCGGGTTGATTGCTGAAATCCGTCGGACCGGCACTCTCGACGGTCAGCCGCTGACCGAGGCGTTCGTCTACGACTACAGCGACGATCAGCGTGTGATCAGCGTTCGCCTGCGTCGCCAAGTTGGCACAACCGGGTGGGAAGATGTCCTGCGGGCCATCTACGAATACTATTCCACTGAAGCTCAGTTTGGCAGCGAGGGGGACCTACAGCGCGTAAGGAAGCAGGTTCCTAACGATGCCGGTTGGGCCGATACCGAGATCACCTACTACCGCTATTATCTGCTCGATGACCCGCACGGTTTCGTGCATGGCCTACGCTATGTCGTCCAACCAGCAACCTACGCGAGAATGTTGGGCGCTGGTATTGATCCCTTGTCTGCGACCAATGCCATCGTCTCGACGTTCGCTGACCATGAGTTCGAGTACGACAGCGCCCATCGTGTATCGCTCGAACGGGTGGATGGCGGGTCACGCACCTACGGATTCGCCTACACTCCTGGAAGCGAGTCCAGTGATTTCAACGTCTGGGCCATGAAAACTGTCGAAACGCGCCCCGACGGCAACCAGAACATTGTCTATACGAATCGCGTCGGACAATTCCTGGTCAAGGAGTTGCGTGCCGAGTCCGATCGTTGGATCGATGCCTTTCATTATAACGGCCATGCGCGCGAAGTCTGGCACGCCCAACCGTCGGCTGTGGTGGATTACGACGACAGTCAGCCCGACTTGGGCATCCAGCTCCGACCGGCGGATGGTCTGGTCCGCTTGACCGAATATTACGCGACCACCGGAGCGGGCGCTGCCGCCGGTTATGTCGCGACCGTCAAACTTCGTCGCGGCTCCGGGGGGACCCCTGTCGTCCTGCAAAGGTACGAATACGTTACACACACGGCCAATGGTGTCACCGTCCATCCGGTCGCCAAGCAGATCACTTATCAACAGGAAGACGGGACGGGAGCAAGCGAGACCACAGACACCTATTCGTATCACACAAATTCCACACAGGTCCAACAGCGAACCACGACGCTGCCCCTCGTCCCCATTGCGCAGAATGGGTCAGGCATCGCCGCTACACGCCGGGAGGTTTTCGATACCTATGGGCGCTTGACGTGGCTCATGGACGAACGCGGATTCATTACTCAGAATATTTACAACCTGGCGAACGGAGCCCTCGTCCGCCAGATCCAGGACGTGGACACCACGCAAGTCTCTGGCGCTCCCTCCGGCTGGGTGACGCCCAGCGGCGGGGGCTTGAACCTCATCACCGACTATGAGTCCGACGATCAAGGGCGAATCACGCAGACGCTCGGTCCCTCACACCTGATCGACGTGAACGGCACGGCGACGATGGTTCGCAGAGCCGAGTGGACCGTCTACGATGATGTCCAGCACGCCAGCTATGCAGCGCGCGGGTATGCGACCGGAACCGGACCAAACTACATCTTCTCGTTGGTCAACCCGGTCTCAGTGCAACAGCGGGATGCCAATGGCAAAGTTTTGCAGGAGATCCAAGCAACGACGGCGAACACGTCTGGAACCCTGGCGGAAGTCATCGCTGACGCGGGGAGTGGCAGCAGCGCCTTTCCGCAATCGAGCTACACGCGCTGGACGACTTACCAGTACACCGACTGCTGCCTTGCCGCTTCGATGCGGGTCTATCACACGATACCCGTCAGCGGAACCGGGACGGCGGGCACGAACTACGACGAAAGCGACTACGGTTACGACGTCATGAAACGCCGCAACCGCACCGTGACCCCCAGCAGCACCATCACGTTTGTCGTCTTTGATCCTCGCGGCCACGTGTTGGCCGCCTATGTGGGAACCAACGACGCGGGTGCCACGGAATTCGATCCCACGGGCGGCGGCGTTGATCCGCAGAACAACATGGTTCTGGTGACAGCCAATGAATTGGATGGTGGCTCCTCGGGAGGGGACGGTCTGGTCACCGAACGGACGGACTTCGTGACCTCGACCGACACACGGGTCACTGCATTTACGTATGACTGGCGCAATCGGCGGATCACCACTGACGGCGAAATCGACTTCTTTCAGCAGGATACCTACGACAATCTCGATCGTGTGGTGAAGCACGAACGCTACGACACCACTGCCAGCGGGAACCTCATCGCCCGTAGCGAGACGAAGTTCGACAACCGTGGGCACGTCTACCAGACGATCCGCTACGCCGTCGATCCCGCCACCGGCACCGTAGGCAACGCGCTCACCGATAACATCTGGTACGACGCTTCGGGCCACGTTCTGATGTCGCACCCGGCGGGGAGTTCGCTGTTCACCAAGACGCAGTACGACTCCCTCGGCCGTGCGGAGAAGCAGTTCAGCGGTTACACCCCTGGAAGCGCAGGGACCACGGTCCCTGGGAGCGTCGCCGCCGACGTCCTCCTCGAACAATCCGAAACTACGTACGACGCCGCCAGCAACGTCATTCAATCGACCCAGCGGCAGCGCTACCACAACGCTCCCGACTCCCAACTCGGCGAACTGCAGAATCCCACCACGACTCCTAAGGCCCGTGTCACGTATCTAGCGCAATATCCGGATGCCCTCGGTCGCACCATCGTTTCCGCCAACTACGGGACCAACGGCGGCACCGCGCTGTCGCGTCCGACCACGATCCCCGCCCGCTCCGATACCGTCCTAGTCACCAGCCAGGCCTATGACTCCGCCGGCAACCTGAGCAGTATGACCGACCCGGCCGGGATGGTCGTCTGCATGGAATTCGACGACGCTGGCCGCGAAACCGCCAAGATCATGAACTGCGTCACCAGCAGTTCCAGTTCGTCTTCGAGCAGTTCCTCGTCCAGTTCCGGCGGCGACTGCCACCCGTCCGACGATATCAACATCACCTTCCGCACGGCCTACAACGCCGACGGCAACGTCTCGTCGACAACCGCAGTCAATCCGGTCACCGGCAACCAGGTGACGCAGTACATCTACGGCACCACTCTCGCCGACTCGGAATTGGCCACCAGCACGCTCAAACGGAAGGAAATCTACCCCGACTCCGTCGATGACCACGACGTGATCAAGTTCACGTACAACCGCCAACAGCAGGTGACGACGGTTACCGATCAAGCCGGGACCGTTCACGCCCACGACTACGACAAACTCGGTCGCCAGACTCAAGATCGGGTCACCACGTTGGGTTCCGGCGTCGACGGAACCGTCCGCCGCATCGGGACGACGTACGAAGTCCGGGGCATGAAAGCCGCGCTCACCAGTTACGACGATGCAACCGTCGGCAGCGGAAATGTCTTGAACCAGTGCCAGTTCGTGTACAATGCGTTTGGTCAACTGACGACCGAGTACCAGTCCCACAGCGGAACGGTCAACGTGTCGACCACCCCCAAAGTGCAGTATACCTTCGCCGACGGTTTGAGCAACACGATCCGTCAGACGGGTCTCGTCTACCCCAACGGCCGCGAGTTGACGTATGCGTACGGGGGAGCCGGCAGCGTCTGCGACCGCAGTTCACGGATCGCGTCAATCATCGACGACGATGATACACACCTGTGCGACTACAATTACCTCGGTCGCCAGACGTTCGTCGAACAAGACGACACCGAACCGCAGATGAAATGGACCCTCATCAACCTCGCCGGGACCAACGACCCCGACACCGGCGACATCTACTCCGGCTTCGACCGCTTCGGCCGCGTGAAAGACAACCGCTGGTACAATTACGATGCTGACGAAGACGTCGACCGCATCCAGTACGGCTACGACCGGGCGGGGAACCGCCTCTGGCGTAAGAACGTCGTGGCGGCGTCCCTCGGCAAGGAGTTCGACGAGCTCTACGCCTACGACGGCGTCCACCGCCTGCAGGACATGGCCCGCGGCGCGTTGAACGCCAACCAGACCGCACTCACTTCCGAGACGTTCGGTCAGTGCTGGACGCTGGACAGCACCGGGAACTGGCGCGGCTTCCGGGAGGACGACGATGGGGATGGCACCTGGGATCTGATCCAGACCCGCACGACCAACATGGTCAACGAGATCAGCGACATCTCCGAGACCAGCGGCCCCAGTTGGGTCACGCCGGCCTACAGCCCGGCCGGCAACATGACGACCCTGCCTCAACCCGCCGAACCGACGCAGAGCTACACGGCCACCTACGACGCCTGGAATCGGCTGACGAAGGTCTCTGCAGGGGAAGACACCGTCGCCGCGTACCAGTACGACGGGGCCAAGCGCCGCATCGTGCAGCAGAGCTACAACAGCGGCGTCCTCAGCGAGATCTGTCATATCTATTGCACTGAACCGGCGAAATGGCAAGTCATCGAAGAACGAGTCGGCACATCTCCTGATTCGGCCGCCGCTGAGCGGCAGTTCGTATGGGGCACTAGATACATTGACGACTGTGTGGTCAGCGACCGGGAGAGTAACTCAGACGGCTCGTTCGATGACCGCCACTACGCCTGCCAAGATCGCAATTTTACCGTATCGGCAACTGTGCTAATGAATGGTGATGTGCTAGAGCGCTACAGCTACACGGCATATGGCATTCCTAGTTTCCTCACATCCACTTTCAGCTTGCTGTCAGCATCTGCTATCAATTGGGTGACGCTATTCACGGGACGGCAATACAATTCCGTAACTGGACTCTATTGTTTTCGGATGCGCGATCTATGCACTAACGTGGGCCAATTTCTTTCCCGTGATCTACTACTTTATTCAGACGGTCCAAATCTCTATTCAGCATACTTCGTACCGAAGTATCTTGATCCATCTGGACTTAGGATGGATCGCACGTATGATGTCTTAGATATGACTGTCCAAACCGGATCAAACCCAGGCCGAGTGATCGCCCACGTCAACGTATCAATTGCCATCGACCCCTCCCGATGCCACAAGGAATGGTCTTCTTCTTGCCGCTGTGCCAGCTGCCAAGGATCCGCATCCGCTGACCTTTCGTTCATTTGGAGCGGAGTCACTGATTATCCAGACAACGCATACGGTCCAGGCCCAGGTACAGATCCAGGACCTGGTTACGGCGGAGTCTTGGTGTACGGTGGATCGCGAGAAGAACTTTCTTGGGCAGGCACTGTAAGGCCAGATGGTACGCGTGTCATTCCAGGGTCAACTATCTCAGGCACCGTTGGGGTTGGCACCCTCTCCTGCGATAACGGTTCAAAATCTGGAACCGCTTCTGTCTACAGGAGGGATATTTTGGCTCAAAATGGGCCGCCTGTCTTCACGATTCGTTTCGTCGCAAAAATGAAGAAACACGGTTGCGTACGACCGGAAGATGAGCACGTAGAATGTGGGGCAGTGGATAAGGACGGGAGCGATGTGTCATTGGCTGCGAATCCTGCATTTTGGACAAATGGCCCAAGGACAATGATTCGGGAGAGGACATAATGACCCGCTGTCTTTCGCTGAGTGAGGTTAATTCGGCAACTAAATGCGCTGCCTCGGCAATACTCTGCTGGATGTTCGCTGGATGTGGAGCGGAAAGTTCTAGCCCACAGCTAGAAAGGAGCGAGATGTCAGCAGATGACTCCGAACGTGTGCTGCGACTTGGAGATGCAAATATCCACATCATGGATAAATATGGCATTGCAAAGATTCATTTAGTACCGAATACTCGTCGGATCTGGCGCAAGCCAGATGCAGAGCAGCTTGAAGCACATGCCGGAATTCATACGGTCGACATTGCCGGTGTAGAACTGGGTGATGGTGTTTTGCGTGTATTGTGCGGTCTCAAGAACTTGAGGGTTCTTTCGCTCATAGAAGTTTCTGTGCCCGAGTCAGAATGGCAGAGTCTTGATGAGTGTTTTCTTCTCACGTCGCTTTCGTATTCTGGACCAAAACTGACTAGCACTGCGGTTGACTCGTTTAGTAAGCTTAGACAACTGCAGTTGTTGCAGATTGATTCCGAATGTATTGCACCTTCCCAGGTGGAAAAGCTTAAAAATATATTGAGTGATACGGCACTGGAAATTGTAGAGTTTCGAAATGAGTAGCCGTTGATGGTGCGCACCGGGATCGGCCGTGAGCGGAAATTCTAGCGGCGGGGAGATCGGTCGCGTTATGGTGAACTGGTCAGCAGCGACAGCGGCGGGGTGGCTGGGGCGCGGTACCCGTTATCCACTCAAATGGGCATTCATGGCCCCAGTCCGGTGCCGTCGTCAATTACATTAATCATGCAGAGGCCACGGCAGCCGCGCTCGATCCACCGCGAGGTTCTCGACCGTGGGCAGCGGAACCGTCTTGAACCAGTGCCAGTACGAGTACAATGACTTCAGTCAGCTGATCACCGAATTCCAGGCGGAGGGGGGCCGAGTCCGCCGCCTTGTCGTCGATCAGTCGCGTCGAGTGCTTGTCGAGAATCCGGTTGTTCAACAGCGCTTCGATCAGAGGGACGTCGCTAGGGGACGCGCTGTCGACGTCGATCCCCAGCGGCAGCCCCTGAACATGCGAGTCATTCAGCGGGATGCGAGGAGTGCGACAATTCCTTTTCGAATCGATGGATGCAACTGACTCCACTTTTCGATGACGGCCAGCAAGTCGACGTCAACTGTCGCCAGGAACTGACACCCATTTGTCCCAGATAGCGCCCCACTGCATCCGCATTTTTCGCACGAAACGCTTGTGGTGACAGCGGTTGCGGTGGAATCTGGATCGGTCTTGAAAACCGGAGACGGGTTTACTCGTCCCAGGGTTCGAATCCCTGCCTCTCCGCTGAATGTCTCGCAAAAACCCTCGGATTTCTGAGGGTTTTTGCATTTCTCGCCCGGTGCTTCGTCCGATGCTTCGTTGCCATCCGATGACGACTTGGGACAAGAAATGCCACGAGTTTGTCCCATATTTGTCCCAATCAGGGGCGAGAGCTTTTCGACCTCGCGATGCTGATCGGCGATCTCAATGTGGGTATAGCGGGCTGCGGTCAATACCGGCGTAGAATGCCGCGCCAGCTTCTGTGCCGTCGTCAGCGGAACGCCCTGTCGAGCAAGATTTGTGATGTAGGTGTGCCGCAGAGCGTGGAAATCCGCGAACAATCCGTCAGCGTCCTGATAATCGATGCCTGCAGCCTTCAGGTCCACTTGAAGCATCTTGCCGGCGCAACGGTTCTTGGCCCAGGAACCAGGCCAGAGCGACTCACCCGCCTTTTTTCCCTTTAACCACTCGCGGGCCGCGGCCAGCATTGCCGAAGGAATCGGCAGCACATCAAGCCGCCGCCGCTTGGAGTAGCCAGCTTTGACCCGGACGGTGGGAGGATTCGTTTCCAGTGATAGGCTCTCCTTTTTCAGAGAGCCAAGTTCCGAAGCCCGCAGGCCGGTCGACAACGCCATCACATACAGCATATGGCGCTCTTTGGCTGGCATCCCAAGCACGGTCCGGCCATTGAACGTTGTCGTCAGCAAGCGGGCGGTTTCGTCCTCAGACAAGGCTCGGCGGTCGTGACGCCGGTCGACGGCAACATTCAGCATTTCGACATGGGTGAGCGGATCGTCTCGCAGCCGTTTGTGGCGCGACAGCCAACGGGTGAACTGCTTGATCGCCCGCAGATAGTGGTTCGACGTCTGAACTGAAATGCCCTTTTTCTTCTTCGTACCCTTCCGCTGTTTGGCCAGCCAGTCTTCGACGGAGACCGCGTCGATGTTGCCGACCTTCGGAAACTCGCAACCGGCGATCAGCCGCTCGCAGCGCCCGACGACCAGCGCGACCTGATCTTCGCTGACCTCTTTGTTGGCGAGCGCCGAACGAAACGCCTTGAGGTCTTCGTCGATCAATCGTTCAGACTTCGGCTGCGGAGCCTCCGCCAAGCCTTTGCGAACAAGATCGGCTTCATGCTCACGCCTGACGGCGAGCTGCAGGGTTGCCGTCTTGTCGGTGAACCCGGCCTCTTTCGCCCATTTCCCATCGGCATCCTTGAACCGGGCATACCACCGCTTGCCACGACGAAAGACGCTGGGCATGATTCCGCCTTGCCGACCAATGGTCGTCTGATAAGTGTGCACGAACCAGTGATTATACGTGCGGACCGGGGGCGCGCGAGCGTGCTTGTTTCATTTTTGTCGTGTCGAAGAACGATCCGGACAGCCTTCGGAAATCCACCGGCGCACCTCGTCTGCGTTCCATCGAATCGACCCGCCAATCTCAATCGGCTTCGGGAGCTTTCCAGCACTGCGGAGCCGCCAGACGGTCCGAGGCGAAACCTGCAGCAACTCCGACAGATCGTTCACCGTTAAGAGAATCCCTGGAAGCCCGTCGCCAGCCACAAGCGCTGCGCGCATTGTGCATGTCTCCCTCAAAGCGATTGCAGGGCCGAAGATCCTGGCGAAGAACCTCCAATCGAACGCCAGTTCTTCCCTGCAATTCTCCAGCACGCGCGAAACACGATTGGGAAGGCCTCGCCAACCACGAGAGCCACATTCGAGAAGCATCCGGCTCACGGCTCGCCCACCGGCTTACATTACCTTCGTTCGATGCCACGGTCCGCATCCAAGGAATCGCGCCCCACTTCGGCAGCGGAGGGCAGACGCTGATCGACCACCGTTCCCTGTCGAGGCGCTTCCTGTTCGAGGTTTAGTGTCTGGTCGCGACGGGTCTCAGCCACTTCCCCAGGCGTCATCGTTCCGTACAGCCCATACTCGGCGGACTGCGCCACATTGGACTCGGGGTACAAGGCCCCACGAAGTTCGCGCAGACCCTGCCGCGCCATCGCCGAGGCATGTCCAGTTCCAATCTTCGCCATGATCGATTCCCCAGTGTTACCACCTTCCACGATTCCGCAGCTGACGGAACCGATCCGCCACCTGACGCTGCTGGATCATCGCGTCGTGCATGTCCAGTGCCTGTTGTCGCTGGATCTCTTCCCCGAGACTGTGGGAAATCAGCAAGCAAACAGAGGCACCAATCAGGTAGCAGCCGAAGGGTGCATTCCAAATCGCGCATGCCGCTCCGGTCACAAAGACGAGGAAGGGTTCCACCAGCCGCTTCGCTGTGCCCTCCGAAAGGAACGGCATCAGCCGGCAGAGGCACGGAAACCCGTTGTACCAGGAATGCACCATCGGCCGATTGTGCATTCTCTGCCACAAGTTCGAGATGCGGAGCCGGATGCACATGGCGAGGTACGCGGGCAACATGAGAAACAAAGGCCACAAATCATGTCCAGGCCACCCGCAACCATACATGGGGATCAGCACGAAGACGGCCACACCAGGCGGACCGGGATAACGCAGGCCTGTCCCAGTCCTTAGGAAGACCTCCAGCGAGATGGCCCAGGTACGAATGATGAACGCGGCGATGTTCAAGGCAAAGCGGCCGTCATCCACCGGATTGCCATGAGGGTTCTCTGATGACGTGGCTCGGCTCCCCAACTTGCCTTCGGAGTATGAATGCAACGCTTCACAGATGCTGTCGGAAAGTCACCGGCAGCCACGTCGCGTGATTGGCTTGGAACTGCCGCCCTCCCTGAAAGACAATCGAGTCGACTTCCCATTTTGGCGGCCCGCCGGTGCGAAGTACGGTGAAGGTCTGAGGATCGACGTCGAAATCCATCTGCTCAGAGAACCCGGCGGTGGTTGGGCCCGATTCGGCTAGCCCCGCCAGGGCCAACCAGTCGATGCCAGCCTGGGACTTGCTGCTGTTCATGAAGAGTTGCCGCGACCGTCCGATGACCGAGGCGGCCCACTGATTCGTTTCAGGGTCGCCATTGCAGGTCCAGATTTTCGTATTGAGGTTGCCGACCAGGGAGTCGGTCATTGCTTTCGCCTGCGCTCCGCCGAAGGCTGCGAGCAGATTCGGAATGTTTTGCGTCAGGTACACGGTCATGGCGCGAGAACTTCTCGCTGTCGTTTGAAAGATTTGATCATAGCTCACCGAAAAATGCTGAAATTCATCGGCAAACAGGAACACCGGCCGCGGGTTGGCCACAACATCCCGCCGTTCCACAGCCCGTTGCCAGCAATATTTCCACAAAACTGCAGCAAACGCACCGGCTTCGGCAAACTCCTTGACCGGGAGGTCGACAAGGATGATCTTGCCCTCCAGCGTGTCCTCCGGCCGGATCGTCGTACCGTCGGAAAACAAATCCCGAAACAATGAACGATTGAGGACATCGACCATGCTGGTGAAGGTTGAAACGATGACGCTCCGTGTACGATCACTCAAACCGGGGAATTCACACATGAAGTAATCGGCGACCAGCTCGAAATCACGGGCCGCCCGCGATGATTTGGGGGCGGCATCGGCTTCGCGGAGACACTGAAAGCAGAAGCTCCCGCGTTTCCACTCGTCCGACGCCAATTGCTCCCGCGACGTCGGAGCCGAAACGACCGCGCGATACAAATCCGGGACTGTGACACGCCCCTTGCTCATCACCAATAGATCGACGGCATTGCGTACCAACTGCTTCTGGGCTTGTTTCCAGTAGCCTTCATCTTCTCTCCCGCTTTGCCCGCCGTTGCGCTGCGTGATTTCCAGGCAGGTGGAGAGCAGGTTGACGATGTTCTCCGTGAGACCCGCTCCGGCACCAGCACGTTGCAGTTCTTCGTCCAGGAATGAGAAGCGGTGCCGCCCACTGGCATCGAAGATCACCAAGTCATCAATGCGACCGGTCAGTCTGCAATATTCTTCCCAGGACTGCCGCTCGCCTCGCTTCGCGGCCAGCACAAGGCCTCCGCACTTTGCCCGCAAGAGGGCGAGTACGATCGCCGCCCCCGGACCAGTCGTTTTTCCGGCTCCGGTCGCGCCGGTGACCAGAGTTCCCAGGCAGGCATCGCCAATGGTCCAGACATCCTGACGCGACAGCGTCAAGAGCGGCGTCGACAAGTCCCAGCGATTCGCGATTGGCTTCTGCGCCTGCGAGGTCCAAAACCAGCCCATGCGATCAATCTCCGAGCTGTAGGCGTGCGAGAATTTCCAGATTTCTGCGGAGCTCGCGACGAAGGCGGATCCCCCGACGAATCTCGTACGCCACGCCGAGAATGAGCAGGAAGATGACGATTGCCAACCCGAGGAACAGTTCCTCTTCGATCCCCCGGCGAATCAAATGGGCGGTCAGTGGGTCGATCGGTGAACCATCGAGGTACGTCGCGCCGTCCGATGACAGAAGTGAATGCGGGAGGCCGTAGCGTCCGAGTTCCCAACGAGTGCCGTAACGACATAGATGACTGACGCCGAGTATCAGCATGAACGCCGGACCCCAATATGTCCCCACCAGCTTCATCATGGTTCTCTCGATATCTGACTCCGACTGGCTGCGGCGGGCACCGTCAGGCAGTTGCTGTGTCGCTGGACTGGTCCTTGATGATCTTCAGAAACGTCCGCAGGGCCACTCCTTGTGGACGTGCCCGCCGAGCCTTGCTCAGCACGTCTTCCAGTGCACTGATGAATGATTCCAAATCAAGATTGGGACCACTCACGCTCACCGTTCGGCCTTCACCCAACTGCGCCGTGGCGCGCGCGGTGCGAGGGCCTTCAACTCTCGTACCGCGATGGCTGAGGGCCTTCCGAATTCCGGCGACCCCGTCGCGCGTGAGATTTCCCGTTGCCAAGCTCTCCGCAAGCGCAGTTTGCCGTTCCGGCTCTGCGATCCGCGAAAGCTCATAGGCGGCGCTCGGGGCCAGCTCGCCCGCTTCAATCTGCTGTTGTAGTGATTCGGGGAGCGACAAGATTGCCAGACTGCGAGTCACCGTCGCAGCGGACACCCCCAAGTGCGTCGCCACCTGTCCGGCATTCCAGCCGGTGAATTGCATCAGTTGCCGCATCCCTTGCGCCCGCTCCATCGGTGCCAGGTCCACCCGCTGGAGATTGGCGACGAGCTGACGATGGAGCACCTCGCCAGCACACAGATCGTCGGCTTCCACAATCACTTCGAGCGCAGCCAATCCCGCTGTTTTCGCGGCGCGGAAACGTCGCTCTCCATCGACGATCACGTACTGCTCGCCGCGTTTTCGACAGCGAATCGGCTGTAATTGCCCCACTTCCCGCAGGCTCGCGGCCAAGCCCGCCAAGGCCGACTCGTCAAACTGTTCGCGGACCTGCTGCTCGGCAACAATCCGCTCCAGGGGAACTTGCAGTAGTGGCTCTTGGGGCATTGGTTCCTCGACAAAGTGAGAGAGCAAGGGGTGTAGCGCCTTGGTACACCCCTTGCCCCATTCGCGGTCGACTCGAATGGAACGCAGCGTTCGGTCTTGTGTGAAGCCTTCCAGTTCTACAAGCGACTCAGCTCCCTGCCGTTTCGGACAAGAGCGTGCCGACCGTCGTCCAAGCCCAGACAACTACGGCCACGTCGTCACCCCATCCGACAATTGGGACAACATCGGGAATGAGATCGATTGGCGATACACAATAGAGCAACGTCAATGCCAGTGTCCCGAGAATCTTCAGCACAATCATCGGATTCCTTTGACTACAAGCGGATGGAAAAGAAGCGAAGAGAAGCTCGGCGGCAGCAACAGGATCATGCTGCCGCCGAGACGCGATGGAGATGACACCTTGTGTCTTCGCCGGTACCCAGCAGACCAAATGACGAATTCAATCAACGCGGTATTGTTGGTCGCCCAGCCGGACGAACCCCGTCTGCTGGATTGCCCGGAATTGCGCGTCGGTGAGGTCCACTTCATGGACCTGGCGATTGCCGTCTTGAATCGCCCGGATCTCGAGTTTCTTCTTCTCGGTGTCGAGCGAAACGTTTTCGATGGTCTTGAGCAACCACACGGTGCCGCCGATCGTACCGACGATCGCTCCCATCTGTGTGGCAGCCGTCGCAATCACCGCCACTTCCGGGCCACAGCCCACGACACCACTTCCCAACAGACACGCAACCAGCAACAGATTCGCCCACGGCTTTTTCATGGTCATGATCCTTCCTGAACAATGAATTGATGCACGTCAGCCACTTTCGGCACTCAGCAGAATGCCGGGCGCTTAACCCCCGGCGATCACAGTCACGACGAGCGTGACGAGGAATTGGATCAGCGCCATCGACACCGGATCAATCACTGCGAAAATCCCCATGAGTCTCACCCTTCTTCCAAAGCCAGCGACCAGAACCAGCCCGCACAACACATGCGGGCATCCGGGCGACTGACTGTGGCGAGTGGATCGCGTGGTGAGTCAGCCGCACCGAGTTCTGACATAAACACTCGCACGAGACCTCGCGAACGTGGCAGGGCGGCGGGAGAAAAAATGAGATTTTTTAGGAAATCGTTGAACGTGAATTCCCGATGCTCGCTTTTGCGGATCGGAGTCCAGCGAATTTGCTGTCACTCAACTTCCAGAGAAACTGGTTTACGGGACGTAGTTTTTGTGACAGGAATAGTGACAAGAGTCGGCAACACAATGCTTTCGATTTCCCGTGTCACAAAACCGCTCGTTTGCGTGACACGGGAAATCGAAAGCGGTGTTAACAGTGTGAGGTCAGGATGCTGGTCGGGTACATGCGGGTGAGCAAAGCGGATGGTCAGGTCACCGACCTGCAACGCGATGCTTTACGAGAGGCGGGAGTGGAAGCTCAGCATCTCTACGAAGATGCCGCGTCAGGCAAACGCGAAGACCGCCCCGGACTGGTGGCTTGCCTGAAAGCCTTGCGCGAAGGGGATACGCTCGTCGTGTGGAAGCTCGACCGTCTGGGTCGTGACCTGCGGCATCTCGTGAATACCGTCCACGCGCTGAATTCCCGCGGCATCGGCTTCAGAGTCCTGACCGGACACGGGGCGAACATCGACACCACCACCCCCAGCGGAAAAATGGTGTTCGGAATTTTTTCGGCTCTGGCCGAATTTGAACGATCGCTGATTGTGGAACGGACACGGGCCGGACTCGCCGCGGCGCGAGCGCGGGGTCGCACCGGCGGTCGGCCTTACAAGATGACGACCGCGAAACTCCGCCTGGCGATGGCGGCGATGGGACTGCCCGAAACGCAGGTGAATGCGCTGTGTACGGAACTGGGCATCACCCGGCAAACGCTCTATCGCCATCTTGCGCCGGATGGTTCCTTGCGACCCGACGGACGGAAGCTGCTGGAACAGCGCGCGGCGAATATCACCGCAAGATGAATGAGAAACACCGATGGACAATTTCCTCGCTGTCGCCTTCACGGCTCATCACGTCGCGTGCAACCTTCTCCGACGTTACGAACGCTGCAACTTCAGCGTGATTGTGGGAATTCGACCGGCTAAATCGTCGTAAGCGGAACGGACTCCATCATCCACAACGAACTCTCCGGCTTCCGCCTGACGCCATGCGAAACCTCGTCACCTATCTGAGCCGTTTCCCCGCGATCGAGCTGACGGAAGATCATCGCGCCGCTTCGTGACGATGCACGAAGCAAATACTAGGCATGCAAAAGCCTCGGTAGACAAAATCACAATCGGCATCGCCAAAGAACTAAGTCGCGAGTCAAACAAGGGCCGAAGTAAAAAAGTCATAAGCAGTGTTGTCCATCCGACCCAGCGCGCAGGTTTCCATTCAGATGAAAGTGCCCCGAAGCTTATATTTACGATGGCCACCATAAGAAGGACGCTAAGTGCAATTCGCTTCTCTTCCTCCCAGGTAGGGAATGACATATATATTCGCGGAGAGATACAGTGTTGCAATCCAATGCTCGCAATGACGATAGCCAGCAGAGGCTCAAGAATCTTGAAGCTCGCAGCCCTAAACCTAACTGACCATGCGCAGGTCGCAAATAATAAGAAACAGAACGCATTCATCGAGTTAATAGACCAATAGTACGCTTTGGCCGGATCGACACCACTTACAACCTGCACAGTGTGCCACGATGCAGTTGCAATTGCAGCGGCGGCGACAACCGTCGCGGTCCGACCAATGATTTGCTGGTGATCGGCAACGTTATTGTACTTGCGGCCACGCTTCCAAAGGAGTTTCTCGCGTTGCCACCACGAATAGGTCCACCCCAGATGCGGGATCGGTTCGTCATTGGCCCAAGCTTTCAGGTCTTGTTCCAGTTGTTGGGCAGTTCTGTAACGAACATTCTTGTCGGCTGCAGTGGCCTTTTGACAAATCGCACGGAGATCGGAATCAGAGATTTGTGAGTAATCAAAGACAGGGCTTTGATTTGTTTCGTCAAGTGCCGGATGCGAACCAACCGTCAGAAAGTAAAGAATGGCTCCCAATGAGAACACGTCCCATGCTGCGGACGCTGACGATGCAGGCAGATGTTGTCGTTCCGGGGCCATGTAGGGCCGCGTTCCGACTTGCGTGTCGGCAGAACTGCCGCCGAAGGAACCGAAGTCGATGATTTTGATCGTCAACCTATCTGCCATGACCAAGATGCCCCCGACGACCATGACATTGGCCGGTTTCAGATCGAGATGCCAGATCGGCTTCCCGAATTCCGCATGCAGGGAATGGACCGCGCGGGCCAGAACGCGCGTGATTTCGACCGCTTGCCGGGCAGTTTCTTGTGGATCGGCGTTTGCGGATCGACGGGCCTCAGCCCAGACATCCAACGTGCAGCCATCGAGATATTCCATCATCACGAACGGAATCTGTTGGCCCACAGGGCTGCGGAGCCAACCGGCGTCGTATACGTGGACCACATTGGGGTGCCGAATGCGAAACAGATTCTGCATCTCCGCCAGGGCCAACGCAATCCGCTGGTAGTTTTCGGTGATTTTGTTGGGGACAAGATACTTGATCGCCAGGGCACGGTCAGTATGCTTGGAATAAGCTTTCCGCACTTCGGATGTCGCCCCTCGATCAGAGAGCGTTTCCCCCAGTTCCACCGACCCGCCGAGAAAGTCGTTGTCACGCACCACTTGCCAACGCTCAATTTCCGCTGCGGTATCGGAATCCTCAAGCTGTGAAAGTTCGCGTCGGAACAATAACTCACTGTAGGCCTGAGCCAAGAGCAGTTCTTCCGGCTCAGAAAAACGGCCCTCGATCTCGGTCTGGCGAGTTAGGCAAACGGCTTTGACCGAGTCCGGATTTCGCGAGGTCAACGGATGTCGACCGTGAATAATTTCCACGGCTTCGTAAATGGCGTTCTTGCGTGCGTCGAGCATCATGAGAGTCCGTGAGTATGGAGCGGTATGGGAGTCACGACCAGCGGTTACTGTTCCTTGCAGATGCGGGAAATGGCCTCGGCCAGAGACCGCTCCATCGTTTTGACCGGAATCGTGAAATAACGGGCGAGTTCGTCCGCCATGGAACCGGTCAATTCCATCAGTTGGAACCAGCGGGCGAGGTCCGGCTTTTCGCGCTCAAGCTGCGCCAGTACGGCCAGTTTCCGATCCACAACCTCCGGCGACTGTCGCGCAGCGACCAAGGTCATTCCCGCGGGCGGGGCCGCGAATTCCTCCGCTTGCTGCCCGAAGGTCAGCTTCGAGATAGCTCCCGCTCCAGGGATGATTGTCGATCTCGATAATCCAACCGTGGTGCTCGCCACCGGGGGCACGGCCTCCTTGCCGGATTTTTCCTGCCGCCAGCGATCGACTTGCCGAACCAGCATCCGTCGGGCGACAGCCGCGACGGCATCGAGATAGGCCAGCAGACGCCGTGTCGTGAGTGGTTCTTCGCCGCAAAGGTCTTCCTGCAACTGGCAGGCCGCGGCGACAAACGAGAAGTCCCCGACACAGTGAAGCAGCTCTTCAAAGCGAGCCGCGACAATGGTTTCAATCTCTTCCACGGCATCGGAGTCGTTCAGCAGTCTCCGAAACGGATAGAAATCGTCCGTGCCGACATGCAGAGGCTTCATCATCTCGAACAGCGCGGACGATTCTTGGCGAGAAGCGCTGAGATGAATCGCCGCCTGCGGCGGGTCGGCCAGCGAGTCGACATCGGAGGATTCGGTCGGAGTCATGGTTCGTTCCTGAAAGGATTGACGTCATCCGCCGCCACCATGGCGGCAACGAAGCCCGTCTTGGGCCCCACCCAATTGCGAAATTAGCAGTCCTGTTGTAGACAGCGGGCAATGCAGTGCGTTGCGACGGCGGTGGCTTCCCAGACGCTTTGCATCTTCCGAACCAGCCACTGGACGTCTTTGGGTTGATTCAGATCCAGATCGGCAAAGACCGCGGCCGCCTTGGCAAATCGCTCTTTCTTCGCAGACTCGCCAAATATGCATGAAACATGTTCCAAAAGGTCCGCTAGAAACGTCGAGAACTCAGGAATCTCGACGGAATCGCACCAGTCGTCCCCGAGACCTCGCACCACGGATCTCCAAATCTCAAAAACAGGCCCCGGTGATGCCAGTGCGAATGCCAAGACGGCGTCATCGATCGTCGTTTCCTGAAGGCTGCACCGTTGTTTGGAGAGTCGAGAGGAACGGAGGGTCCACTGCTGCAGTTCCCATGCTTCTCGCTCACAAATGGCCCGTTGGACTGCCGCCGCGATGGCGACTGCGTCATAAACTAAATCGTAGGCGATTTCTGGGTAATGATCGAAAAACATCCGCAGACACCGATGCGCCAAAGTCGGACTCGGCACGCACTTCCCATTTCGCCAGCGTCCCAAGGTGGCACGATTGCAGTGGAAATAGCGGCCAAATTCGACCGGTGTCCACGTGGTGAAGTGATTCAGCACCCTTTCAACCAGATCCGTTTGGTTCCACAGTTCAAATAAATTGACCTCGACTACCTTGCGAACAAGTCGCCCGTATTCGTCATCAAACCGATCGTGGTAGGCATCCTGATCACTCGGAGACCACGAAAAAAACTCGGCGGCGGAGGGGATTTCCAGCATGGACGGCCTCGCAAGATTTTCGGAGTTCGCGTCATGTTGTCGGGTTGATTGTACGCTCGCCAAATGGCGTCTGTTGCGCGGCGCGCAACCGCGGATCGAACACGACCTGGACATACGCTACGAAGACGCGGTCGCGTCCTCAACAGCATCGGCTCAAAGAGATCGATTTGCCGGAACAGCCCGATTGAACTCATCCACCAGTTCCGGGTGCAAATGAGCGAACGTGGAGCGGAGCTGATGAATTCCGTCGCGAAAGAGAGCGTAAGTGACCGCATTTTCCGGGTCTTTGACGATGCCCGGCAGCCCATAACCCGCTTGGTCAAAGACGCGGTTAAAGGCTGTCAGCGGTTCGGCGACTTGCTCCAAGGTCAATTTTTTTTCTTCACGAAACTTGAACAATTGGGACCACAGCGCCAGCAGTTCGTTCCGTAACGGCTGAATGCGTTCCTTCCAGTTCGTCTCAGGTCCATCGTTCTCCATGCGGCGCGCCTCCCTGCGCTCAGCTCATCGTTCGACCTACCACGACAAGTGGGTAACGGCAAGCAATTTCGTTCGCGGCAGAGTCCGATGCCAGCCGCGGCGGACGAGCGCGGGTGATTGTCTGGAGTCTCCATTCCCCGAACAGGTGCGTCGTGCCACATCTGTTGCGCAACAGCACCGATTGGACAACGCGATGATTCCTTCGCCCGCGGGAATCAGAGCCGCATCCGAATCATTCGCCGGTTGCGCAACAACACGGCCTGAAATGAGGCACGCTGAGGGTTAAGACCAGCTCAAACCCATCTTGATTTCGTTGAGTGAAGATCGCGGTTTACGCCGCGAATTCATTGCGACGTTCCGTCTCATAAACATTCTCAGGAGGAATCGCAGCATGGCACGTTTCCGTCGAGCCGATCTTACGGGGGGCTGGGATATGGCTCTGAAAACCGACGCGGCCGCACCGGCCCTGTTGGTAAAAGCCTACTACCCGCAGCCCGTCGAACTCACGGTCCAGCCTCGGGTTCAACAGCACCACGGGTATGAATCGGGCGGTCATTCGCACCGGGCGGGAACGTCGACGCTGCCGCCTGTAACCATCCGTGTCGACACTCTGGCAACCGACCAACGGGCGGTCCAAAAACAAGCGGTCCTGGGGCGGTCCCCACTCTTCGTCGGTGAGTCGACCATCCCGCTTCCCCGAGTGGAATTGTGCCGGGACTCGGTCTTCGCCCTCGAAATCACCGCCCGGCCGCTGTCGGCGTCGGCTGCGCTCAGCGGGGCATACGGGTGCCATGCGGATCACGAGCCGCATTTCCGCATCGGCGTCTCCGGGCGGCAATTGGCCGCGCATCGTCAAGACGGCTGGACGGCATTCTGGCTGCTCACGCGGTCGCAGGCGGAGCGCCGGTTGATGGCGGTCGCCCACGATCAGGGCCTGTTTGACCGCGATGACGACGAATCGAGCGACACCCTGACCAAACTCACCTTCGCCATCTACTCCGGTCTGGACAGCCCGGTGCTTACCGAACGCCTGCCGCCCAACTCCGAAAGGAATGGCCATGTCTAACCTCTCACTCCGAGCCGTCATCGGTGGGATGCGCAAGCACGCCCGTCAGCAACACCGTCGGGAAACGCACACGCACTACGGTCTCGCGGGCGGGTCGCGAAGTGTGGCGGATGTTTCCGCCGAGGAGCTTCCCATTCCGGCCCGTGAAGAGCGGTCTTTCGAGGAGCAAGGCATGCGACGACGGCAACGGCGGATCGTGTTGGCACAGATTTTCGAGTTCACCCGGAACCGTGACTATCGATCGCTGCTGTGGCGGCGGCTGTTTCGGGGGGAGTCCATCGAGGATCTGGCTCGGAATCAGGGGCTGAATCCCTCGACCGCCCACCGTGTTGTGAGGAAAGCCCGGAAATACTTGGGCATCAAACGTTGAATTCTGCTGCGGAACTGCAAGCTCGGGGGATCGACGCGGCTCAGGATCGCGGAGTTTTCCCACAGCATTGGTCTGGCCCCCCGGCTGCGCCGTCGCGGGACTGCGGGCTCCGCTGTCGCTGCGGTCGGGGTACCGACGCTGACGCCCCTGCGTTTCGCTGGGGCGGACGGCCTGCGGCCTGAATCGGTCGCCTGACGGCGTTTTGCTTTCTTGAGGGGGTTGCCGACCCCCGTGCCGTCAAGGATCGGAGCCACGCTGGCCGGACGGCTCCCTCCCACGCTTCATCCGCTGCGCTCCTTGCAGCGCGGTGCCCTCCCTCGGGCCAGTCCTTGACCGCCCTCCCCCCGGTGTTTTCGGGCCTCCGTTCCGTGCGCCGAAAAGCATGAGCTTTTGGCTCACGGACCAGTTCATTTTTCCGAAGGAGGCTTCGCCATGACCGCCACGACCCGCACTGACATCTACACTCGCGTCACCGACCGCATCGTCGAGCAGCTTTCGCAGGGCGTTCGCCCGTGGCTTCAGCCGTGGAAGGCCGAACATGCTGCCGGACGGATCACCCGCCCCCTGCGGCACAACGGCCAGCGGTATTCCGGGATCAACATTCTGACTCTCTGGATGTCGGCGGAACTGCAAGGCTTCGTGTCGCCGTTCTGGATGACGTTCCAGCAAGCGAAGGAACTCGGCGGACACGTCAAGAAGGGGGAGCACGGTTCGCCCGTCGTGTATGCCGCGACGTTCAAGAAGAAAGAGCAGGCCGACGACGGCCAGGAGACGGAGGCCGAGATTCCGTTCCTCAAGGAGTACACCGTCTTCTGTGCCGATCAATGCGAAGGGTTGCCCGCCCACTTCTATGCCACGCCTCCGCGACCGACGTCGGACATCACGCCCATCGAAACGGCGATGCAGTTCTTCGAGGCCACCGGGGCGACGCTCCGCATCGGCGGGAATCGGGCATTTTATGCCATGGAACCCGACTATATCGCCCTGCCGTGCATCGAGTCATTCCGCGATGCCGAATCGCACGCTTCCGTGCTGTGCCACGAACTGACGCACTGGACGCGGCACCCGTCCCGGTTGAACCGGGAATTCGGTCGCAAGAAATGGGGCGATGAAGGCTACGCGATGGAGGAACTCGTCGCGGAACTCGGCTCGGCGTTCTTGTGTGCGGATGTGGAGATCACTTCCGAAGTTCGCGACGACCACGCCAGCTACATCGATTCGTGGCTCAAGGTGTTGAAGGACGACAACCGGGCGGTGTTCTCCGCCGCGTCGCAGGCCTCGAAAGCCGTGGATTTCCTGCACGGACTGCAACCGCAACCCGCTGCGTAAGTCCCCGTGGCTCATTCCGGCGGTCAATCATGACCGCCGGTGATCTCGATTTTGCCTTGCTTCGACCTCATTCATTCGAAAGTCATTCTATGTCCTCACTTGCCCCTCCCCGTCGCACTCCCGTCCCCACGTCTTCCGGCGGTTTTGAAAAAGTCGTGATCGGTCCCGCCACGCTGTACCGCGGCGACTGCTTCGACGTCCTGCCGCAACTGCATCACATCGATGCCGTCGTCACCGATCCGCCGTATGGCATCGGCTATGGCTATCGAAGCTATGACGACGATCCCGCGATGTATGCCGACCTGATGACCCGCTTGGTCGCTGAGGCGAACCGGATCACCCGGAACGGCCCCTGTTTCGTCTGGCAGAGCATGCTCCATGCCGATCAATGGCACCGGTACTTTCCAGCGGGATTTCGGATCATCGCCGCCTGCAAAGTCTATCCCCCGCGACGGAGCGGATTGTCGCGTTGCATGACCTGGGATCCGGTGATTTTCTGGAGCGGTCGCAGCAAGGTCTTCCACGAACTCCCTCGCGACTGGCACGTCGCCGAGATGCCGCCGTGGACTGACACCCAGCGGGGCAACCCCGTCCCCTGCCCGCGGCCCTTGTCGCAAGTCCGGTTTATCTGTGATTCCGTGCGAGGGAATGCCCTTCTCGACCCGTTCCTGGGGAGCGGCACCACCGGGGTTGCAGCCCTGCTGGCTGGGAAGCGATTCGTCGGCATCGAACAGGACCCGATCTACTTCGATTACGCTTGCCGCCGAATCGAAACGGCGTGGAAGTCGATTCAGGATCGACGATGAATTGGAGACGGCGGCGGGGTGCGTGGTTTCGGCAACGCAACCCGCCCTGCCGGTTGGCATCTCACCAAGGCCTTCGGTGAGGCAACAGACCGAACCGGGAATATTTTTCCGCGCGCCGCGGGGAGTGGCACGCGGGTCTTTTCGTGACGGGGGGATGCGAGTACGTGATGATAATGCCGCCCATCATCGTTGCGGAGGATGGTGCGGCAGAGATCGAACGCATCACCAGGTATGGACACGTTGCGGCAGTAGACGGCGAACTGTCGGGAATAACCGTTCCCAGCAGCACCGAATCTCCTAGCTTGCTTCCCCAACCGCTGAACCCGACGGCATCGGCGATCAGCGACGAGGCGGGAATGAAGCCTGATTTACCCGAGAACGACAAAGAACTGCCCGCGGCTCTCAGGACCTCTCCCGTCCAAAGCGAGTGTGGTTCGGAATCCGCACGGCTAGTAAGTCGGCCAGTCTCCCCGACGACAGATTGATGACGCAGTGGTTCTCTAGGACGACGAAACAGCGCACCCAGTACGCATTGTTCATCGCCAGCAGAGTGCCATCGTTGATGATTCGTAGCAAGCGACCGCGCTGATCGGGCTTGGTGTCATAGAGATTCGCCACGCGGGGCAGTAAGTCAGTTCAGGAGAATCCCCGCGGTGACCTATACGAAGCCGTTGACGGTGATGTCATCGTTGGGTACGGGCACTCCCACCGGTTCCCAGTTTCCGGGGTAAAGCAACTGATGCCAATTTGAGGTTTCTGATTTTGACGATCATGGACGCTAACTTGGTACGAGTGAAGATAGCGATCAAACAGCGTCTCTGGCTTGGGATCGCACCGATTTCAGAAACACCAACGGCCGAGAACACGAGCGGTGTGGGACGACACCCGAGCGACGGAATGTGCGTCGCTCGGGTCATCCACACAACACGGACACGCTCACGATTCATTTGATCCGAATGGAATCCGACCAAGCACGGCCGGTGTTGATCGAGATGGCACTACTGGAAACCGTTCCTGATGCGAACCCCTTCTGGATGCGGAAAATGTAATAGAAACCGACGATCGCTCCACTGGAATCCTTGTCGTAGAGCGTTTCAACCAACGACATACCGTAGGTGTCCATCTTGGCTTGCCGCGACGAGGAATAACCCCGTTGATAGACGGCCACATCGATGTAGGAACCGCCGTGATCCCAGGTCGTCACCACATCCGAGGACTTCGGATACTCCCACGTTCCGCTCGATTGGGCGCTCCGCACAGCGTAGATTTGGTAATACGAAACCGCCGGTGCGGGTGCGGCGACGACGGGTTGGGTCGCGATCATCATCGCGACGAAGGCGGCGAACAATCGGGACATAATCAGGCCCTTTTCAGAGAATTACGATCAGGCACGCAGCGGGACGCAGAAACAATTCCGTCGTCTTCACGCAGCCGCCACGAGCATAATAACAGCCAACCGTTGGCTGTGTGCCGGATTTTCGGGAATCGCGCGCGGAATCTGGGGAAAATCTCCCGATACGGACTTTTCAGAATTCACGCGCTCTGCCATGATCGCAGTCAGGTTGCATTTGCGGAAATGAAACAGGCCATGAAGGCCAGTCGTCCTGCTCCGCAGCCCACGAGGTTGGCCGCATGCCCAAGCCGCACCCAAAGCTGGATGCCAAGGATGGCTCCGGTCCGCAATCCGTATCTTGTCATCCGCACGCGTCCAAGGACGCCATCGTTCGCTTCGGCATCGACTACGAGCGAACCAAGCCCCCTCCTGTCAAATCCCCGAGCCGACGTTCCGCCAAATCCACGAAGAAACCGCTTGCGCCGTCAGACCGCAAGCTGCTAGAAAAGGAGGATTCCACCCCTGCCCCGGTCTCGATGTTTGTGCCACCAATTACTCCCCAACTCCTGCGCGAGCATGCAGAACGACTTCACGCGGCCATCGAGGCCAGCGTCATCGCCGCCGAACCCGAAACCCAAGCGGCGTGCTGCGATGAATTCCAAGTCTCTGCGAAGTCCTTCGCAGCTCTAATTTTGGCCCAACGCATCCAACACTCGTTTTCCGCCGCCATCGATCCGACAACCGGAAAATCCACCAAGAACCTTGAAGGCAAACTCGATCACGCTCGCGAAATCAAATCGTGGCTCCAGCCGTGGAACTTCGGGTTGGTCGATCCCCGCACGCAGCGTGCCTATCAAATTCGCGGACGCAACAACGGAACCTCAGGAGGGGCATATGGATTTCGTCCGTATGGCAAAGGGGTCGAGGAGCCGGAATTCACGGCGTGGTCTGATGCCGTGGCAGTCCTGTCGCAACCGCAACTGACGGATGTGACCGAGTTCGTCCATCACGGATTGGAAAAGACCTTGCGGCGTTAGCGGACGGACCTCACCTGTCAGGCAGCGCACAGAGGGCCGTGGACCAGCGTGCGTATAGCTTCAATGAACTCGACGGGATGCTGCATGTGGCAGCGCCCGACGCCCCAGATGCGACCGAACCCGTGCAGTTGGCCAGTTGCAGGATGCAAGAACACGAAGCGTGTTTCTGTCGCCGTCGGGAGATACTCGTAGCACATCCCGATACAGGGGGATGTGCGATCCCACCCGGAAGATCCGTCGATAGCAGACAGGGCACCCGGCGGAATCAATCGCTTTACAGCGTGGAGTTCCTGTCGCTTGATCTGCAGAGACGTCAGCGGACAAACGAGCACGCATTTCCGCTCCCCCACCGGCACGCTGTCCAAATACCAACGCCGCTTTCCCGTCAGTTGAACTAGCCCCCACGGCAGACGATGGGTCGGAGGTTGAAACGATTCCTGCAGCGGACGGATGCCCGGCGTGTAGCCGTCCAGACCCGCATCATGCAGGTCCACGACACGTTCGGGAAGCGCGATCCGATGCGTGACCAGCAGTTCATACAGAATCGTCCGGTCACGGACATGGGGGGGCAGGATCGTCGGGAAGGCAGCGCCGATTGCCAGTCGGCGGCGTCCGAAACTCCAGCGCGGTGGCGTAGTCAGAAGCCACACTAGAGTCGGCAGCAGTGCGGCGACTTTCTCGGCGGGCACACCCAGAGCCGTCAGCGCGAGAGCGAGTTGCTCTCCGGCCAGTGACTCGCACAGATTGCCGTGCAGTCGATGCGCCCAGGCGAAGCCGTGGCGGGTCGGAATCTCTCCTTCGTTGGCCAGCCATTCTTGCAACCGTCCTGCGGCTTGCGTGAGACGGGCCTCTAGTTTGTCGTGAAGAGAATCCATCGAGGCGTTCCACGCCTTCAGCGCGAGCTCAAGGTTCGACACCAGCATCTCCCTTCAGCGGCAGTGACTCGGGGTGAGATTTCGACGTGGTGGGATCGAGGCAGGATCGTGTGATCGCCGCAGCAATCGGTCGGACCATAATCATTCGAGCAAAGTCGGCGGCAGAACTTCAAGCTAATTCTATTTTGGCGTCCGAGAATTCCGATGATCTGACGGCATACCAGTTTGCCCAAACTACCACTCGATGCGCTCGACGACCGTCTGCGTCTCCGGGGCCTGCATCAAGGCGACTTCGTCGGCTTCTTGGAGGAACGGCACTCGTTGGCAGGTGATCCCTTGAAACAGCCGGATGTTCAGCCGATTCTCAGCATTGAGGTTCCGTCCGAGGATGCGGATCTTCCCCGTGGGGAGATGGAGCGTGATCCCGATCGAGGGATCGAAGTCGAGTTCCTGCAGCCAGGCGTAACCGACAGCCCGGATGTTGCCGTCCTTTTTGCGGAGTTCGAGGAAGATCGCCCGATCCCGAATGCCGCGGAGCCAGCCGAAAGCTCCATAATCCTCCACGGCTTCCGCTGCCGTGTCGGCGGCGGCGGGGGTTCCCACGGCGCGTTGGAAACGCTGCAGCACACTGTTATCGGTCATAGAGCAACTCCTCTTTCGTGCGCTCCGGCAAGGTCGAGCGGGGTTCGGGCACAGAACGGAAGACCGCCAGGCGATCCCCGAGCATGTCCCCGGACAGCAATTCGGTGGCGCTCAAGCGCTCGTCCGACCGCCGGACCGCGTCGAGCAATTCGGCCTTGTGCCCGGTATAGACTGTGGCCTGCTTCCGACCGCGCGAGACCGACACATAGAACTGTTCCCGCGACGAGGCCGGGAAGGAATCGGCGGACTGTCCGATAAAGACCCGCTCCACATCCGTCCCCTGGCTGGCGTGACTCGTGGTCACGAAACCATACGCCAGATGACCGAACTCCCGGCCGATCGTCTTCTTTTCCGCCGTCAGAATGTTGCCCGCCGGGTCAAATCCGGTGACATGCAGCAAGTCGCCATTATTGAGCCGCCCGCGCCCGTCGGCCGTCTTGCCGTTTTGAGTGATGCGCAGCACATCCCCGGCCGCAATCTCGAGCTGGCTGGGATGAAACACTTGGAAGCGGGCCGCCTGCTCCACCGGCGGCGGAGCAGCGGTGATGGTGACCCGCTGTCCCTTCGTGAAGCCTTTGGCGTTCTGGTGAAAGATCAGCACGTCCCCCGGTGCATAATTGACCGCATCCTTGCGTTCCCCTTCGGTAAGGTCGGAGCGCACCAAGGTCGCCACCTGACGTTCTTCCGCCGCCAGTTTGCCGTGCCGCCGCAGCCCGTCGCGGATGGCCCGCGTGATCCGCCCGGCTTCACGGTGCGTGGGTGACACGACCAGCGCCGTCTCGCCGGAGAGCACCGTCTCGACATAGTCGCGGGCAAGCATCCGGTCACGTTCCTCATCGGGCACTTCCCGAATCCACCCCAGCTCATCCAGTTTGCGAAACCCGTCCGCCACCCGGTCCTCGCTCAAGTCCAGCACCACTTGTTTGTAGCGCTCCCGCTGCCGTTGGATTTCCTTGATTTCGGCCGGGACCAGCCCGGCTTGCTCTTCGAGCAGTCGCAGCGCCGCGCCGCGTTCGACGGAGCCGTGCTGTCGGCGGTCGCCGGAAAGGATGATTCGGGCGTCCAGTGCGTTCGCCAGCTCAAACACCCGCGCCATCGTCCGCGTTCCCACTAACCCGGCCTCATCAATCCAGATCACCTGCCCGGCGATCCGCTGCTGCAGCTGTTCATCCAGCAGCAGCCGGGAGACCGTGTCCGCCTCGTCGAAGCCTTTCTCGCGGAGCACCCCGCGGCTGGCCCTGGCCGAGGGAGCGAAGGTGAAGACCTCTGATCCGGCAGCTTCGATGGCCTCCACGGCTTCCTGCATCATGGAGGTCTTTCCAACGCCCGCCGCACCGCGAATCAGGATCACCCGGTCGGTTGCGTGCAGCACATGCTCGACGGCACGACGTTGTCCGTCATTCAGCCAGTCGCGTTGGAAGTGATGCGGTCCAGCCGCAATGGGTCGCCGTGTCCCCCGTCCCTGGCGGGCGAAATCGAGCATCTCCCGCTCTTCGGCGAGCACCGCCGCGGTCGTCACCATGCGTCGGCCCCGCCGCTCCCGTACCAGGAACCGCTCTTCGGCGAAGGCCCGCTCCACACTCTGGACCGTTGACCGACCGACCGAGCGCTTCAATGATTCCGCCAGCAGGCTGCGCTCGGGAACCACCGACTGCCGCTCAAAAGCATGCTCGGTCGCGAGTGTCACCGCGTCGCGCGCGCAGTTCGCTTGCGTCGGCGGGGCCGCACCGCCGATCGCGGCGGCGACGCGGGCCAGCGATTCCCGCTCGTCATTCGAGAGGCGCGTGCGCCATTCTTCGCGCAGCAAGGCGAGCGGCACGTCTTTCTGTTTGCGCGAACGGGTTTTCGCCCCGAGCTCGGCCTTTTGCGCCGGATCGGTGATCCCTTTCCGCTCGGCCTCCTCTTCAATCTCCTGCGTGCGCCGTGAATACTTCGACATCAGGCCCGGCGTCAGCCCGGAGATTTCCCAGCCCTGCTGCGTCCGCTCCACCGGTAGACCCAATTCACCGAGCTTCTGCGCCAGCCGGACATGAAACCGCGCCTCAAAATAGGGCGCATCTCGTTTCAGATCGCCGAACTGCCCCGCCTTCCAGCTTTGTTCCTGTTCGTCCCAGGTCTGATTGAACACAAAGCAATGGGCATGCAAATGCGGATCGGGAACTCCGTCCACCGGACGCGAGGTGAAATGCACGAACTCCCCCCAGACCATATTCCCCGTGATACGGTCTGCGTTGCGCCCGGCCTTGCGGACGCGGGTTTGCATCTCGGCTTCGATCTCTTCCATCGTCTCGCCCACCGCGTCCCGGAATGCCTGCAGAAGCCGTTCATCCTCGGTCAAGGCATAGAGTACCGACAGGCTCTTCGGCACATGAAAGTTAAAGTCATAGCCGACGCGACGATCAAGCCGCGTTCGGAGCGTGAGGCGCTCTCCCGTCTCGGGATGGCGATTGTCGCACAGCGCGTCCCAGGCCTCGGGACTTATCACCCCCTCCAATCCGAGACGCTTGGCCCCCGCGCCCCGCCACTGGCCGAGGAGTTCCTGGCCCTCGCTGTAATAGTCCGCCGTGCTGAAGTACGTGCGGGCGTGGCCTGCCGAATTGCTCTCGATAATTCGTAACATACACCCGCTTATGACACGTAAAGGTTGAGATCTTCTTAATGAGCACCACTGTCGCGGGATGTCTCCGCTTGTCCCGAAGCGTCACCGTACAGAGAGGGACCGCGGCTGCGGAGTCGAATGCTCCGTGTCGTCACCGCGGCGGAAGGTTCCGATTCCTTGCCCCGCCCCTCGCCGGGCATCAGCGCTGCGGGCTGATCGAGGGACGCCTTGGTGACGCAGTCCGTGTCGTTACGAGAGCGTCCTGCACGATCTTTTCAACGAGGGCTTTGACGGCTAACGGGCCGTCCGGCCGAATGATAGCGCCCGCGAAGAGCGCGGCGGCGCTGAGGGACCGCGTTGTCAGCGAGTGGCAACGCTTGTCACGCGATGGCGCAAAGCACGAGGGGCGCGAACAACCAACGCGAAGACGCGGGCCAACTGTCCCGTGACAGGCGCGCTATGCGGGCAGGCCACCGGCGAGCACATCGGCCGGGGTGAAAACGTGGAGGCCGGAGAACCGGGTGAAATCCGCGCTGTTGAACGTCAGAATGTCGGTCAATCCGTGCCGCTGCATCGCCGCCACGAGCCGGGCATCGTGGGCCGTTTTCCCCCGGACTTGATGGGCCGCGACCAACTGCATCCAGTTCCGGAAAATCCCGCGCTCATCCAACCGGAAGCGGAACAGCGACACCCAGCCCCGCATCGCATCTTCGGCTTTCGGGGGATCGAGACCCAGGCCGTTGTTCTCCACCGGCCGAGTGGCCACCACCCAGAACTCGTACAGGACTTGCGGGACAAGCTGACCGTCATGTCCGTCCCGTTTCAACCGTTCGATGGCGGACATCGCCTCCGGGTGTCGCGCATCAAGCGTGTCTTCGAGACGCACCAGCAGATTGGTGTCGATCAGGAGATTCATTCCCCACACCCGGCATAGATCGATTCACGGCTGTCATCAACATGGCCGCAACGGACGGCGTGCCGCCGGACCATCTCCCGTAACCGCACCATAAAGGCGTCCGGACTTTCGCTATGCGGTGGCGTCGGCCAATCCGCTTCGGCGTCTTCCGCTGCCACGCGTTGCAGATATTCACTCAACTCCTGCCCGAGCGTGGCCGCCTTCCGACGCAGCACCGCCTCCACTTGATCGGGAATGACCAGATTGATGTTCATGACCCATATGCTCCTGATTTCCATCGTAGCACGGTTCCGCAACGACGTCAGCTGCTTTTTGAGCACTCCACAGCCCCCGGCCACCAGCGGGGCGCAGCGCTTCGATTTGCTCGAACCCATCCCGGACGTTTGGCGAGGATCGCCCGAGCTTATCGTCCCGCCGAGAATTCGGGTTCTCGACAGTCTTCCACGATCAGACGGATCGCCAGGCGGTTCGTCCGACGGGCCTCTGCATCCTGATCCGTGGGTGCCGCTCATCCGATGACGCCGGGGGTCTTTAACGGTTGGCTTCAGTATCGAAGGTCCCGCTCCCGGTCTCCTGCGACAGCGGATGCATCGCACCGTACCCCCGCGGCCTCAGTGATGGGCACGCTACAGCCGCCGCCGGGCGGTCAAGCTGCCAAGACGGTTTCCACAGAGCGGACCCTCCGTCTTTCGCTGTGACCGGTGCGCTCCGCCCCGGCTCTAGCGGCTCTTCGTGACGTGCCATCGGGCCGCGATGGGCGCGGTCCGTCACTCAAACCACAGGAGACTGAATCATGTCTGATCATGAAACCAAAACCGCCAAATCACCGACGCACAGTGTCTACCACGTTCGCGAACGCCAAGGCCAGAAAGGATTCTGGACCCGCATCGGGGCCGCGTGGGCGCACGCCGACGGCCAGGGCTTTAACGTCCACGTCGACTGCGTCCCGCTCGATGGTCGCCTGACCATTCGGATCGCATCCGACACCAAGGAATAACCCACACCGGGCGGGCTGACTGGCCCGCCCCGCTTCTCGAAAGGACGCAACCGATGAAATTTCCCATCGAACAGCTTCAATACCACCGCAATGGCGTTTGCGGAGCTCCTTTTCACGTCTTGATCTTTCGCGATCCCAATGCAGGACGCATGCTTGGCGTCGTTTTCGCCGAGCCGTCTCACGTGGCCGTCCTGCAGCTCGACAAATTGTCCGTCGGCAACATCGCCTTCGGCGTCAATTCCTGGCGGGGCGACCACTACGAACCATACCTGCGAACGGCGATTCAACGCCGTGACGAAGAGGCTCAATCATGACACCCCCTCGCGCAGACCCAAACGCCTTCCGGGCGGCCCGTGCCGGGTGCATTCTGATCCACCACCGTGACGACGGAGACCTGCACACCAGTCTGGTCGACTTGCTCACCGACGCCATGCACTGGTGCGACGCCCACGGCGACGATTTTCACCTGGCCCTGGCGCAGGCGTGTCGACACTACATCCACGAACTCAACGATCAACAATATGACGAAAGGAGACTCATCCCATGATCCGCTTCATTGGACACATTACCATCATCCTCGTCGCCGCCACTCCGGCGGAGGCGCGACAACGACTTCACTTTCTGGCACGGCATCTGAACGACACTTGCCCGGATATCGAATTCGCCGATCACAACGGCGATGTCGACGACTATGGTGCGGCCGAGGCGGAGTGCAAGGCATCCCTCGACGACGCGGTCGCGGGCGTCGCCCGCTTTGATAACTACGAGATCACGCCGTGCCGGCGCTTCGAGGAGCCGGATCAGCCTGGCCAGCATTACTTCGAATGCTGCGAACCGGAGGACGCCGATACGTGGAGCCTCTACGGTCACATTCCTGGCCAAGGGGTGGAGTGTATCGCAGACTTTCAGACCCGTGAGCACGCCGAGGAAGTCTACGCTCGGATTACCGGCACCCCTTACAACACACAAGCTCAAGGAGCAAGACCATGACTACGATCCTGCCAAGGCCGCACGCCATAAATCCCTTCTATGCCTCCCGCAGCAACCGGAGAGTGACGGCACCAATCACGCGCTCCGACGGAGATCGCCACAACTACGCACGACTGCCTCGGGCTCCGAAGAACGGGAGTCCCGTCCCGCATTTGACCAGCCTGTATCACTTTCACCGGGCGGGTGAGTACGGAGACCGTTCCTATCCCGGCAACTGCGGTGGCAATCTCATCAAGGACTTGCCCGTTTTCTACCGGCCGGGATTGGTCTACGACCCGATGAGTGGCTCCGGCACGTGTGCCGATGTCTGTCGCGAAATGAACATCCCGTGTCTGTCGTTCGACATTCACCAGGGGTTCGATGCCTGCGATCCGGAAGGGTTCGGTACGGAGACGTTCGACTTCATTTGGGCGCACCCAGCCTACTGGCGGCAAAAGCTGTACTCGCTGGACCCCCGCGACCTCTCCCGCGCGCCGACGCTCGATGACTTCCTGCGTCGGTACGGTCAATTCATCCGCAATGCGGCGAATTCGCTCAAGCCCGGCGGAAAGCTGGTGATCCTGATGGGCGACTACTCGGATCGAGATGACGGGTTTGTGCCGCTGACGTGGCATACCAAGCGACTTGCCTTCGCCTGTGGCTTGCGGCAGTGTGCGACCGACATCATTCGTTTCAGTCACGGCGCGCGCAGTTCGCGAAAGATTTACCGCTCGGCCTTCATTCCCGGACTGCATGATGTGTGCATGATCTTTGAGAGGCCGCGATGACCGATTCCCCGGACGACCCATTCCACAGCGCGGGCGTTGGCCTCCTTCGTGGACCGGCCAACGCCTGCGGTGGCATACCCGATGTGGGGGCCACGAGCTGGCTGGCGTTCCGATGCTTCGAGGAAGCCCTCGCCGAGAAACGCGGTTCGTGCGGCTGAGTCCCGCTGCGGCAGATTGCCGATCAGGCGCTCGATCGCTTCGACGTACATCCGGCCTTCAACATTATTCCGCCACCCCTGCCCAAACCCACACGGAGTACGTGTGACCACCCGAAAACTGTCCCGATTTGAACCACTGAAAATGGACACCTGCCGAGGCCCCAGAAAACTGCTGGCCAAGTAAATTGTTTGTCAGACATCTCCCCTAAGCGGAGCTTAGGCAGAATTTCACGGTGAAATTGCCAGCCAGACGGAAAGCCAGCAGGCTTTCATGCCAGCTTGCCAGTTGGATGGCAGGACTGCTTGCTGGATGGATGGCTTACCAGCCTGACAGCAGTCAGGCACGACAGACTGCATGAAAGCCTGGAAGTCGTCTGTCTTTCATTCATGCCAGCCTGCCAGATAGCATGCAGTCCAGCATGACACCATGCTGGCAATCCATCCTGAATGGATGTTGGCAATCCTGCGGGCCAGCGTGCCGGAGGGCTGGCAGAACAGCTTGCTGGAAATACTGCTTGCCAGACTGCCAGCCACGCGCTACGGTCACGGCATGATTATCGTGATCGCAAATTCCAAGGGGGGCGTCGGCAAATCCACATTGGCGGTGCATCTGGCCGCATGGCTGTCCCAGCAGGGCCACCGCGTGACGCTCGCCGATTGCGACACGCAACAATCGTCGTCCGAATGGATTCGCGAGGCCGCCCCCGACGTGAAGGCCGTGCGCCTGGACAATCCCGACATCATTCTCGACCAGTTGCCGCTGCTGGATCAGGACACGGACTTCGTGGTGGCGGATGGTCCCGGCAGTCAGTCGGACACCAGCCGGGCACTGCTACTACGCGCTGATCTGGCCGTTGTGCCCTGCAAGGCTTCGATGCTGGAAATTCGGGCGCTCGCCAAGGCCACGGATGTGCTCCGGCAGGCGCAGGACATCCGCAAGGGCGCGCCACGGGCGCTGATTGTGCTCAGCATGGTGGGCAAGAATTATCGGCTCACCAAGGACATGACGGACGCGGCGGCAGGACTCAAGCTGCCGCTCGCGAAGACCGCGCTCATCCTGCGGCAGATCTACGCCGACGCACCTGGCCAGGGAAAAGTCGTCTGGCAACTTGGGGCGCGGGGCCGCGAAGCTGCCGAGGAAGTCAAATTGGTGTTTCGCGAGCTGTTGCCGCAACACACCAGAGCGCGCGTATCATCCAAAGCCAGAAGTAACTTGGCATAAGAGGGAAGTATGTCAGAGCGTCGGACATTGATTGAGGGGTTGCAACAAACACCGACTGTCGATCCGGAGGTCGAACGCGACTTCGTGTTTCCCAAGAAGCCGGCACAGAGCAGGGAAGGGACGAGCCAATCCGTTGCTGTCACTCCGTCGTCAGTTTCCGCAGCCACACCCCGCTCGCCCATCAGCACGCGCATCCGGGCCGATTACGCAGCAGCCTTGAAGCGGGCTTCACTGGAGCGACAGCTGACGAAACTGCAGCCGAATACGATCAGTGATATTCTAGAAGCCGCGCTGGAACCGTGGCTTAGGGCAAACGGCTATACTCCTTGAGTCGAGACCAAGCCAGCGTCTGGCAAGAGGATGAGACAATGCCAACGAGAAATCACATGCGTTCTCTTCGAGCGGAACTCGAAGCCTGGATCACGAAGAACTCGCTATGGGATGACACTTGGTTTGAAACCCCCGACTCAGGAACGGACGGCCCTGACTTGGTTTTGCTTTCGGAAGGCGACCTTTCCACGGTCATATGGTGTCGTCCGACTGACGTCCGTACGGCATCCGAGGCGGAGGCGTTGCGAGCGGAGTTCGACCAAATCGTCAAGCAACGTAAAGCGACATTTTCCTTCAAGAATGAAATCGAAATGCACCTCTATTTTTGCGATGCTTCTCGTTGAAGGAGTGGCTGGCTCGCGCGGTCATCGCGGCGCACCACGGCGCTCGTACCATTTTCGGCAGAAGCCGACGAAAGCTGCGTCGGGGTCGCGTGGGTGCTCGGTGATCCAGTCCCGCCACTCGCGTTCGAGATAGTACACATCCCAACCAGGAGCCACAGTCCGCGCGTCGTGGTACGCTTCGGCACTCAAATGCCCGACAGTAACCTGCGGGAACGAAAGCTGGGGCGAAGGAATGCTGCCGCGGCTGCGGAAATTCACCATGTCGCTGGAGTCGAGCGTCACGGAGTAATCGGGCATGTGCTGGTGCCTTGAATCTTTGTCAACGATGTCGGACACCAATCGTCGGAATTCCTTCTCAGTGGATGCGGAACCGCACTTTTTCTGCAGTAAGGCCAAAGAAATCTTCCATTCATCCTTCTTGCCGCAGTGTTTCCGAGCCAACTCGTACATCCGCCGTTCGAGGGGCTTGCGCAGGCGGAAATAGTCCCGGTGAAGAGTCAGAACTTCCTGATGCTTGATGGCGTTGAAGGCCCAGTCCGAAAGCTTCACTTCGAGTTCCTGCATCCGGCCGTCACGGGTCTCTCTGACAATCTTCGCCCGTTCGATGATGCCGAAGGTTTCAAAGATTTCCTGCCCGCCGGTCGTGATGTTCGTGCTGATGCGCGTCCCGGCGAGTCGTTCGAGGGCGGCTTTCAAGGCTTCGTAGCCCTGGCCGTTGGTCATGCGGTTGGTGGCCTTTAGCAGGTCATGGGCCTTGAAATGCAGCACAGGCGACACCGTCTGCCCCGCATTCTGGGCCGCCATCAACTGGCTGATGCAGTAGATCAGGATGTCGCGATCATGAACCGTGGCGAGGCCGTCGGCCGATGGCTTGACTTCAATGTAGGTTGTGCCATGTTCATACCGTCGAACCCGATGATCGGGCTTGGTCGACAGGGAGAAAATCGGATGTTCCATCGACGCCATATCTCCCTTGGGTGCGGCGTCCATCAGGTCGCAGACAAAGAAATCCGGCTCGGTGCGGCGGTCGGGGAGCAGGGGCGGGCGTTCTTTGACGAGTTCGGACATCGGATGTGATACTTCGACATTTCACCCACCCTGTCAAGCACTTTCGACAGATCACCCACCACCAAGAGGTCTTCGATATTTCACCCACCGGAAGGGTCGTTCGGATAACCACTTACAGTTGTCGAGTTTCGATGGTTTACACACCGTTGTTCGATCGTTTGCCCACCAAGTTTCGATGGTTTACCCACCGGGCGTTTCCAATCGCCCCGCAGATTCAAGGGGTTATCGAGGGCTATCCACAGCGTAACACTCTATTTAACACAAGTATTTAACACAGAGGCTGTTCGTCAATACTCCTGTGGATAGATGTGCGGCCACCCATCACTTGGCGGTTGAAGGAAGGGATACGTCATCAGCGGAAAGCGATTTCGGGATCGAGCCTTCTACACAGCTTAAACGTCTCCAAGGGTTTGGCGCATGCTGCAGTTGTCAGCATGCGCGCCGCAGTTCTCGGATCGAACGCACAACGCCCCCAGTTGGCATTCTGCGGGAAGAAGTGTACACGCCCATCGCTTCTCCCGGAATTGAGCAGGGATTTCCTTGAGGCTCAAGAATGTCTTTGGCAAAATGGGGATTGCCAAGTTTAGCACGGTGCGGGGCTGGAGTAAGAGAATGCATTGTGTTTTTGAAAGACAATCCGTACCTGGGATAACGCGATGCCATCATTGCGGGAAACGATGGCTTGGGGGTAATCGACCGAAAGAGCGCGGATGCCAAGGTGTCCGAACGGTTCTGGCTCCGCAACCGCTACGCCGACACCCATCAGGGAACAAACTGCGGGTCGGGCTTCTGTTGCCTTGGTGGTGCTTGGGAGGCGTCGAGCGCTATCACCTTGCGCTCGCGCGATGGACCTCGCCAGAGATTGAGTGGGCGGGATGTGCGCTCATTTCAAGGGCTGCCACACATGCACCATCCATTGCCGAGCTGGCTCGCTGGATGCCAATCCATGCAGACCAGCAGCAAGATCCCTCGGGCGTCAACGCGGAATCTGGGATTCATCGACACGAAACAGAGAAAGTCGCCATTCAATCGGTAGTCGGTGAGAGCGATGTGGTTCTGACGTGGGGGATTCCTTCGCTGAAACCCCGGCTGGCGAATTTTTGCGGCCATGTGATCGCCATGAGTCATGGTGCCAGCGATTGGACCGAGTTGGTTCTCAAAGACTCGGTGAGTCGCGCCTCGGCTTACGTTGCGGTCTCAATGGCTGCTGTGGCAGCGTTTCCTGATTCTTATCGCCGAAAGGTGACGACCTTACCACCGGGGATTGAGCTTGATCGGATTGCTCCCGCCCGCGCCAGATCCGAATTCCGCACTCATCTTGGCCTGACGCCGCAGCAAAAGGCCATTGGATATATCGGCCGGTTCTCCGACGAAAAGAACCCGCTTCAGACGGCGCGCATCGTCGGCTCTCTTGATGATGGGTATGTAGCCGTCTATTACGGTGCCCGTTTGTGGGGTGATTCCGATTTTCGCGCTCAGGTCACGAAACTCTGTGGACATCGCGTCAGGTTTATCGGGCCTGAGGTCCACGCTGGCGACGTCTACGCGGCACTCGACTGTCTCGTCCAGGCGAGCCCATCCGAAGGGGGGCCACTAGTCGCGGTGGAAGCCTGGCTCTCGGGTTTGCCGCTAGTCTCCACGCCTGTCGGCGTCGTTGCTGACGAGCTTGCCAACGGTCGCGAATGGGGATGCATTGTCCCGTACGCTGCACCACTCTCGGAGTGGCGAGCAGCGGTCGTTTCCGCGTGCAGCGCCGATAGTTGGGCGTTAGCGCAAACAATTCGACAGTCTGCCGTCGAGTACTATTCCGCGGCAGCGATGGCACGCCGCTGGGAGACATATCTATCGGGTCTGTGTCAGCACTGATGCAGCCGGCACATGGGATTTGCGTACCAACGAAGGGTAGAACGATGTTTGTTCCCTTGCTGAACCCCCCGAGCCTCACACGCTTGGTCGATGCCTCGCAGATGAGCGCTGCCCAGCGTCTCGTGGCAGGCGGTTGGACAGTCTGCAGTACGTACATCGACGGGTATGAAGGAAAAAAAACGCCCGAAGCAAGGCAGGCCTTCATGGCGGAACTCTCTCGAAGTTTCACTCAATTGCCAGAGCGCTGCGTGCTCCTCTCTGGCGGGGTCCCAATCGAGTGTCGCGACCGCAGACTGCTGATTTGCAATAGCGCGCCGCGCCAAGACTCCGGCGTTGTGGCGATCCCGTATATGTTTGAGGACAAGTCGCATCCCGTGCCCTTCAACGCCCGCCGTCATTTCGCGGGCTTTCAGGGTACTGTCGTGAGCAATCCGCCACTGCGCCAAGCTGTCGTTGAAGGTTTCTCGGGCTGCGAATGCGCCCTTTGCCAAGTGAACCGCAACTATTTTTACTACTTGGATCACGTTGAACAGACAGCCCTGAGGTCCTCGTACTGGGAAGGGCTGTCGCAAACGCAGTTTTCGCTGTGCCCGGCGGGAGATAACCTGGGATCGGTCCGCTTCTACGAATCGTTGGCGGCTGGCTGCATCCCGGTACTCTTGGCCGACCATGCCGAGTTGCCCTTATCGACGATTCTCCCGTGGGACGACATGATTGTCCGTGTGCCGGAGGCGGACGCCAGGCAATGGCAAAGCTATGTTGCGGCGTGGCAGGCGAAACGTTGCGATCACGACTTGGCGATGGCTTCCGAACACAATCGCCGGACTTGGCTCGATTGGCTGCATTGGTCTCGGCTCGGCAAGCAACTCCTCGTGGAGTGGGTGGAACGCGCGATCCAGGCTGCCGAATCCCGCGACTCGCTGCTGTCCCGTGCAGCCTTGTCGCTGCAAGGCATGTCCTCGGGAAAAGTTCGACATTTTCTCAACAATCTCCGACCGCGACGATACCTCGAAGTCGGGGTCTGGCGCGGTTCGACCTTCGTTGCCGCGTGCTTTGGAAGGCAGCTGGCTTCAGCCACGGCCATCGACAATTTCGGGGCGTTTCAACAAGGAACCGATGGGGCGGAGCAGTTTCAGGCAAATGCAAACGCCATGTTACCAAATCAGCCAGTCACTCTGCGGACAGGATCATTCTTTGATCTACCCGCAGATCTTCTGCCGCAGAATGTCGACGTCTTTTTCTACGATGGCGATCATCGTCCCGAAGCGCAACGAGAGGCGATGGTCCGCGGTTGGCCACTGCTTGCCGATGAGGCTGTGGTGGTCGTCGACGACACCAATTTTCCCGGCGTCGTAGAAGCCACCCGTCAGGGACTGGCTCAGGTGAAGGCCGATGTCGTACACGAATGGCTTTTGCCGGCCCGATTCAACGGGGACACCGAACAGTGGTGGAACGGACTCTACGTGGCCGTCATTGCGAAAAATGCAGAGAGGACTCGTTCCTAGGGTGCCAGCAATCCCTGCATCTGTGGCAGTGATTCGATGCCCGGCGTTGTTCAGCATCTCAGATTACGCTGGGTCGCCTTGTTTCTTTTTTGTTCCGGTATTTTCTTGACAGACTGACGGAAACCGCCTGATACTTCCCCATACAGGCTACATGATTGAGCCTCTGTCTGAGCTTGCGTAGACGACCTCGGAGAGATGGCAAAGCAGAGCGCAAAAAACATCCGGCATCAGTGGATTCGACCGAAGTAGATTCAGGGCAACGACTGTGATCGTCGCTTCTACGGCTGTGAACGGTCGAAAGGTATCAGTCCCAATTCAAGATTGAGTCTCACGAAAGAAATCAGCAATGCGCGCAAGTATTTTGATTGCCGCCCACAACGAGGGGGATGCCCTTTGGAGAACAGTGCGGGCTTGCATTGAGGGTACGTCGGGACTTGAGATGGAATTCATCATCGCCGATGACGCATCGGAGGATGGTTCTATCGCAGAGACGCTCCGGCGATTCTCCCAAGTCCGCACAGTCCGGCATGCGTCGAGACGGGGCGCTTCGCCAACGAAGCATGCGGCGGCACTGGAGGCCTGCGGCGACACGTTGGTGTTCCTGGATGGTCACACGAATCCCGAACCGGGGACGTTGCGCCGGCTCGTAGAAGACGTGGAATTAGTCCAGGGGAATGCCGTGATCACTCCGGCGGTTCCGGCTCTCGATTCCCAGCGCTGGCTGAATTCGAGAAGCCAAATTGGACACGGCTATTCCTTGCAGCTTGACCAACTCGCGTGCGATTGGATTCCGCTCAAGGGACTGCGGACACGCGACGTGGCCCGCCGCCGGTTCTATGAGTCTCCAGCGCTCATCGGCTGCGCCTTGGCGGTCAGCCGAGGTTTGTATCAGGAATTGTGGGGTTTCGACGCCGACATGCGGATGTGGGGTGTGGAAGACCTCGACTTC
>JANRLN010000417.1:0-5629 GCA_033762515.1 Planctomycetaceae bacterium
CCTGCGGCCCGGCCATTGACCGAACGCTTTACTCTTCCAGCTTCCCGCTTCCCCGTTCCGCTACAAAGTGCCCGCTCTTGCCCCCCGATTTTTCCAGCAGCCGCGTCGGACCCAGCTGCATGCCGCGATCGACGGCCTTGCACATGTCGTAGACGGTGAGCCCCGCGATCGTGACCGCAGTCAGAGCCTCCATTTCGACGCCGGTGCGGCCGTGAACACGGACGATGGCTTCGATGCGCAGCGTCTGGTCGTCCACGAAACCCAAATGAAGTTCCACCCCGTCGATGCCCAGCGGATGGCACAGGGGAATCAGATCCCCAGTTCGTTTGGCGCCCATGATGCCGGCGAGGCGGGCGACTTCGAGAACGTCTCCCTTGGTGATGCCGCGATCCCGCACCAGGGCGGCGGTCTCCGGCAGCATCTTTACGAACGACTCGGCCCGCGCCAGCCGCAGCGTGATCTCTTTACCAGCCACGTCCACCATCCGGCTGGCGCCGGCGTCATCGAAATGCGTCAACGAAGTCATTTAAGCCTGCCGGCGGTGGTCTGAATTCGGAACACAAGATTCCGTCATCGGAGGCGGGGCGACAATTCTGCCCGCGCTCCCTTCGATACTGTATCATGGAGATTGGCGCCACTCGAACACTCACCCTTCACGGTCGTAAGCGAATGCTGTCGTTCGCCGGTCCTACGCGTTCGAGAACTGCCGCCCTGTGGAAGCCGATTGGCTGGCTGATGGCGGGCGTCTTCGGAATTGGCTGGCTCGCCCCAAACCGGCTTGTGGCAGCCGAAGACGTTGCGTCGCCGCTGACGATCGCCGGCGAATCCCTCACGGTGTGGCGCGAGCGGATGAGCGTGCTGGAACCCCGTCATCCGGCCAGCATCCAGTACGTTCCCGGACTGATTGAAATTGTCCAATGTGCTGAGGCCCCGTGGTTCACACGTCGACAGGCCGCGCTAACTCTCGGCCGGATGGGTCCCTCCGCGGATTCAGCTGTCCCGGTCCTCATCCAGATCCTTCAATGTCGCCAGCCGCCGCCGGAGGAAGAAACTCAGTTGTGGTCGATCAAGGCGTTAGGACTGTTTGGTCCGGTCGGCCGGGATGCGGCGCCCGTCCTTCTGAAAGAGTATCGTCGGCCCGAGACCACCGAACTGGTTCGCTTATCGATCGTCGACACGCTTTCGCAGATTGGTCCCGCGCATGCGTTGGCGATTCCGTTTCTCGTTCAGCTGGCGACGAAGGCAAACGTCGCAGAAACCGCTGCTGAGGAAGCCCTGCGACGTGCGGCGGTCGAGGCCTTGGGGATGATCGGCCCCGCGGCCTCCGTCGCTGTGCCAACGCTCATCCGGGCGCTCGATGATGCGGACGAAAACATCCGGCGTGAGGCGGCCAGCTCTCTGGGAAAAGTCGGTGCGGGAGCGGGGATGGGAGTCGGACCCCTGATTGAACGACTGGTAGTCGACGAGAGCCCTGCCGTGCAGGACGCCGCTGCGCGGGCGCTGGCCGATATCGGAGTCCAGGAAGCGGGAGAAAGTCTGGCAGAGTTCTTTCAAAGCGACAACGGGGCGCTGCGACAGCGTGTGGCTGAAATTTACGGAAGCTGGAAATCTGAGGCAGGAGCCTATGCACAGTCGCTGGAAGCGCTCTGGGATGACCCCGATTCGATGGTGCGACTTGCCGCCCTGGAGGCAAGTTGGCAGGTCACTGGGAGAGCCGCCGAAATTGCTCCGCGGATTGTGGCGGAATTCCGGGATCCGGATCGAAACGTCCGGCGACGGGCGTCGGTATTGTTTGAGCGACTGGGTGTCGCAGGCCGCAGTGCAGAGATGGACTTACAGTCTTTAGCGGAAAGTCCTCGTTCCGATGTCCGCATCGCAGCGAAACGGGCATTGGCGCAGTGCTGCACGCCAGTCGACGATTCGCCGCCGGGGGAAACCGTCGAGCCGGAGGCGATCCCGGAGAGATTCTAGCGATCGAATGGCACGACCGCCCGTTGGCGACCACGACGATAGCCTGGGGCTTTCGGCACTGTGAGGGGAGAGAAGGTCAAGGCAGGCGTCATTCGCAGGAGCCACAGATTCTTGCAGTGGGGGCAGTTCACGGCGGTGCCGGTGGTCTTGGCCCGCATTTCGGCCTGCAAGGTGATCCGGATCGGCTTACGGCACGAAGGACATTCGATGACCTGGGATTCCGGCATCAACATGGATAACGTCTTTTCTGATCAGATGTTGCGATCGGTCTTCAGGGTCGTCGAGCGGCGCGGTGCCCGCATGCGCGGAATTGGTCGGAGCCTGAGCCCCGTGAGAGCGTGACTCCAGGCGAAATTCCACCTGTCGGATTCAGAATTCACGGATCGTCGTGTCACTGGCACAGAGCGCGAGGGATTTTTCTCGGTTGCGGCAGGGAAAAGTCTCAAGATGCGCAGGACCACTGCAATAGTTTAGCATTGACTCCGATCGCTCCGCCACTATAGAGGGACGACGAGTTGAAGACCTCAGGGGTGGACGGCGGTCGATTCCCCGTCCGTCGCGGTCGCGGTCATCACCAATTTGACAAGCGATGGCAAATTGCGGCACTTCAGCTTACGCATCAGTCGCGACCGATGTTTCTCCACGGTCTTGTCGTTGAGTTCCAGTTCGGCCGCAATGGCTTTGTTCGGGAGTCCATCAACGACCCGCTTGAGCACCTGCCGTTCGCGCGGCGTTAAGACGCTCAGTTTTGCCTGAGAAATCTCACGCAGTCGTTGCACGCGGGAGCGTTCGATGCGGTCGGTGACGTCCATCGCCGTGGCGAACAGGGTCTGCTTCGTGCCGGGGGCTGCCGTCCACTGCAGCCAACGATAAGACTCGTCCCGGCAACGAAACCGCATCAGCCACTCCACCGGACCCCCGGCGGCAGCCCGTCCGCGCAGCCACAATTCCGCCGCGGGACGATCGTCGGGATGCACCAGCAACAACAGCGGGGTCTGTCGCAGTTCCGCCTCGGTCCAACCCAGCGTCCGAGACACCGCCGGGTTGACGCGCTGGAAGCGGTGTTCGGAGTCGAGAATGCAGATCAAACTCAGCGACAATTCGAAGAAGTCGGCCAACTGCCGCTCCAACTGCTGACACGCTTCGCGCTGGCGCCACTCCCGCAGCGCCCGTTCCACGACGTGCGGCAGGTCCTCGAACGTATCGGCGGGCTTGACGACGTAATCGATCGCGCCTTGCTTGAGCGCCCGGACCGCCGCCTCTTCGTCGCCGCGGCTGGTCAGGATCACCACCGGGATGCCCTGTTGATGAGCATCCACCAGGATTTCCGACCCGGCTCCGTCCGGCAATACTAAGTCGGTCACAATCAACGTCGGTCGCTGTTTTGCCAGGGCGCCCCGTGCTTCCGACAGTGTCGCGGCGACGACCAGCCGAAAGCCCGAGGGATGTCGCTCAAACGCGCGGCGAAACAACTCGGCATGATCGGCGTCGTCCTCGACGAGCAAGACAGTCGGCACCATAGTCGCAGATTTTCTCGATCAGTCGCGGTAGGGAAATCCAGACCAGCTGAGCGGCAAGGCGGGAAATCATACCCTGAGAGAAGCTCTGCCTGCAGCGAAGTTTGCGAAAATTGGGGGAGGGATTGACGGATTCGCACTCCAGCGCGCCAGGAAATCCAGCCGTCAAACCTCGGGCAGTGCTGCCCGACGGGCCAAGGCGACGATCATGCGATCGCGCCGATCCAAACTTCACTGCGGCTTCAACTCCAGGAACCGCACGCAGACCGGTGAAGGGGCGTCGATGCTCTGGCCAGTGGGCGTCAATGCACCAGTTTCCTGGTTGACCGAGAACACGGTGACGTTGTTCGTTGATTGGCAGCCGATGAGGACCCATTTCCCGGTGGGATCCACCGCAAAGTTTCGCGGAGTCTTGCCGCCGATGGGGGTGAATCCGGCGGCGGTCAAGCGTCCTGTGTTTTGGTCGATCATGTAGTTGGCCAGAGTGTCGTGTCCGCGGTTGGACCCGTAAAGGAACTTCCCCGAGGGATGGACCACGACTTCGGCAGTGTGGCTGGTCCCCTGGAAATCGGTCGGGAGCGTGGTGATGGTCTGAATCTCGCTCAGTTTTCCGACAGAGGCGTCATAGCTGAAGGCGGTGACGGTGTTCCCCAGTTCGTTGATGACGTAGGCATACTTGCCCGTGGGATGAAACGCGAAGTGCCGCGGTCCGGAACCCGGAGGGACGGAAGCACCATCGGGGGTGTTCGGAGTCAGCGTGTGCCGGGCGGCGTCGAAGCGATAGACCAGCACCTTGTCGAGACCCAGGTCTGCCGCGAAGACAAACGCGTTGGCCGGGTCGAGGTTGATCGAATGGGCGTGGGGTTCTTTCTGACGCTGCGAGTTGACGCTGCTCCCGACATGCTGAATCGCCGAGGCGGCTGGAGCCAGGCGGCCGTCTCCGCCGATGGGGAGCGAAGCGACGCTGCCACCGCCGTAGTTAGCGACGAAGGCCGTGGTCCCGGCCTTGTCGAGGACGATATGGCACGGTCCCGCGCCTGCGGAGGACTGCGAATTGAGGAGCGTCAGTTGGCCCGACGGGGCATCGATGGAGTAGGCGCTGACGCCGCCGGTTTTCTTACCGTCGAAGTCGGAGATTTCGCCGACAGCGAAGAGATATTTCCGCGACGGATGAATTGCCAGGAACGAGGCGTTAACAGCCGGTCCGGCGAGGGTCGCCGCGCCGAGTTTGCCGGTTTGAGCATCAAACGCGGCGGAGTAGATCCCCCCTTCCGGGGCGCGAGTGTAGTTTCCCAGGTACACGCGATGTGTCTGAGCCGAGGCGTCCGCCGCCAGCGACAGTAACACGGCCATGCAGAGTCCCTGACAAAACTGCGATGATGGCATGCGCTCATTTCCCGGTACTGTTGGTCGTCAATCTTCAGAAACGTGAACGGACAGGATTCACAATAGGATAGCGACAGTGCAAGCCCCAGAGAAGAATCCGCCGAGTCAAGCGCATCGTTGAAGCGCCAGGTGCGTAGATCGCGAAGCAACAGGCTGTTTCGTGTACTTTCCCCAGTCGGCGGACCCATAGAATCTGTCATCTGCCAGTGAAGATTCCCGCCTGGTATCTGCAATGCCCCGCCGGCGTGAGGATAATATTTATGCGGTGATCTACCAGAATGCAGGAATCAAAAACTCCACAAGAATATACGATAAAACACTTGCTTGCGAAAACGTTGCTGACTAGCATCATCGAGTGGGCAGGAGTGCCAGTTTTTTCGCAAGAAAGCGAGTCGCTCGATACCGCACGGGGCTTACACCAATGGGAACGCTCATTCGATCCGCATCTTTCGTCATCGCTTTCATGGCGTCGACAAGCTTTGCCTCAGCGCAGACCGTGATTTACGATCTTAGCGCTTACGGTGATCAAAATAGGCCGATTGATGTCAGTGTTCAGTATGACACTTATCAGATGGTGCCGGTTTCGTATACTGGCCCGAATGGCGAGCCATTGACTAGAGCGCATTTCATAAGGCCAGAAATAATCCACTGAATTGGCAAGCGAGTTGCATGCCGTGGTCTCTGGAAAGGAGACCACGCATGACGATTTCCCTGGAGTGGTGGCCTAATCGGGGCCGCAATACGACAGGGGCCAG
>JANRLN010000418.1:0-12870 GCA_033762515.1 Planctomycetaceae bacterium
TCCCATCGGTGTCGAAAATCTGCACCTGCGTGACGGCGTCCTTCAGATAGCTCGCGAAGAACTGATTGCCGACGAGATGGACTTCGTCGAGGACTTCGGCCCGCTCAGGGATCAACTCGCGCCAGTTCTGCGGTTGAGGGCTGCGAATGTCGATGGCAATGACACGTTTCTTGGGTGAATCGCGATCGGTGCGGAAGTAGAAGACCGGGCCGTCGTTGCCCAGAAAGCTGTATTCGTGATCGAGTTCCCCCACCAGATGGACCGCCGGAGCGTCAAGGGCTGCCGTCGACTTGTAATAGACGCGGTACTTGTCGTCGGTTCCCTTCCAGGTGGTGATGATCAGATAGGCCCCGTCTTCGGTGACGCTGCCTGAGAAGCCCCATTCGGGATGCTCCGGTTGTTCAAACAGTAAAGCATCGGCTGACTGCGGCGTGCCGAGTCGATGCAGATAGACCTTCTGATTGAGGTTCAATGTCTGAAACGCCGCATCCGCCGCGGGTTCGGGATAGCGGGCATAAATGAAGCCGCTGCCATCCTTGAGCCACGTCGGTGAGTTGAATTTCACCCAGCGGAGTTCGTCGCTGAGCGGCTGTTTGGTCGCGACTTCCATGACGCGCCAGATCCGCCAGTCGGAACCGGCATCCTGCACCCCGTAAGCCAGCAACTTGCCGTCGTCGCTGAATTCGGTTCCCGATAATGCGACCGTGCCATCCGGCGACCACGTATTCGGATCGAGTAGCACTTGCGGTTCAGCGTCGAGGGCGGCCTGCGTGTACATCACGAATTGGTTCTGCAGGCCGTTGTTTTTGTAAAAGACGTACTGCGATCCCTCACGGGACGGTGCAGAGAATTTTTCGTAATTCCAGAGCTTCGTCAGCCGCTCGCGCAACCTCGTTCGCTCAGGGATCTGTTCGAGAAAACCGAAGGTGACTCGATTTTGAGCAGCGACCCACTCGGCGACGTCGGAGTTTGTGCGGACGTCGTCTTCCAGCCAGCGAAACGGATCCGCCACCTGGACGCCGTGATACTCATCGATCTGTTCGACGATTCTCGTTGTCGGGTATTTCATCTCCGCCCCTTGCAGCATTCCCGTCGCCGCCGCGGCCATCACCCACAGCGTGCCGCCGCAAATGTTCCTGAGCATGCTCAACCCCGCTGGGATCACCGGAAAGTGACGTCGTCAATGTGACCGTGAGATGATACCGGTTTCCTCGATGACCGGCACCCGACGCCCAATCCGGCTGCATTGCGGCAGCGTCATGGCGCCTGCGGACGATCGCGGTCGTGATCGACGATGCACAGGAATCCAAACGGTTCACTGGCAGGGTTATGCAACTGGTGCACCTGCAGCGGCGGAACGTAGGCGAGATCCATGGGGGAAACGAGGATTTCGCGACCTTCAATCGTCAGCCTTCCGTTCCCTTGAAGGCCGAGGATTACATGCGTGTGCTGATGCTTTTCTCGACTGGAGTAGCCGCCGGGAGCGATCTCAAAGTAGCGCACATCAAACGCCGTCTGCTCGCCGTGGGTTCCGACAAGTTCTGTTCGGGAGACGCCTGCGAATGGAAGCTCACCATTGAGCTTGTAGGCCGTCGGAGAGCGTCCATCCCAGCGGAATCCCGCTTGAAAAGCCAATTTCTGCAGGACTCCGGCGGGGGTCGCCGGCGCGGAGGGCATCTCGCAGGCGGAAACTAGACCCAGTCCGCGTGGAGTCGCCAGACGATGTTCGGGAAAGAGTTGGGAAATCTGCTTGGAAAATCGTGCGGTGCTCTGTTCGAGGCTGGCGGAGTCCCCGAGCAACGCTCCACCGATCAGAAACATGGCGTCGGCGCCATAAGAGGCCGCCATTTCCTGCAAGCGCTCGAACGACATCCCACCCGCCGGTGCGGGCCAGCAGGAGGCATGAATCCCGTCGTCGGAACGCGCCGCGCTGACAATCGACTGACACTCCTCAGGGGAAAACGTAAATCGCCCCCCATGATTCGGGAAAATCGTGGCGTCACAGCCCAGCAGCCGGAACCATTGTCCCAGCAGGACCCCGGGATCAACGCCATGCTTGGGGTCGTGGAAATAGGCGCCGGTGAAGGTCGGGTGAGCCATCAAGAATAGCGGCGAGCGATCGGCCAGGTCGCGGACAGTGTCCAAACCCAGCAGCATCGGTGCGATCAGGGCTGCGCAAATGCCGCGCTGCACCAGAAAATCGACATGTCGGTCCAATTCTCGCACCGGGGGCGACAAATTCGGTGCGTAGAGGCAGATGCGCCCGGTGGTCTGCATCGCCTGGTCGATGGCGGTCTGGCACAGATCCACTCGACGACGGAAATCATCGAACGTCGGTTCGACGAGGTTGTGATCATCCTTCACGAAGTCGCCGCCGCCGAGCGCGAACCCGGCGGCGAGTTCGGCAAGTTGCTCCGGAGTGGAACCACGCGGCTTGAGCGCCGTCGCCAGCAAGGGACGACCGTAGACGCCCAACACATCCCGCAAACCGGAAATTCCGTAGCGCGGGCCGCGAAACTGGCGTGCCAGCGACGTCGGAAGTTCAAGATCAATCAAGCGCACGCAGCGCTTGAGGGAAATGTTTCCAAACAGCAGGTTCCACATCTGCCCGACGTGCGGACCGGCCAGATCGGCAGGAAAATCGATGACCGCTCGCTGATATTCAGGGATATCGGGATCGGCGCCTACCGTACGAACGCGACCGACGATATCGTCGCGAATGCGCTTGGAGTCGAGCAGTTCCTCGGGGATTTCGACAGTCTGCTCCAGGGCGATTTGCCTGGCGACCGAATCGGCTTCCGCCGACGTGCAGCCGAGCCGATATGTGGCGGTGACGAATTCCATTTCCATGCGCAGCGTTCAACTTCCAAGTCGTTCCAGCGATCGAGCCAGCTCAGCTTACGGGGGGGAGAAACCGTGCAATCCCATTCAAGGATCAGGATGCCTGGATGGGTGGGTCTCTCTGGCAATACGAATGCGGTCGCCATTCTAGACTTGGTCGCGTCCAACGCCTAGCAGCCGGCAGATGGGCATTCAGCCGAATTCGGTTCGCGTGTTAGTCATTTCAGCCACAGCGAATAGTCGAATCCGGCTGCCCGATTGACGACGCGCGTGAGCTTGATCGAACGCTCAAGCACGACCGATCGCTGAAATCCGTCAGCGTCGATGGCGGCATCGAGATATTCGTCCGGTCCGGCATTGAGCACCCGCAAGGAGACCTCAGCCCGACGGGCGTCAACGACCCAATATTCGCGAACTCCCGCCAAGAAATAGGAACCTCGCAGATCCCGATTGTCCTTCGTCACGGAGGAGCGACTGACAATTTCCACGACCAGATCCGGTGAACCCTGGAGTTCGACAAATCGTCCGCTTCCGGGAGCTGCCTCGGCGACGACCGCCCGACCGGTTTCCAGGGTTTCCCAAGTACAGAACATCAAATCGGGTTCCGTACTGAGATCGGCCTCTTCGTTGACGAGCAGAACGCCGTCCATAAAGACTCGGCCCAGATCCCTTTGGCGAGTTTCCAGTGTTAAGTAAATTGTCAGATCCCGCTTTGCATCTATGTGGGTATTGATGTCCTCCGGGCCCATTTCGACCCTCAATTCTCCTGCGATGAACGAGAATCTGCCGCGCTTCGGAGCGCGGGACGAGTGGATCCACCGCCGAAAACCGTTCAGGGTCAAGGCGCTCGCCGGGACACGAACATTACGACCGATGCGAATGCCACCTTCCGCCGGCATATTGTCGTCCCAGAATCTCTCAGCGTCGTCGTATTTCAACAACCGCTGATGTGTAACGCCGCAGCCACACTTTCCACCGCCCCGAGTGTAACATACGATTTGCGTGAGAAAACAGGCGTCCATCCCCCATGATTGACCCCTGCACCCTGACCTCCAGTCCAATTCTTCTTTCAAGCGACGAGTTCCCATGCCGAGTTGTGTGCTGGCGTATTCCGGCGGTCTGGATACCTCTGTGATTCTGGGTTGGCTGCAGGACGAAGGCTACGAAGTCCACTGCGTCTACGTCGACGTCGGTCAACCCTGCGAAGACCGTCAGGCGATTCTGGCCAAAGCGCACACTTGCGGTGCAAAGTCGGCGCGGATTGTCGACGCCCGCGAAGAAGTTTGCCGCGACTTCGCCTTCCCCGTCCTGCAATGGCAGGCGAAGTACGAAAACATCTACCTGCTCGGCACGTCGATCGCCCGCCCCCTGATCTCGAAAATCTGCCTGGATGTCTGTCGCGAGGTTGGCGCGGACGCCTACGCCCACGGCGCGACCGGCAAGGGAAACGACCAGTGCCGGTTTCAGTTGGCGGCCGAGGCGTTGAACCCGAGCGTCAAGATCATCGCTCCGTGGCGAATGGAGAAGTTCCGCGCGCTGTTCCCCGGTCGAACAGAGATGATCGCGTACTGCGCGGCGAAAAACATCCCCGTCAAGGCGTCGGTCTCGAAGCCATACAGCTCTGATGAGAATTGCCTCCACATCAGCTATGAGGCCGGCAAACTGGAAGATCCGGCGGTCTGCGGCGTTGAAACCGTCGACTTCGGGATGACGGTCTCCCCGCAACAGGCTCCGGACAAAGTCGAGCAGGTAACGATCGGTTTCGAGCACGGCGTCCCGGTGCTGCTGAATGGTCAACGCAAGTCGGCCCTGGAGATGGTGGAGGGGCTCAATACGATCGCCGGTCGCAACGGCGTCGGCCGAATCGACATCGTTGAGAATCGCTTTGTCGGCATGAAGAGTCGCGGGGTGTACGAGGCGCCGGGCATGACTGCGCTGTACGCGGCTCATCAGCAATTGGAACAACTGACGCTGGATCGAGATCTTGTTCACCTGCGGGACCGCATTTCTCCCGAAGTGGCGGAGATGGTCTACTACGGGTTCTGGTACACCGCCAAGATGGACGCTCTGATGGCCTTCATCAAAACCGCTCAGGAACCCGTCACCGGGGAGGTGTCGCTCGGCTTCTACAAGGGAAATATTCTCGTTTACGGCCGGACCAGCCCCAACAGCCTGTACGACGAGGCCATCGCCAGCATGGAAGGGGGAGGGAGCTACAATCAGACCGACGCCGAAGGCTTCCTCCGCATCATGGGGCTGCCGTCGCGCGTGCAGGCGAGGGTGCGGCATCAGCGGTATTAATCGACCATCGTGACAGTTCAGGCGTTGTCATGGGTTCTCGCCTCTTGGCCATCGGCGACACTCACGGTTGCGACGTCGCGTTGGAGACGCTGTTGCAGCGGCTGGAGTTGTCGACGAACGATACGCTCGTTGTCCTGGGAGACGTCGTTGACCGCGGCCCAAACACCCGCCGGGTGCTCGACTTGCTGATTGAGTTGTCGAGAGCTTGCCGTCTGGCGCCAGTGTTGGGAAATCACGAGGAAATGATGCAGCAGGCGCTGGCGGGCGTTCTGTCCATGCGGAGCTGGCTCCGTTGCGGCGGCTTCGAATCCTTAACCTCCTACGGCGGCATTGTCGACGATATTCCTCAGGCACACTACCTGTTTCTCGACGCCATGCTCCCCTATTGGGAGACGAAGTCCGAAATTTTCGTTCATGCCGGCATCGATCCCTCGTCGTCGCTCGTGGATCAGGAGAGCGATGTGCTGCGGTGGCAATCGACGCGTGGTGACGAAGCTCCGCACGTTTCCGGGAAACGTGTCATCTGTGGGCACACGCACCAGCAGTCCGGTCGGCCGCGAGTGTCTCCGGGCTGGGTCTGCCTGGACACTTGGGCCTACGGCGACGGTTGGCTGAGTTGTCTGGACGTCGATCGCGACATCGTTTACCAGGCCAATCAACGAGGCGAATATCGCATTCTGCGCCTGACTTAAGGCTGCCGCCCGCGGTCGTATCGGTTGGCCCGGCAATTCGCAGACCGAGGATCGCTTTTCCCCGGACGAAGATTGCCTGCAGTTTCTTCCACCCCTTACCATGATGCGGAGAGCAATTTCCCGTCTTTTCCTGGCACTTGACCTGATGACGCCTGCGAGCTTTCGGCTGCCTTCACTTGGTGATTCCTGGCCCAGGTTGCGCATGGCCGGCTGGTTTCTCTGTAGCGCATGGCTCTTGACCACGATTGTATTTGTCGACGAGACGGAGTTCGTCATCGTGGAACGCCTCGGCCGATTTGTGGCTGTCTACGATCGACCGCAGGATCGGGGCTGGCAATGGAAGGCGCCCTGGCCGATCGATCAAGTCCGGCGTTTCGACGCCCGGCTGCGATTACTGGATCCGCCAGGTCGCGAAGTCTTCACCAGTGACCGCAAGAACCTCGTCGTGCAGGCCGCGGTCTGCTGGCGGATTGCGGGGTCCCTGGATCAAGTCGCTACTCCGCCGCTGGATCGACCTGTCGTTCGGTTCTTCCGGGGGCTGCAGACGCCGGACTTAGCCGAAACCCGTCTCGGGAGTCGGCTCCAGTCGGTTGTCACCACGCAATTCGCTCGCTGGTCACTGGCCGATTTGTTGACCGCCGACAACTCGGAAGCCGCTCCGTCAGCGGGAGAATCGTCGCTGGAACGTTTGACGAGACAAATGATTGCGGACTTGCACCAGCAATCGGATGAAACCGAATCCTGGACGCAGCGGTTGGGTCTGGAAGTGGTCGACGTCCGCATTCGACGGCTCAATTTTCCCGCAGCGAATCAACAAGCGGTCTTCGAGCGGATGCGCAGCGAGCGTCAGAAAATCGCGGAACGCTATCGCAGCGCGGGGCAAGCGGAAAGCACGCTGATCCGCAGTCAAGCCGATCGTCAGGCGCGTGAGGCGCTCGCGCTGGCGGAGTCTGAGGCGGCTCGGATTCGATCGACGGCGGAAGCTGAGTCGCTGCGGACCTTGAACGACGCGTACCGTCGCGATCCCGAGTTTGCCGAACGTCTGCAGGCACTGGACGCTTACCGAACCGTCCTGAATGATCGGACGACGCTCATTCTTTCGGCCGATAGTCCCATTTGGCGCTTCCTGCTGGATCTCGGCGCGAAGCCGCAGCCGCTCGACGCCCCACTCCCTGCGTCGCCGAAAGAAAAGTCGACTCCTCCGGTGATTGGAGCACAGCCGTGATCCGCTGGGGGATGCTGGTCGCGGCTGCGGCGTACATCGCCTCGGGCTTCTATGTCGTCGGAAGCGATGAGAAAGCCATCGTACGCCGCTTCGGAGGCATTGTGCGCGGAGAACTCGGCAGTGGACTGCACTGGGACTTGCCTCAACCTTTCGTGGTCGTCGACCGAGTGAATGTGACGGCACTGCATACCCTCAGCGTCGGAGCGGCGTTGACGACATCGGCGACCCTCCTTCCCGACGCCAGTGACCGACCGTTGCTGGCGTTGACAGGAGACGAGAATATCCTGCGGTTTCGCGCCAACCTGCAATATCGCGTCGACTCTGAGACCGCGACGGACTATCTGTTCCGTCATCAACACCTGTCCGAGGAACTGCGATCGCTGTTGGAGGCAACGTTGATCGAAGCCGTCGCACAATCGGGCGTTGATTTCGTGCTGAGCGCGGGGATTGGTCCGTTGAACAGTCTTCTGACCGCGCGACTCAAGAAGGCTGCTGCGCGGTTGGAATTCGGGATTGAAGTGGATCGCGTGACGATTGAGGCCGTTGATCCCCCAGCCCCTGTCCTGGCCGACTTCCTCGACGTCGCGAATGCCCGATCGGAAGCGGCGCAGGCCATGCAACTGGCTCGAACCTATGCCGAGCAACAAACGACGGCGGCGGGCGCGAACGCTCAGGAGACGATCTCCCGCGCGCGAGGGGAGAGTCGCTCGGTGCTCGTGGCCGCCCGCGCATCCGCCCGGAACTTCGAGCTCATGGTGGACGAATTTCAGAAGCTGGCGGCCCAGGGGGATGCAAACCACGAGGAACTTCGCGAGCGCGCAGTGCGGCGTCTGACACGCGAACTGCACCGCGACTTAATGACAGCGGGTGTGCGAACGTGGGTCATCGACAGCGAGCGACCGGTGGACCTGCAAATTCTGCGACCGTAGCAGCGACGAGTGAACCGGTCATCCCCACCGTGATCGGACGGATGCCGCTCCCTGACATCACTCTTCGATTCCGAATTCAATCCGCCCGATGGCGGCGCGGAACCTGATCGGTATTGGTCAGCGTGTTGCACCGCGGGCACACGGCACACCATTCGTCGCGATTGAAGCGGATGGGGTTCGAGCAATTTCGGCAAGCACCGACGGCCAACCGGCTGCCATCCTTGGACTCCTCCAACGAAGTCGTTTGGCCCAGGACATTCTGGCCGGTGACATACGCCATACCGAAGGCGAGACTCGTACAAACGAGCAAACCGATGACCGCCTGACAGAGTAAATCGAACAGAGCGCGCATCTTCCGATCTCCCGCACGCACAAAAATACTGCGCTCCCGCCCTGACCTGTCGGCGTGCCCACCTTGACGCGCCGAGAAGCAAGACAAAGGGTGGCGCGAGCGCGCGACCACCTTCCGAGAGGCAGGTTAACGAAGGATCGGCGGATTCCGAGACCTAATCCGGAAGAAAACGTCCAGACTTCGGAAAACTGAAGTGAGGATGCGGAATTCCCTCGGGAGAAATACAGAGGAAACTCATTGCGGCACCGAGGAAGGCGGGGCGCACGCAGGTCTCACCCCGCTTCAGATCCTCGCGAGCGCCCGATTCAAGCGAGCAACGCAGCGATCCATCCCCAGCAGCGCCAGCGTCTCGAATAACCCGATCCCCACCGATTTGCCCGTGAGTGCCACCCGCAAAGGGTGAATGAGCTGCCCAATCTTAACGCCGCGGGACTCCACGAAACCATGCACGAACCCGTCGAGCGTCGGGGCGTCAAATGGCGTCACCGTCCGCAGCGCATCCCGTAATGCCGCCAGCAACTCGGGGGCTTCGGCTGCGTCGCGAATCCGCTTCTGGAAGGCCTTTTCGTCGTACGGCAGCGCGTCATCCGCGAGGAAAAACTCACGTGCGTCCAGGATATCACTGAAGACTTTCAGCCGATCACCAATTGCGCGAACGAGTTCTCCCATCCACGGCCGCAGATCGGGGGGACATGCGGGAGACTCGGCGACGAGTTTGGCCTGCACCAGATACGGCCAGCAACCGTCGACTCTTGCATCAATCGACAGTTCGCCCATCCAGTGGGTCTGGTAGCTCACGAGTTTCTCGGGATCGAACCCGGCCGGACTTTTGATGATCCGATCGAGCGTGAACTCACGGACAATGTCTGCCAGCGAAAAAATCTCCGTCCTGTCGTCCAGCGACCAACCGAGCCGGACAAGCGCGTTGAGCAAGCCCGCCGGCAGGTAGCCGAGCTTCTCGTAGTACTCGACCATCACTGGACTGAGGGTCGTCGAGTCTCCCAGGCCCAACTGCGGAAAGATCTCGTCGGCCCGATCAAACAGTTTCTGGAGTGCGGGATTCTTGCGGAGCTTCTCCAAATCGCGCTTGCTGAGCTTCTTGTTCGATCCCGGCGCGGTAATGAACGGAATATGGGCGAAGACCGGCGGCTGATGACCGAGCGCTTCGTAGACGAGCACCTGCACTGCGGTGTTGGTGAGATGCTCCTCGGCGCGGATGACGTGGGTAATCGCCATCTGGGCATCGTCGACCACGGTGGCGAAGTTGTAGAGGAAGCCGCCGTTGGACCGCATCAGCACCGGGTCGGGCATTAAGCCGCAGTCCCACTCCACGTGGCCGCGAACGACGTCGTCAATCGCCACAGTCCGATCCCGCGGCACCAGCAGGCGCACCACACTCGACCGACCTTCCGCGGCGTACTGGGCTCGCTCGGCATCCGACAACTGAAGCGACCGCCGTGAACTCAGGTAGGTTCGCTTGTCTGCGTCGGCGGCTTGCCGCTGTGCTGCAATTTCCTCGGGAGTCTCGTAGTCGCGATACGCCGCTCCCGAAGCCAGCAGCTTTTCGACCGCGTCACGATACAAATGCGTGCGCTGCGATTGGTAGTACGGGGCGCAGGGGCCACCCTTGTCGGGGCCTTCGTCCCAATCGAGGCCCAGCCAACGGAAGGCACGAAAGATCGGCTCCAGGGCGCTTGCGACATTCCGTTCCTGATCGGTGTCGTCGATGCGCAGAATGAACGTTCCGCCGTTGTGCCGCGCCCAAAGCCAGCAGAACAGGGCAGTCCGCATGCCGCCGATGTGCATGTAACCGGTCGGACTGGGGGCGAAACGAGTGCGGATGGAGGGATTGGTGTCAGGCATCAGTCATCAGGCATCAGGATGAGGCATTCCCAGCGGGGAGAGATTACCATACGAGATCAACTTCTGACACCGGAATTCTGATCCCTGACGACCCATCCAAGGCCCTCCCATGTCCGACTCCCCGACCAACGACCCCCTCTCCAGCGAAGAACTCAAAAAGGCCCTCAAGGCCTTTCGGAAGCGGTTGAAGCTCACTCGGCTCGACCATGAATCCAAGCTGGGCTACGGACCGATGTCGCGCGGGGGGGAGACGGGCATCGTGGCCATCAAGCCTCCCGATCAATACCCGGCCGAAGTCTGGGAAGAGCTCGCGAAGCAGGGAAAGTTAAAACGCTCGGGGTACGGAACCTACGAACTCGTCGATGGAGTCTGAGGAAGACGATTCTCGGGGATCTGGTCTGTTGATGCGCGGTGATGCGGCCGATCAGCCTCCCATCGGGATTTGCTGTGGAGCCAATCGCCCAAACTCACGGACTCCGCTGGGGTGCTGACGATGATGTGCACGACACGGCGAGCGCAGGACCGCGCCTTCAGCAGACGCCGCCGTCGCGATTTGCGGCGATCCAGCACCGCAAGTTGCTCACTCTGGGGGGATTCGAATGTTGGGAATCGACCCGGCGACGGACATCCCCATGATCGCAGAGACGCGACATCCCATCGGCATGGGGCGTCCGATTCCGGCGGCGGTTCTCGAGCCCGAGTCTTTTTGCGCCGAACTTCCCATGGTCCTCACTTCGAAGGATCTTCGGGAGTCAGCGATGAATCCTTTCCCGCGTGGGAAATTTCCTGAAGGTGCGTCGAATGAGCATCCGGCGACGTGACCCCTTCGGTCCAGCGACGACGACCGACATCATTCGCGCCTTGTTTCACGCCCTCGTCGCCGGCTTGTTCACAGCTCCGATGTGGATTCTCGTCCTGCAGTTGGTTCGTGGTTGGCCGGAGCTGCTGGGCAACACCTACTGGTTGATTGCCGCCTCCAACGGCATCGTCTGGGGCGTTCCCGTCGTCACCGTCGTGTATCGCTGGCGACAGCGGATCTATGAACATCCAGAACGCAGTCCCTCGGCACTCGTTCGCACTTACGCCTATGCCCAGATGGCGGGGGTGCTGTCGGCCCTGCCGATCCTGTTGTGGTTCGGTTGGGGGATGTTGAACTGGTCTCTGTAATCCACCTCGGTTGAGGGGTTGTCAGTGAAACACGTGTTTCCCATGATAGCGTCTGAATATTCATCGCATCGAAGCAGCTTCTGAGGACAGTTCATCATGCGACATCTTTGGGCTTCCTGGACAGTCGTCGTTCTTGGTTTGGTTGCTTCGTCACCCCCCCTCTCGTCCGCCGAGCCATTGGCGTCGGAACATACGCCCCTCTTCGTCGCCGGGCTTGAAGGCTATCACACGTACCGCATTCCCGCGTTACTGGTGACCGCCAAAGGTTCGGTCCTGGCCATGTGCGAAGGCCGCAAGACCGGCACGGGTGATCACGGCGACCTCGACCTCGTCATGAAGCGGAGCACCGACGGCGGTCGTTCCTGGTCGCCGCTCTCGATCATCTACGAAGAGGGGGGCGCGGCGAAGATCACCATCGGCAATCCCTGCCCCGTGGTCGATGCGTCCACCGGCGTGATCTGGCTTCCCTTCTGCAAAAACAACAAGGAAGTCTTCATCACGTCCAGCAGCGACGACGGCCAATCCTGGACGCCCCCCAGGAACATCAGTTCGTCAGCGACGAAACCGACTTGGGACTGGGTTGCCACTGGTCCGGGGATCGGCATTCAATTGAAGCGCGGCTCCCATCGCGGACGACTGGTGATTCCCTCGGACCACAAGCACAACGTCGCCGGGACCCCCGCCGAGTGGAATTCGCATATGCTGTTCAGCGACGATGCTGGCGCCACCTGGCAAGTCAGTGCGCCGATTCAGGCGGGAGGCAACGAGTGCCAGGTGATCGAGCGTGCGGACGGTACGCTCCTCGTCAACACCCGGATGGAAGGACATTTTCAAGGCGTCCGCGGCATCGCGACCAGCAGCGACGGCGGCGCGACCTGGACTTCGATCACGCACGACCAGCAATTGCCGTGTCCGAAATGTCAGGGGAGCCTGCTGCGCTACTCAGAACCTGAAGGGAACGCGGCGGGCATTCTTCTGTTCAGTAATCCCCATCCCCCGACTCCTGCAGACGGCAAGCCCGGTCGAGCGCGCGTCCGCCTGACGGTCCGTCAGAGCAGCAACGACGGCCAGACGTGGCCTCATTCCCGGGTTCTCCATCCGGGCCCCTCCGCCTACTCGAGCCTTGCCCGCCTGCCCGATGGCACCGTTCTTTGCCTCTACGAGGGGGGTGACAAATCTCCGTACGAAGCGCTGCGGTTGGCCCGATTCTCATTAGCGTGGGTGCGAGAGGGGATCTCGCTGCCGTAGTCGGAGTCGTGGCCGAATTCGCATCAAGACCGACGTAGGAGGGAGTAGCTTGCATGGCCTTTTGTCCGCAATGTCAAGGCGAGATGCCAACGACGGCGGTTCGACGGTTCGAGGGTGCATAACAGGAATTCGCGCGTTTCGCGAGAGTTGGTACATGTTCTCTGGGAGCGCCGATGGATCGGCGTGGCGGAAGTTCAGGGAGGGCAGAGAGATGGGATCGCTAGCTGCGGCTCGGGGAAAGTCTGAGGAATT
>JANRLN010000419.1:0-17127 GCA_033762515.1 Planctomycetaceae bacterium
CGAGACGCAGCGGCGCGGGCGGGGCTTCGCGGCCCCCGCGCAGCTCAAGGCCGCCGGCAGGTGGAATCACCGGTTGATTGGGAATACTTCGCGGGGCGCCTTGCGCAGACGCCTCCGGCGCCATGCCGAGAAGGCTGAGCGCCGTACAGAGGGTTGCGAGGAGCAGTCGCAGCTTAAACACCGTCCACCTCCGTCGTGACGCCGGAGTATCGCGGGATCGTACTGCGATCGACGGTCGCCGATCTGCTCGCGGGCGCCGAGCGTTGCAGCAATTGGGCGAAGGCCCCCATGCCGCCGGACGATTCATCTCGTCGCCGACAGGCCCCCGCGAGGAGGTCGATCTCCACGGGATCCTGAATCTCCGCCAGCGTCCGGACCCCATCAGGCCCCACGCCGAGCAACAGCATGCGACTGCCGCAGCGGACCAGATGGACGGCGACGCCGCGACTGAGGACGCGTTGTCCAAGGGGCTCGACCGCGTCATTCGGCAGCGCGCGAAGCACTGCCGGACCATGCCGACGCAGCCACTGCAGTGCCACGACGACGCTGGCGGCCATCACGACGAGCGCCGCCACCGTACCCCACAAGGGAACCGCCGAGGGCCGGGAGGATGACGCGGCCGCACGCTCAGCGGTCGGCGCAGCACGCGTCGGGAGCAGCTTCTTTGGAGAGGCAGACTTCGCGGGCGTCGGCGGCGACCACGGGTCCGACAGCGATGCCGGTGCGACGCCCTGTGGAGGGGGTGCGAACGTCGGCGGCTGCGCAGCGAGCGGCGCAACGAGCAGTACAACTGCCAGACAGCACCACAATCCGCGGCGGATGGGTCGCCAAGTCTTCACAAGATCTACCGCTGCTGGATGTGCTTCGGGAACACCGCCGCTCTCCCAATGGTCGGCATGGCGGAGTCACCCCGGTTTTCCGCCGGGTGAATACATCGGCAGGCGGAAATTGATCAAGACCGAACCGGCAGAATCCACCGGTCGGGCCTGTGAAAAGAGAACGACCGCGATTCACTGATTTGCGAATCGCGGTCGTCGAAAATTGTCGCAGAACGGATCTGTCGGGAAGGTTACAGACCCGGCTCGACGCGAATCAGGCCGCCCTTCGGCTTTTCGCCGGTGTCTTTGCGGGTGCCGAAGACGGTCACGAACAGGCCCCCTTCTTTGTCAAAGGCCAGCGCCGTCGGACGGTCGAGGCTGAGAATCTTCTTGGCGGTGCAGACGTCACCTTCCACGGTCAGCTCGAAGAGCCCCCCCTGGGTGGCGTCGGCCCAGGCGAAATCGACGGCGTAAAGCTTCTGGGTCTTGGGGCTGTAGGCGAGGCCGGTGATATCGTGCAGGCCGGTCGCGTACTTCTTCACCAGCTTCCCTTCCGCGTCGTACATCGTCAGCAGCGCGTCGCCGGGAGTAGCAACTTCGCCACCTTGGCCGACGACCAGCATCGAACCATCCAGCGTGGTGGTGATGGCGATCGGGGCGTCAACTTCAGTGGCTTCCTTCGTGGCGATGGTGGGGGTCAACGGGCCCGGCTTGCCGTCGGCGATCGCCGACTTCGCGATCCAGCCCTTGGTGTCATCGCCGTTGGCGGTGACGTAGATGGCGTCCTTCCAGGCGACGACTCCGTAGTAATTGCCTTCGCCCTTGGGGCTGAGATCGCCGGGGGCGATGGGTCCCAGGGTGAACTCCGCTTCGGATTCGTTCTTCGGCTTGCCGGTGGGAGGAGCGGCGTCAATCTTGTAAACGCGGACGAGTTCCTCGCCGTCGGGACGGCTGCCGTCAGCGACGATGATGCGGTCCGTGCCCCACAACGCGATCCCAAGTGGACCAATGTCGTACTTCGGGCCCTTGCCGTAGACATCGGTCGGGAAGGAGTCGACTTCCAGCCAGATCTTCTTCGGCTTGCCGGGGCCGTAGCGGAAGACCCCTTGTTTCGAAACCACGAAGACATGCCCGGTTTCGCCATGAACGGCGACGCCGGAGGGGTTGTCGAGGTGGACCACTTCTTCGGTGAACTTGGGACCGGCCGGGGCTTCCGCCGGCGTGCCTTCGGGCTTCTTTTCCTCAGCGGGCTTGTCAGTAGCGGGCTTTTCTGCAGCGGGCTTGTCTGCCGGCTTCTCGGCGGGTTTCTCTTCCGCAGGTTTCTCCGCGGCAGGTTTCTCCGCGGCGGGCTTCTCCTCAGCCGGCTTGGCTTCCGCTTTGGCCTCCGCGGCTGGCTTCTCAGCAGCGTCCTGAGCGAACACGCCAGCCGCAGCCATCCCATTCCACAACAGTCCGGCGACCAGCAAGCTCAACCACCACTGGTGATTGCGTACCATATCACGACATCCTTTTTGAATACGATCTCAGTTAACCCGATCCATGGCCGCGAGTCCGTCGGCTTCTGGAATGGTAATGGAGTCGCGGTCGGTGTGCAAATCGCCGCCGATGCACTCGCCCTGATCGTAGTCCTCGTTCCCGGCCCCAGTCGGCGGACACCCCTCCCGGCGTTCAGCACGCGTTCGCTGAGTTCAGACACCGATTTCCAAGGGGAGGGTGAGGCGGCTTTGCACAAGAAATGGACCACGGATCAAGCCGTAGGGTCCGCTGCGCGGACCACTGCTATGCGTTGTGGTCCGCGCAGCGGACCCTACATTCTTGTGCAAAGCCGCCTCGCCCTCCCAGCAAATCCTTGGCAGCTCCCTTGGTAAACGGAAGTTCAATCGCTGCACATAAGACTTCGGGCGGGTTGCTCTACGTCGAATGGACTCGGCGGTATGATGCCATGAATTCCGAACGCAACTCTCTGAGACCTGGCGAGCCACGATGCCTTTGTCCCATGAACGCAGCCAAGCCGAATTCTCCCGTGCACAGCGAGCATTGCCCGGCGGGGTCAACAGCCCGGCCCGTGCCTTCGGAGGCGTTGGGGGAACTCCGGTCTTCATGCAGCGCGGCGACGGTGCTTATCTCTTCGACCTCGATGGCAATCGCTACATCGACTACATCGGCTCCTGGGGACCGCACATCTTCGGGCACCGCCCCCCGGAAATCATGGCGGCGATTCACGCCGCGCTCGATCGCGGCACCAGCTTCGGCGCACCGACCGAACTGGAGAGCGAACTCGCCGAACTGGTCATCGACGCCGTTCCATCGGTCGAGATGGTCCGCATGGTGAATTCGGGGACTGAGGCGACGATGAGCGCCATCCGGGTCGCCCGCGGCTTTACCCGTCGCGACAAGATCATCAAGTTCGCCGGCTGCTACCACGGCCACGTCGACAGCCTGCTGGTCAAGGCCGGCAGCGGCACCCTCACCCACGGGCATCCATCCAGCCCCGGAGTTCCCGCGGGATGCACGCAGGACACCGTGGTCCTCGAATACAACGCGGTGCAGCAACTGACCGAGGCGTTCCAGTCAATTGGCGATCAGCTGGCGGCGGTGATCCTTGAACCCGTCGTCGGCAACATGGGCCTCGTCATTCCCACGCGCGAGTTCCTGGAGACGTTGCGGCGTCTGTGCGACCAGCATGGCGCCGTGCTGATCTTCGACGAAGTGATGACGGGCTTTCGTTTGGCTTACGGCGGTGCGCAGGAGTTGTTCGGGATCCAACCCGATATGACCACCCTCGGAAAGATCCTGGGCGGCGGCATGCCGGTGGGCGCTTACGGAGGCAAAGCGGAGATCATGAAGCACGTCTCGCCGATGGGGCCGGTCTACCAGGCTGGAACTCTGTCCGGGAATCCGGTCGCGATGGCCGCCGGAATCGCCATGCTCAAGCTGCTGAAATCCCGCAATCCGTATCCGCAATTGGCCGAATACACGCAGCGGCTGGCGGCCGGGCTGTCCACTCACGCGGCCGCAGCGGGAATTCCGCACACCTGCCCGCACGTGGGCAGCATGATCACGCTGTTCTTCGCCCCGAATCCGGTGACGAACCTGGCCACGGCAACGCAGAGCGACACCGCCCGCTTCGCCCGATTCTTCCATGCGATGCTCGACCGCGGCGTCTACTTGGCCTGTAGTCAGTTCGAGGCGCATTTCGTCTCCGCGGCGCACACGGAAGCCGATTTGCAGGCGACGCTGACTGCCGCGGCAGAGGCATTCCTTGAGATTTCAACTCAGTGAGGCAATCAGGACCTCCTTGTAAAGCGATTTCTGCCTTGTTGTCTCTGACATGAGACCGATGTTTCGCAAGGATCGAACGCTGCGGTCAGTCTAACTTCTTGAACGAAGAGAGTGCCGGAATGTTCTCCGTTCGAACTCGAGTGCTGCTCGGCTTGGGAGCGGGGCTCGTGCTGATCTTCGGACTGGGCCTGTTCGCCAATCGGCGAGCCATGCGGACCTTCGAGATGTGGAATCGGTTTGGAGACTTGATCGAAGCTGAGCAATTCTCCGAAGCGGAACTGATGATTCGCGCCTCCGACCGTCCGAAGGTGCCGCCGGAGTTCTGGGATCAATTCCGTGGTCAGAAAGTCATGGTGCTTTCGGCTCCGTTAGGGCAAGTCTTCCTGGGCGGCCCCATGGCGGGAGCATTGGCCGTTGAGCGTGAGAACGGCAGCGGCGATGGTTGCGGCGTGTCTTTCGTCGTGGATGGAAATGAAATATGGCTTCGGTGAGCTGATCCCCTCGCTCAAAGTTGCCATCACGCTCCGCGCGATGAGCGGAGCGTCCACGGGACGCGGATGGCGCAACAGTCGCGCGCATCCCGCCCGCGCACGAAACGTCAGCGACTCGAACGCGTTCCCCGCGCTCCGCTCGTCACGCGGAGCGTGACGGCTACTTTTCAGCCCCCCCGCGGGACCAACTCCAAACTTCTGACGAGAAATCCGATTTTCTCCGAACGATCACGTCCATCAGTGCGCCCCAGAACTCAACGCCCATTCGCGATTTATTCGCATCAATTTCCAATAAGTCGCCGAGGGAGCACGTCTCGTTCGTGCTTCGCTCAATGTTATGGGCAACAGGTATCGTATCGGTTCGATTCCTCCACAACTTCCATCACCCGGCAATCAGAACCTTCGCAGTCCGCTTCGAACACAATAACCATCCCGTTCAACGAGCAACGGACATGGGAGACGTACTCGCCAGACGCGTCCTTTTCTGTTGTCTCAATGCTCCAAGCAGTTGTGTTCCTCAGCGTGTTTGGAAACAGAGACTCAACATCCAGGACTGTTTGCCCAACAAGATGCTGATATTCAGCAGCGTCGTACTGAAACTGGAGAAAGGTGTGAATCACGCACGCAATGCCAATCATGGCAACTGGGATCAACGGCTGGAATGCAGCGATAATTTTTTCACGGCACGCCAGAGAGAACATGATCCCCAGCCACAAGAACGTGCCATACAAGGATAGCGCGACGAAACACTTCGGTAGATTCAAGCTCGGCGGAAATCCGTCGTCTCGAAAGTCTCCGAATGCTCCCCACATCAGTGTCGCCAGTTGAAGAATGATCATTGTGCCCAGCAACAGGACCTTCACCCAGACATCTTCTTGCTTCGGCGCGTCAATCATCGGATCGACCTTCTTGGACGGTGCCTGGACTGGAATTTCCTCACCTGCCCTTAAGGCGAACTCCCGCGAGAATCGTCACGCGCGACGTTGTCCAAAACGTCTCCATCAACGCAAGGAGCCGAGGGGCCACACCCCTCGGCTCATTCATTCAGCCCATACGCGAGAGCCGAGTTACATCAATTCTGCAATCGGCCGGCCCCCTTCGAGCATGGAGACCGGCCGGCCACCCTGGTTCGTGAACTGCGTCTGCGGATCGACCCCCAAGTGATGGAAGATCGTCGCCATCAGGTCCTGCGGGCGGATGGGGGTTGTCTTCGGGACGTCAGCCTTCGGCATCGACTCCCCGATCGCCTGCCCCATGCGGAACCCGCCCCCGGCGAGAGCCAGAGTGCTGAGGGGCGCCCAGTGGTCGCGGCCGGCATTGCGGTTGATCCGCGGCGTCCGACCGAATTCACCGCTGATGACGAGCAGCACCTTGCGATCCAGTCCGCGATACCAGATGTCGTCGAGGAACGTGGCGACCGCGTGATCCACCGCCGGGGCTCTCTGTCCCAGGCTGCGGAGTATGTTGCCATGCATGTCCCACCCGCCGTAATTGATTGTCACAAACCCGCAGCCCGCCTCAACCAGCCGCCGGGCGGCGAGCATCTGCTGCGCCAGCGGGTCTTTCCCGTACTGGTTGCGAACCGAAGCTTCTTCCTTCGCCACGTCAAACGCCTGCGTGGCGTTTCCCAACAGCAGATTGAAGGCCTGCCCTTCGAACGCGTCGAGACCCTCCATCAGGCCCGACTGATCGGCTTCGCGACGGAAACGATCGAGACTGCCCAGCAATTCCCGGCGGTCATCGATCCGGTCGACCTTCGCCTCCAGCTGCATATTGCGGCGGGCCTGACCGTTCGGATCAAATGGGGCGTACGCCGGACCGAGGAATGCCGGGCCATCGGCGCCGATACTGGAGAGCCGCACGTAGGTGGGCATGCCGGTCTGATCGTGATTGGCTCCGCGGACGCGCGCGACGATGGACCCCAGTGACGGACGGCTGGGAAGACCGCCGTTGTCGATCATGCGGTTGTCGTAACCCGTCATCACATAATGGGTTCCACCGCCGTGGCCGCTATTGGTATGAGCAAACGAGCGAACGACGGCCAGCTTGTCGAACCGCTGGGCCATCTTCGGGAAGTGGCCGCCGAGGGTGACTCCCGGCACGGTCGTGGCGACTTCGCCCGAGACACTGCGATATTCGGAGGGGGCGGTCATCTTGGGGTCGAACGTTTCGACGTGCGTTGCTCCCCCAGAGAGCCAGAGCCACACGACCGCGGTCTCTTTCACAGAGGCACCCTGCTGAGCCGCTTCGGAGCGCGCAGCCAGCAGTTCGGACAGCGTCATGCCGCCGAAACCCAAGGTGCCAATCTTCAGCAAGTTGCGGCGTGAAACGCCCTCACAATCACGGTGCTGCTGCGAGGCAAGCAGAGTCAGCATGGCAGGTCTCCGAAACCGTGACCCCAGGAACTGGGCCAGACATGTCCATCCACTGATATGATGGTCCGCCGCGACGAATTATTCCAGCACGAATTCCCAGATTCCTCGAAGACATCGGTTTTCACCGACGAGAACACTCCCCAGACCAAGTCCGAGCCAGGGAAGTCGTTACAGCCGTGTGTATGAATGGCAATCGCTCAGCCGGGCGTCGAATGCCAACCGTAATCGTGCTCGGCCCAAAGATAAAATTCTGGGATCGACCGCAGCAGCTCGGTAAGCTGCCGCGAGGGACACGTTTGAAACCCTTCGTTAAAGGATCTTCCAACATGCGGAGTGACGCCGTCCTGCCACACCGTCGATCGGCCCTCGTTTTTGTGATGCTCTGCGCGCTCCCCCTCTCCCAGGGGGCGGCACAAACCGGACCCGACAAGCGACTGATCCAGAAGACGACCATCGCCGCCGACGAGGTTCCCCTCCGCAAACTCCTCCAGCAGTTGTGTGACAAGCACAAACTCAAGCTTGAAATCGACTCGAAAGGCTTGGCTGACGAGGGCATTGCGGATTCATTGCCCGTGACGATTCACGTCGACGGAGTGACACTCGGATCGGCGTTGAATCTCTTTCTTCCAAATCAGGGATTGTCGCACCACGTCGACAAAGGAACTCTCTACATTCAGACCCAAGGCAAAGCCGATGAGACATTGCTGACACGCACTTATCCGTTGAGCGGCCTGGGGCTGGCGGCAGGTGATCTCGAAGCCTTCCAGTATCTGCTCCATGATGTCGGCACAAGCTCGGCGCCCTGGATGGAAGACGAGGGCGTGGGTGGCAGTGTCGTGAACATCACCCCACAATCGATGACCATCGAGCAATCGCGGCTCGGTCACGATGAAATCGCCGATCTCCTCCAACGGCTTGCCGCTGCACTCGCGGGGAAGCGCCGCCCACCCACCCCCATCGAACGGGCCGAGGACTTGATCCGCAAGGGGTTGGCCAAACCTGCCACCTTTCCAGCCGGTGAAATGACGTTGCCGGAACTGACGAAGGTGTTGCAGGCGAACTACAAGCTCAATGTCTGGATCGACACGACGGCACTCGCGGATGAAGGCATCGACGCGGAAGGGGTGAAGTTGAATTTCTCTGGGCAGAAGCAGGCCCTTGGCGCAGCCTTGTTAGAAGCCTTCAAGAGCGCCCGCCTCGCGTGGCTTGTTCGCGACGAACTGCTGCAGATCACGACCACCGCACTGACGAACGAATACATGGTCACGCGAGTCTACGACGTCCGCCGCCAGAATCGCCCGACCGCCGAGCTTGCGGCTCAACTGGAGAATCAGGCAGACCTTGGGCCCTGGGAAGATGCCGACGGAGTCGGTGGTTGCACGACAGTTCTCGGGCCGCTCCTGCTGGTCCGCCAAACCGTCGCGACACACGACAAAATCGCAATCCTTCTCGGTCCGGGGCAATAGGCCGCTGGACCGGTCGGGAACCGCCGAAAGTCGATTGACAGCGGTTTTCGCCCGTTGACCGCGGCCCGCGAACCGATAGAATGTAGGTTGCCGAAGCAATTCGGCACGCCAAACGGGGGCGACCGGATTCGACTGGGTCACCGTAAGCGATGGTCGCGTGTCGTGGTTGATCAGTTGGCCACGTAAAAAGCTGATCAAACAATAACTGCCAACACTGGCACTTATGCTCTCGCAGCCTAGTAATAGGCCGCGGTGACTGCGGAAGCCCTGCCGGAGGCGTCCAAAAGTCACTTGTTAATTCCGGCTGGTCCTGGGTCACTGCTGTCTATCCCCAGGACGAGACACAGTTGAGAGCTGGTCGCGGAAGGCTTGGTCAGTTGAACCCGCCGCGATGACATCAATCAGCGGACTACACACGTAGAAGCTGTCGTCGAGGGATCACAGGACGCGGGTTCAATTCCCGCCGCCTCCATTGAAGCCCGACTTACGAGGTTCGTAAGTCGGGCTTTTTCGTTGGCTTCCGCCGCGAACGCTGTCTCGCAATGGGTTCGGAAGACCCCGGACGTCAGGAAAGATGTCAGAAAAACCCTCTGCGCGGCAGATGATGGGACGGATCGGCCTCTCGTGGACCAGCCCTGGGATGGAAGAGTCGCACCGACAGGTGCGAGTTCAACTCCGAACCGGGGAGGACACGCACATGGGAGCAACTCGAAACTCCGCATCGAAGGCTGATCGCTCAGGATGGCTCCGCACCTGAATGGGCAGGAAAGGGGCTGACGACGTCCGCCGTCGGGACTTTTTCAATCCGCGAACGGACCGGGTCCGACCCGAGGAACGTCGGGAACGAATCCAACAACTGCTCGATGATCCCCTGAACCGCTCCTTGACTCTCTCAAACGCCTCAACGCGGAGCGGCAGCAGCCGACCCGGCGTCGAATCCCGGCAATCCTGATCCACGTTCTCGAAACGGCGGATCGACGGGGAAAGCACATCATGACTCCCCCCATTCAATCCTGATACACGTCCTTGATCCACGAAGACCGCTATTGATGGGCTTCTCGATTCGACCGGATCTGCTTGAGTTCTCGCTGATGCCTGACGGCCCATTCCGCCATGGACGAGACTGGCTCAAGAATGCTCTTGCCGATCGAAGTCAGTCGGTACTCCGTCCGCGGCGGCACGACAGGGTAGACTTTGCGTGAGACAAGGCCCGCCTGCTCAAGTCTCCGAAGCGTCTGCGTCAGCATCTTCTTGCTGACGCCCGGAATCTGTCGCTGCAGATCACTGTAACGTTTTACATCCTCACCGATCACAAACAGAACACTGCTCGTCCAGCGATCTCCAACCAGATCGAACATCTGTCGAAGTGGACAGTCGTCGTCGAGGATGCACAACGGCTCGTGACCCTCGCCCATCGATGGTCTCCACAAGGTTTCCAGGGCACCGAAAAGTTCCTACTTGCCACGATTCTTACAATAGCCCAAGGATGCTCCCCTGAGGAGACCATCGCCCTAACGCAGCCTTACCGGAGCCTGTTGTGAGCAGCCTTTTGACCCCGCGCCGTCTTGGCGATCTGGAATTACCGAATCGCATGGTGATGTCCCCCATGACGAGGTGCCGAGCAGGAGAAGGTGGAGTCCCCTCTCCGATGAACGCTACGTACTATCGGCAGCGGGCGTCGGCAGGACTCATCGTCGCCGAGGGAACTCAGGTGTCGCCTCAGGGTGTGGGTTATCCGGCGACACCGGGCGTCCACTCGGAGGAGCAGGTCGCCGGATGGAAGGTCGTGACCGATGCAGTCCACGCCGCCGGAGGCCGCATCTTTCTCCAACTCTGGCACTGCGGACGGGTGTCGCATTCGTTCTTTCATGGTGGCGAGTTGCCCGTCGCTCCATCGCCGATTGCGATCAACGGTAAGACGCTTCAATTTCGGGGGGACGGCGGTGTCCCATTCGAAGTTCCTCGTCCGCTGGACGCTTCCGAGATTCCTGGTGTTGTCGACCAGTACCGACAGGGAGCGAAAAACGCCAAAGATGCCGGCTTCGACGGCGTGGAGATTCATGGCGCCTTCGGTTACCTCCCCGATCAATTCCTTCAAGACGGCACGAATCAGCGAACGGACGAGTACGGGGGATCGGTCGAGAAGCGGGCCAGATTTCTGTTGGAAGTCACCGCCGCCGCAGTCGAGGTCTGGGGAGCGGATCGTGTGGGAGTCAAGCTGTCTCCGTCGAACACCTACAACGACATGCGTGACAGCGACCCGGTGACGACTTTCTCGTATGCCGTTTCTGCCTTAAGCAAGCTGGGCGTCGGCTATGTTCATATCATGGAAGCCAGCCGTTCCGATCTCAGGCATGGCGGCCAGGCAATTCCGGTGAGCGTGTTTCGCCCACACTTTGAAGGCACGCTCATCGTCAACCAGGACTACGATCAGGCCAAGGCCGAGGCCGCGCTGACCCGTGGAGACGCCGACCTCGTCTCGTTTGCACGGCTGTTTCTCGCCAACCCGGATTTGCCGAAACGATTCGCAAAGGGAGCCCCCCTCAATCCTGCCGATCCTGCGACGTTCTACGGCGGCAATGAAAAGGGTTACACCGATTATCCGTTCCTCGAAGAATAGTCGTCGGTCAAGTCAGTCAATGGAGCGACCGGCGCGTTTGCGTACGCCGGCATCTCAGGAGCAAGCACATGCATGAGAAAAAGACGGTGACCGACGCCCTGAAGGCCAGCGAGGGGCGGCTCAGGAAAATGCTGTATGTGGTCACATCCAAGCCAAACGGGGGATTTGGTCCGATTAAGGACAACATCCAAGCTCACCTGGAATACCTCGGAACGCTGGAATCCAGCGGAACCCTTTTCATGGCGGGGCCCCTCTTTGACGAAGAGCCGGATTCGTGGTCCGGTGACGGCCTGCTCATCTACAACGCTTCATCACTCGAAGAGGCAACCCGAATCGCAGAGGCTGATCCCCTTCATCGGTCTGGTGCAAGGTCGTATTCCATTCGCCCTTGGCTCCTGAATGATGGCTGCATGAACTTCACACTTCACTTTTCCGATCAGAAGATCTCCGTCGAATAGGGGCGAGCCTTCATGAGTGACGGTTGCACCTTGCTGAAAAGCACCGCATGCGCAGCACCTCGATGAGACCGTCGCAACACCGCATGTTGCGGGATTGAGCGGCTCAAGCCATCGCGCTGTCGAGAGACGAGTCCCTGAAGTTCCGGTTGCGATGAGAGTCGGGGAGATCGCTCGCCTTACCGCGTTCCCCCTTCCGATCCGCTCCTGGTCCCTGCAGGCGGCGAGTGCGGCAGTTTCGCGGGCAGGCTGGAGATTTGCGGAACCAGACTGGGTTCGGATATGCCGATGCCGCCCGTTGGGGATGGAGACGCCGCCTTGCCTTCTTCACGGATCTCGGAATCCGACCCCGCCCAGTGAAGGAACTCACCCGGGACGTTGATCTCCCACTATGCCATCATTCGTTCGCGTCCGGCGGATCGCCGGCAGTCGGCCAGTTGTCCCCGGTGATTCATCCAGTGCATCGCCTGCATGAGCAGGCATGATCGCCAGGTGCCGAAGAACGGCTCGAATCCTGGGGGAACCAAGGTGCTCGCCCGATCAAGTTCCTCTTCGCCAAGCGACTCCAGCCAATCCATGGTCTCCTGTCGCAGACCGACGATCCGGGCGAGCAACTCTTCGTAGGGGGGATAACCTGCGCCGGTGGAATCGGGCGTCGAGCCGCCGCCGAAGAGCGGCCTTAACGATTCTGTGGGATCGGGAATTCCCCGCATCATTGAGCGAAACTGCCCTTCGGACGCAACGAGGTGCCCCAGAATCCAGTGAGCGTGATTTCCGCCCTTCAATGTGGGAGCCACGAGGGGCGCGGACTTAAGGTCTTCCAGCAGCGGCATCACGAGTCCATAACTCTGCCGGAGCGCAGAGACGAGAAGTTCCTTAGACTGCATACGGTGCGTCCTTTCGATTACGAACGATCAGTTCTTCTCGCGATACGCGAACGCGATCAGCGGCGACACTGCCAGAAACTGGACCAGCGTGAACGCGGTCTCCAGACTCAAGAACATCGGGATGGAGTCCATGCGGTACTTGGCGGCGACGGGCAGCGTGGTGAATGACCAAGACAATACGGCGAACAGGGCGAAAAATTGCGCCGCACTCGATGACCAGCACTCGCGTCGCGTGCTGAAAACCCGCGGGTAGATCCACGCGAACGCAAGCGACTGGATCGCCATCGACGCCAATCCCAGCGGAATGAGAACTTCGTCGCGATACAGCTGCAATTCGTGGTACTGCCGCCGGAAGAGAACCAGATGCCAGACATATCCCAGGGGAAACGTGGGGAAGAGGTAGGCGGCCACCGCCCACCAGAATCGCTGCGCAGGGACAGAGATCTTCGGATTCATGGGGACAGCATAGCAACTCACTTGCATATCGCAAGTGATTTTCGCAGGATGACGCCATGAAGCGTTCCTCGAAAGCCGATCGACGGTCGGACTGCCCCTTGAGCATCGCTCTGGAGATCTTCGGCGACCGCTGGACGCTGCTGATTCTGCGCGACCTGGTGTTCAAGGGGCGGCAGACATTCAAGGCGTTTCAAGAGAGTGGGGAGCAGATTGCAAGCAACGTGCTGGCAGACCGTCTTTTGCGCTTGCAGGATCACGGCATTGTGGTGGGAGAGCGTTCCTCCAGCGATGCCAGGGTCGTGACGTACCGTCCGACTTCCAAGGGGTTGGACCTGGTGCCGGTGTTGATCGAAATCGTGCTTTGGTCCGCGCGTTACGAGGAAACCGCCGCGCCGCCCAAGCTGCTCGATCGGATGATCAATGACCGCGATGGATTCCTGCGGGAGATCCGACAGCGCTTTGCCGAACCGCGCGACGCCTGAAAGCTGCCAAGGCGCGCACCGCCGTCCCTCGCGAGCTGGAGGGAGCGGCTCCAAATCTTCAGGGATCTGGACGAGTTCCCGCGAACGGGCGCATGAAGTCGGCCCCCACCGTTCTCGACCGGCAACCAGGTGCGAGAGACCAACGACATTCTCCCGCGGAAATGGTCGATCGCTCGGCGGGAGTGGCTGCCGCAAGGTATCTTGGGGAGAAATTCCGAGAATCGGTGAACCCTTTGACGCCGGCCGGGGAATCATCGGCATGGCCGAAAACACGTCGACTGACGAGGGGGAGTTGATTCGCCGGGCGCGGGCCGGAGAACCGCAGGCGTTTCAGCAAATCGCGCGGCGGGGTGGCTGGGGTCGAATGGCCACGATCGATTCTCATTGCGAATGGACTTCAACGGCCATTCGCCCCCAGCGTTGTACAGAGGCCCACTGGGGGCTCGAAGACTCGACCCCAGCCACTCTGCCAGCAAGCGAGACCGGATTATGCGTCTGCTTCAAAAGACTCGCTTCAAACGGCAGCGGGACGTGGCGGCTACTCGGAATCATCCAGGTCAGGTTCCTGCCGCGTGACGATTGGCACGTAGCCGAACTCCATTCCAGCCGGTGGAATAACGATCAGGGCGGGGTCGATGTCGGCAAGCTCCCCTTTTGCCGGCGGGGCAAGGTAATTTCGGTCATTGCTCCAGTGACGGTGTAAAAGTTCCACTCGCTTTTGGATGGCTTCGCGCTCAGCGTCGGTCATATCGGCGTTGAGCAGTGCAGGCTGATCGGCAAAGCGGTACCAGGAGTAGGTCACGACGCTGCCGTCTCCCGGTCGTGCTTGAAATGGCCCTGCTTTGGGCCCAGGCTTCTTCCAGCAACTGTCCGTGTCCTCGGGAGTTACATAGGTCTTCGGCGAGCCGTTGCGTTTCCGGTCGAAACTCGTATTGGCGAGACCGGTCTCGGCGGGAACTTCAGACGCGGTCACCGGGGACCACGTGGACTTCTGCTTGTCGTTCACACCGAGTCGAAAGAACTCCGGCAGCACGACCAGATGGCGATCGGTCGAGTCGTCCCGTTTCACCCAGTTCAAATTCCATTTGTACCCGAAGGTGTTGCGATCCGGCGCGAACGGGGTCGCAAACGAATTCCAGGCGACGGGAAACTTCTCTTCTCTCTGGGTTCCGTCGGGATAGATTTGCCAGGTCGCTCCGCCGTGACCGGGGAACTCGTGGAGCGCCGCTCCTTCAGGTTTGACCTCACCGCTCGCGACCGGGCCGCCATCGAACCACGCTTGCACGGCATCCCACAACGCCTGCTTGTTGTAGGAAGTCACGCGATGCACGAGCGCCGAGTCGCCTTGAGCGTCGCTCGGGAACTGAGTCGGCGAGACTCGCGCGTACGTCACACCCTTTGAGTCTGTTGCCTGCACGCTCGGGATGTGCTGAGTCTCCATCTGCAGCGCTCGGTTGGGATCGGAAGGACGAGTGTCGAGGAGCTGCCCGGCGAATCGCGGATCGCGGACCGCGTTGCGAGACCAGAAGTACGGCGTAAAGAACGTGACCGGTCCCTTGAAGTTGCCCGTATTGAGGAACAGCGTCCAACAGTGGTTGCCGGTCGGAATCTCTTTCCCGTCGGTCTTCGCCTTCGGCTGAGTGAGCGGTAACGGCAGATAGCCATACCCAAACCATTCGCCGCGCGTCCCTTGCTTGAGATTCAACCCGTCCGGGGGCCAGAGCACCCACGGGCTGAGTTGAGCGACCGCGTACTTGCCATTCGGTTTCGCCCAATCGCGCCCCTTGCCCGCTCCGGGACCATTGGCCCACTCGACAAAGTCCGGAGCGACACCCCCCATGATGAATTTGGGAGTCTCAGTGGCGTACTCTGTATCCCGCCACCAACCGAGCCCGCCTTCGATGTCCGAGTACCCTTTCTTTAAGGGCTTGCCGACCGGCTGCGCGAACATCCAGGTTCCCGGCAGCCCCGACTGAAACCGCTGTCCGGGATATTGCTTCAACAGCGGCCAGGCGGCGACGTACATGGAAAACCCCGCATCGAACGTCTCCGGCACTTTCTCATTCGGCACGAGCAAGTAGCCCGCCATCTCGCCCTCCCTGGGCTCCGCAGCGGGAGCAGCCGCGGCGCGTTCCTTCGGGGAATTCAGCATCGCGAGGCTCGCCTCGGCAAACCTCTTCCCCATGAGCGCGAACGTCTTCGCGCAGCCGAGGTAGTGATAACCCGCATTCGAAGCACCGCGTTTCCATAACGCGACTTCAGCGGGCGAGATGAGGTCGGCTTCGAACTTCTTCAAGAACTCGCGCTTCTGCTCGGCGGTCATCGTGCCATCGGCGTTGGCGTAATCCTTGTGCATTGAGTCGAGGTAATAACCCATCTGCCGGACTTTCCCATGCTTCTCGTCGATGGCTCCGAGTTCTTCGGACCAGAACGGTGCGGTCGGCACGGCCGTCACATTGCCTTGGAACTCAGGCAGCAGGACCGGGGCGGTCATGGCCTCGCGGAAAGCCACGACATCCGCCCCCGCTTTCGCGCCGCCGACACCCATCACGCCGATCACAAACGGCATCTGGGGCGCAGACAGATCATGACGGACATCGCGGATGAAGTGCGAGAGGCAGTCGCTGTAGCTCGCGAAACGCGGAGTGGCGTCGCCCTGCTTCGGATGCGGATAAACGTGGCCATCGACCATGTCGTTCCAACCTTGAAGCCACACAAAACCCGAGATCTCGTATCCGGCCGCCGGGTCGTAAGCCGGGCAAACGCGCTGGGGGTCAGCCAGCACGCGCTTCACATGCTCGATCATGAGGCGGTAATACACGCCGGTCTCTTTGATCTTGTCGGCCTTCCACTTCTCGAAGTCCTTCGGGATGCCATGCCCTTCCTGTTTGGGATAATGCTCCTTCTGCCACTCGCTCAACACATAAGGGCCAGCACTGGGCGAACGGAAGTCGGTATGCAATGACTTCCCGCCCCACGCGGTCTTGATGATGAGCACGGGTTCGTTGAGCTGCTCGTCGAGCGTTAGTCCAAAGGTGAACTCAGGCCCGATCTTGCCGCCATTCTCGCCCGGTGTCTGCCGCGAGCCGTAGCCCGCCGTGAGCTTGCCAAAGCCCTCGCCATTCGAATCACCGATCCCGGTGAAGTACGAAATCCAGACCTGATCGCAAACCGTCGGGCTCCCATCGGCGCCACGCATCCGCTTGAGCAACGGAGCAGTTGCAGGGTCATCACCGATGTAATCGAAGGTCTCGATCCTGGCATGCCCCTCCATGTTGGATTGACCAGCGAGAATGAAGACCTTCAATGGCTTGGGCTGAGCCCTGACCGCGCTGGACGCGACCAGCAGGACTGCAAACAGAGTTCCCGTCAAGATCGAGGGCTGTCTCACGGAACGTGGTTCCTTTCGATTCCGGGTTGCGTTCGGTCGGCTGCGGCCGCTCATCGTGGATTGTTCGACGAGCTTATTCAATTCAGCCACAACCCGCACCGGAGCCAAGCCATGCGTCTTCAATCGTTCATCGGGCAAAATACCCATTCTGGAGTGGCCGGTCGCGGGTCTGCCGGAAGGTTCTGCATTACCTATCTTTGCATCAACATCCTGACATGCAGCAGCGCGCCATCTGCATCACGCAGGCGGTGATCTCGATGGGAATAGACCATGTCGTCAAACGGCGGGGTGGCAGGCAACGCCGTAAACGATTTTCATGAGACGTGTGGGAGATAGGGTTTCAGTGCTTGTCGTAGTTCGGCGTTGAGCGGGATGAGTTGCGGGGCGCCGGCGGCTTCATGCGG
>JANRLN010000420.1:0-9907 GCA_033762515.1 Planctomycetaceae bacterium
GGCCGAATGCACCTCCCTTGAAGGCTGGCTGGGGCTCTTTGAGTTTCGGATTTCCTTGAGCTGTGGCGCTTCGGAATTGAGACTTCCCCATGTTGCGACTCCTCGGTTCGCGCAGACAGCTTTGCGACGGCGTCACGCGGCGGGATCTGCTGCATATCGGCGGACTGGGGTTGTACGGCCTCACCCTTGATCAGGCGGCGCGGATCGCTGAGGCGGCAACGTCGGAGACTCCGCTGCCGGGATTCGGTCGCGCCAAATCGTGCATCATGCTGTTCCTCTTCGGAGCCGCACCGCAGCACGAAACATTTGATCCCAAAGAACTCGCGCCGGCGCAGGTTCAGGGCGAACTCCGCGGTATTTCGACGTCGCTGCCGGGAGTGTCGTTCTGCGAGGGGCTGCCCCAGACTGCGCAAATCGCCGATCGACTGACGGTCGTGCGGTCGATGACGCATCCCTTTCCGCTGCACTGCGTGGCCTATGCACTATCGGGACTCCCCGCGTACACGACCGATCTGGAAGTCAAACCGCGCGACCCGGCACACTGGCCCTACCTGGGTTCGATCGCCGACCATCAATGGGCTCAGGCGGCACCCGGCGCCGCGGAGCGGGCCGGAATGCCGCGGCACGTGGGCTTGCCCTGGGTCTTCAATTCCCAGGTGGACGACCTTGGCCTGATCGCCGGTCCGTATGCGGCCTTTCTGGGTCAACAATATGATCCCGTGTGGGCCAAATTCTCCGGAAAAGGGCGACGCGTCGCTCCCAAGTGCCGCCACGAACAGTCCAAGGAATACACCGATCCCTACGCGGCGATCGATGCCGACTCGAGGTTTGTCTTCGATGGCGCCGACCAGTTTCAGGACGGCGTCACGCTGGATCGCTTCAACGTGCGACGCGTGCTCCTCGATCAACTCGACGCCTCCCGGAAATCGGCCGACGCCGCAGCGGCCGCGCGGTCCTACGGAGTCAATCAAGGGCGGGCGCTGTCGCTGCTGACTTCGGCCAACGTCCGCGAGGCGCTGGATGTCCGTCGCGAAGCCTCCGCCGCACGCGAGCGCTACGGGCACACCCTTTTCGGGCAATCGTGCCAGGCGGCGCGACGCCTCGTGGAAGCCGGCACGCGTTTTGTCAGCGTTTTCTGGGACGCCTATGGCACCTACTTCAGCGGGGCCTGGGATACCCACCAGAACCATTATCCGCGTTTGAAGCAGTATCTGCTGCCGGGCTTTGACGCCGCCTATTCGGCGCTGATTCTCGACCTGGAACAGCGGGGCTTGCTGGACGAAACGCTGGTACTGTGTCTCAGCGAGCACGGACGGACGCCCCAGATCGATTCCAAACCGGTGGGGGCCGCCCGGCATCACTGGTCGCAAGTCTATTCGATGACTCTTGCCGGCGGAGGGACCCATCGCGGTGCGGTCGTCGGCCGCAGCGACGCGATGGGTGGAACCGTCGCTGACACTCCGATTTCTCCCAAAGACATCCAGGCGACGACGTACCATCTGTTGGGGATCGATCCCGCAGGCATCGTCCACGACCGAACGGGGCGGCCCTACCCGATTGCCGGGGATGGTCATGTTCGCGGCGAACTCCTCGCGTGATCTTCGGCGAATCTCAGGCACTACAGGACCAATTCATGCTCCGCACAGTCGGCGTCTCCTCCTGGTTGCTGGCATGGAGTCTTGCAGCAAGTGCGGCTGAACCGGTCGAGCCGATTTCGTTTCAACAGGCCGGAGTCACCGCGGCATGGGAGGCCTATGCCGACCGACTGACGTTCGGACGCGGGCAGACGCTGGCGCTGCTGGATGATGGCTGCAAACTCTCAATGCCGGAATGGTCGACGTTGGACGGCGACACACCGAAAGTGAGGGTCACCTACGACAGCGTTGACGGGGACAACGACCCGCGGCATGAGGGCCGCGGGTATCACGGATCGACGATCGGCATCCCTTCGTCCCTGAACTTCCGAGGAAAGCACGGCGTGGCGTTCAACAATCAGGTCGCCGTGGTCCGCGCTCTCGAGTGCTGCCACTGCAACATCGCCGACAGCGTTTCCCTCGCGAAGGGACTGCAGTGGGTGATCGATCACCACGCCGAGCACCGTATCACGGCCGTGAACCTCGCCCCGGTCGATGACCTGGAACATGCCAGCCCTGTGGAGACGGAGATTGACGCCAAACTCGCACGTCTCCGCGAACTCGGGATCTGGGTCAGCGCCCCTGCGGGAAACCACAACTTCACGAAGGGAATCTCCTGGCCGGCGTGCCAGCCGAATTGCATCGCCGTTGGGGCCACGAGACCGAACAAAGACGTCGTCTACCTGGACCGTCACGCGAAAGTCGACCTCGTCGTCCCCGCGGCCGCGACGTCGTCGTCCAATGCCATCCTCTGCGGCGCGGTGCTGCTGCTGCGCGAGGCCATCGAGAAATCCAACTACGATTGGCGCCAGGACGGCCGCCATCTTCCCGAGGCGATGCTCGCAATCTTCCAACGGACCGGCGTCGCCGTGGAAGACCCCGGCACGAAACTGACGTTTCGCCGGTTGAGCGTCCAAGCGGCGTTGGACCATGTCTGGGCGACGAACGGCAAGTAGGCTAACGGGCATGGGGACTCCGCCCGCGAGACTGACGCGCGGCTCTTGAGGCCCGACGTCAGCCCGTGCAGGGCAGTCCGTTCCGCCGCCGACCCATGCGGACACAGCGCGGTGTCCGCAGCGCCCATGGCACAACCCTACATGCAGGTCGCCGCTATACGGGTACGGCCGCGGGTGCACAGCGTTCGGCGGCGAGGGACTTGATTCCCTTCAAATCGACTTTGCCCGTGCCCAGCATCGGGATCGCGTCGACTTCGATAAACGCGTCGGCATCGGGCATCCAGAGGTTCGGGAGTTGGCAGTCCCCGAGTTCCTTGAGGATTGTCCCGACGTCTTTGGTCAACTTCCGATGCAGAACAATGATTCGTTCCCCGCGTTTGCTGTCCGGCACCGCGGTTACGGCAAGAAGAGGGCCCAAGTCTTCTCCGTCCGCCGTCTCAAGAATCTTCAGCAGGCACTCCTCGATCTTCAAATGCGGCACCATTTCGCCGCCAATCTTGGAGAAACGACTCATCCGCCCGGTGATATGAACAAAGCCTTCGTCGTCGACGAAGCCCATGTCGCCGGTGTTGTACCACCCGTCGCGAATGACCGCTGCGGTTTTGTCGGGACGATTCAGATAGCCCAACATGATGTTGTAGCCCTTAATCTCGATCAGACCCTCGGCGTTCACAGCGAGGGGCGCGCGCGTCTCGGGATCAACGGCGCGGATGACCACGTCCGGCAGCGGCCGACCGACGGTTCCCAGTTTGGTTCCCTTCTGTTCAACCATCTCGCAGCGGTGATCGGGGATGTTGACGGCGGCGGGACCGGTGGTCTCCGTGGCTCCGTATCCTTCCGTCGGTAGAACGCCGAACTTCTCCTGGAACTGCGTGGCGAGGTCGACGGGAAGTTTTTCAGCGCCCACGACCACGAGGTCGAGATGCGAGAACTGCTCCTTGGTGCAGCGCTTCAGGTAGGTTCGCAGGAAGGTCGGTGTGGCGAAGAAGATGGTCGCCTTGTGCTTCTCGGCCAGTTCGCCGATCTGACGGGCATCCAGCGGATTGACGTGGTACACGACCTTGGGATCCACGGACAACGGCAGCCACAGCGTGGCGAGGTATCCTAGCGAGTGGAAAATCGGAACCACTCCCAGGACGACGTCGCTCTGATTGGTCTGGAAGATCTGGTCGGCGGCATGACAGGTGGCACGGACATTGTGATGCGAGAGGACCACTCCCTTCGGTTCGCCGGTCGAGCCCGAGGTGAAGATGACCGTGATCGGGTCGTCCCCATGGATCTGGTGCAGTCCCAGCCCCCAATCGGTCCAACTGACCGGCAGGACGTAGGCTCCGAGCGCCGCCCGCAGCTTGTCGAACCAGGTCACCTGCAACTTGAGATCTTCCAGAAACACAAACTCCACGCCGAGGTCCACCGGCTTCTTCTCCAACATCTTCCGGCTGGTGAGGACATGCTTGACGCCCGCCTCACGCACGCAGAACCGCAGATCGGCTTCCGACATCGTGTAGTTCAGGTTCACGGTCACCCGCCGCGAAAGGGTCACGGCGACGTTGGCGACGGCACAGGCCACGGTGGGCGGCAGCAGGATTCCTACATGGGCTTCGTCCGGCTTCAGGACATTCCGCCGCAGCACCTGCCCGAGCGCCAGCACCGACGCGAGGAGTTTCCGTCCGGTCAGTTCGACCCCCGTGGAGTCGGCCATTTTGGCGTGATTGGCCCGACGCCGGCAGGTGCGGAGAAACGTCCGGGCTGGATTCAATTCGTGGTCGCGATGCTGTTCCACAGCCATCATCCCCAATTCGCGGACTCGTTGACTGACTTGCTCGGCCGATTCGACCTGGGCGATCGGTTCACCGAACAGAACGGAGACGGGATAGCGCAGCGCCCGCGGCCACTTCCAGAAGAATTTGCCGTCGAAGTAGCTGAAGATGCTCCCCCACAAGCCATGCAGGCACACCGGCACGACGGGGGCGCCGGTCCCTTGCAGAATCTTGAGAAATCCCGGCTGAAAAGGCTGCATTTGACCGGTGCGGGTGAGAGTTCCTTCCGCAAAGATGCAAACGCACTCGCCGTTCTTGAGCGCCTCGCGGGCGGTGAGAATCGACTGCATCAGCTTCTTCGGGCCACCATCCGCCTTGATGGGAATGATCTCGAAGATCTTCGCCAGCCAGTTGAGTTTCGGACTTTCGACGAAGTCGGCATAGACGACGAAGCGCACCGGCCGCGGCACTGCGACCAGCAGGATGATCCCGTCCACCCAGGTGACATGGTTGGGCACGAGCAGCACACCGCGGTCGAGCGGAACATTCTCGCGCCCCACGTAACGCAAGCGATATGCTCCGTGGGCGAGAACCCAGGCCAGCATCCGCAGCATCGTCGCGGGAAGAAGGGTGACAATGTAGATGCAGACGGGGATCGTGCCTAACCCCGCCAGCAGGAAGATGCTGCCGGCAGACATTCCCATGACTCCCTGCAACAGGAAAAACAGACCCGAAACTCCCAGGACGCCGCTGAAGACCAGGAAGTTCGTTGCGGAGATCACCGATCCGAGCTGCGCGGGGGGCGCCCGATGCTGCAGGTAGGCTTCCAGCGGGACATCGAAAAGGCCCGCACACATGCCGAGTCCCAGCAGAGCGGCGCAGGAACCGAAAAAGGCGACATCGGGTTGCGAGGCGCCATAGGTTCCGGCGAAGTAAAGTCCGAAGGAACAGACCGACATCCCGGCCGCTCCCAGAGGAACCAGACCAAGTTCGATGCGTCCCGCGGAGATCAGGCCGGCGACGACACTTCCCAGGCCGAGTCCCAGCACCAGGAACATTCCGAGAACGCCGATGTGAGCTTGTTTCAAGCCGAGGTCGTGAATCCCGAACGTGTCGATATTCACCTGCGCCAGGGCCGCCAGACCCCAGAAGAAGGCAATCCCCATCGCCGTGCGCCAGAGGACTTGCATCCCCGACAGCAGCTTCAGGCTGGTGACCGTCTCGGCGACGAAATTCCAGTTCCACACCCGCTCGGGATTGGCGGCCGGCAGTCGCGTGATGAACAAACTGGCCACCCAGCCGGTGATCGCGGCGGTCATCAGCACGCTGGTCGCCATGAGCAGCCCGGGAATATGGATCGGACCGTCCGCATTGGGGGCGAGCGGCTGAACCCAGCCGACCAGGACGTTGCCGAGAAAGACCCCCGACGCCGACGGGAGGACGACCATAAGTCCCATCCAGCCATTCGCCGTGGAGAGTTCCGAATCACGGACAATCTCGGGCAGGCTGCCAAGTTTGGACGGGGCGAAGAGTGCCGTCAGCGCTCCTGTTGCCACCACGATGCCGAACAGCAACCAGGGATCTCTCGTCAGAATCGCCAGCAGCCCCAATCCGAAGACGACGGCTTCAACGAAACGAAACGCGGTGATGACGCGAGCCTTGGAAAAACGATCGGCGAGATATCCGGCCGGAGAGGCGAAGACCAGGAACGGCAGCGTGAAACCGGCCAGACCAATTGCGAGGGCGTTGGCGTCTCCCACAATCGGTTTGGCAATCGGCACGACGAGCCAACGAAAGGCGTTGTCGTTCAATGCCGTACAAAACTGCACAACCAGCAGAGCGATGAAGCTGGACGACCAGATCCCTTCGTGGGGGGGGCGCACATCCCGCGGGGGATGGCCTTTTGCAGGATGGATTTCTTCAACAGGAGTGTTCATCAAAGCCAGACTTTTGACAGAACTGTGAGCAGACCGGAGAGTTGCGACGACCGGTGAGGTGCACACTTTCCCCAATTCCGCCCAAAATGGAAAGCTCAACCGCCCGAAGTTCGGGACTCCCTGAGTTTCAGGCGAGATGGCCGCCGAAACATCACGAATTCGGGTGCGTTTCCGCCCGCCCACTGTCCGCCGACTACGGAATAAAGCGGTACTCGCCCGCGTTGTTCTCGGCGACAGCCCTCAAGACGTCTTCAGCTGAGGCTTCCCCGAACGCGAATGTGTGGATTGCGGTCTCCGCCTGCTGAATGCGACGCAGTCGCCGCTGAATCCCCTTGTCAAACTCCCCGTCCGTCAGAAAGCAAATCACGTCGGGGCGTAATCGAAGGGCGAGGTCGAGCGCCGGCAGGGGATCCGTGGGTGCTCCGAGCGCGTTCATCTCGGCGATCCACCGCAGGTACGGATCACGCACCCCGGGAATTGACGGCTGCGGCCCGCGTGAGGGCATCGCAGAGACCTCGTTGCTGAAAAAGACCACATAAAACGACTGCTCAGCCTGCATCTCCAGGATGCATTTCACGAGCTCGATTTTGAGTCGCCGAAACCGGGTCTTCGCTTCGCTCTCGTGCGGATGATTCATGCTCCGGGAGCTGTCGACCACAAAGACAATCTGCCGTCCTTCGGGGGGCGCCAGTCCAAAGAATCCAGGACCGCTCCCTGGCCCGATTCCAGACCCCGACCCGGTTCCACTCCCCCGGGATTTCGATAGCGCGCTGGAGTGCCGGCGGGCCGGCCGACGTGACCCAGGGGCGACTTCGGCGCCCGCGACAGTTGTGGGCGAATCGGCGATTCGGTCGTCGACAGAGAGTTCCACCGCGAACGTGTCCAGTTCCGCCGCGGCCAGGAAATCGCTTCCCGTACCTCCGGCGTCCGGATTGACGCCGAGGTCCACCGCCAGGACCGTAGAGAGATCCACATTGGGAGTCGTCGTGTCCGCGACAGTCCAGTCCGTTTCAAGCTTTCCGGCCGTTGACGGCCTGGTGGCCGCAATCGTCCACAGCCCCAACAGCAGCAGGACCGCCAGGTGAATCGCCGACGACACCGCCCAACCTCGCCATGGCGGCATCCGACATCCACGAACGAGTAAGGACCGCATTCGACGCATAGAGAGGATCCCGGATCTGAGATGCTATCGTACCAGTCGCCGCGCCGGCAGCGATAGAAGTTTTTGGCGTTAAGTTCTCCGGGGAAAATCGGATATGCTGACCAAGGGGACTGGGAGACCGAATCATGTCCGTCGTTTCTGCTGATTTATCGCTGAAAGCCGCCGCGGAGTTGGCGCGTCTCGAACGCTTGCCGCAGCGGCCGATCGTTTTCTTCGACGGCGTCTGCGGATTCTGCAACTTCTGGGTCGATTTCGTCCTGTCCCGCGATCCTGATGGAAAACTGATGTTCGCACCGCTGCAGGGTGTCACCGCCGAGCAGTTGCTGCCCACAGAAGACCGGGAGCAGCTTCACTCTCTCGTCTTGTGGACTCCCCGGCTGAGCTATCGGCGAACGTGCGCCGTGGTGCGAATCCTGTGGACCCTGGGCGGGGTATGGTGGCTGTTTGGGTGGCTGCTGTGGATGATCCCGCGCCCATTGCGAAATTTGGGATATTACGTCGTCGCCCGCAACCGCTATCGAATCTTCGGCAAGAAGGACGCCTGTCGCATGCCCACCGCGGCAGAGCGTTCGCGGTTTCTGCCGTAGCTTTTACTGACACGTTACAGGGAAATGTCGCGATCCATGTCGACCGATCTTGCTGCTGATGTTCCTGCCACTCGGCCCAGGGCCTTTCGCTGGTCCGCGGCTGCGGTCATCCTGGGACTTGCGATCGCGGCTCAGGTGGTTTTCTTGATTCGATTCGCGGACGATCCGACCTTCTCGAAAATGTCGGTCTTGTGGGTCTGGCCGGCGGCCCTCTTTGCATTGACGCTCTGGTGGATCTTCGGCTCAGGACTGACGTGGACAACGCGCTTCACAGGGCTGGCAGCGGTTGCGGCTGCAGCGATTGTTTTCTTCGCGGTGTACCGAGTCGACGGCGTCGACGGCGATATGGTTCCCCGGCTGGCTTATCGCTGGGAACCCGAACGGGCCGAATTGGCACGCGAATTCTGGAAGTCGCGTGCCAAGGCGGCGCCAGCGGAATCCCCCACAACAGCCGCTGAGACCACGGCGGCGACCGCGGAACCTCTCATCGCCGGTCCCGATGACTGGGCCGATTTTCGCGGGCCCCAACGTGACGGCATCGTGCGCGGCAGCGGGTTCCGCACCAACTGGACCGAGAAGCCGCCGCAGGAACTCTGGCGGCATCCGGTGGGTTTGGGGTGGTCGTCGTTCTCGGTCTTGGGCGACTACGCCATTACCATGGAACAGCGGGACGAGCAGGAATCGATCGTCTGTTATCGGCTGACGACGGGTGAGCAGCTTTGGGTTCATGAGGACGCCGCACGCTTCCGCACCGTGGAAGTCAATGGCGGCGACGGCCCGCACGCAACCCCCGTGATCGCCGGCGATCAAACGTTTTCCCTGGGTGGAACGGGCATTCTCAACTGTCTGGAGACTCGCACCGGTAAGAAACTCTGGTCGCGAGACATCCTGAGCGACGCAGGAAAGGACGGGACGCCGGTCAAGAATCTGGAATGGGGCGTCTCCGGCAGCCCACTGGTGATCGATGATTACGTCATTACGCTTCCCGGCGAGGGAGACGGTCGATCCGTCATCGCTTATCGCCGCAGCTCTGGAGAGATCGCCTGGACATCCGGCACGTTTCCGGCCGGCTATGGCGGGCCGCGTATGGAAGAGATCGGCGGCGTCCGTCAGTTGCTGGCCTTCCACGGACATGGCATCGCGGGTCTTGCACTCGACACGGGTCGATTATTGTGGAACTTCCCGATGCAGAACATGCCCAAGGTGAACTCGGCTCAGCCGGTGAAGCTGGACGATTCTTCGCTGCTCGTCGGGACCGGTTACGGCGTCGGCTCCGTGCGGCTGAAGCTGACCGCAGCCGAGGACCAATGGAAGCCCCAGGAGGTTTGGAAGACAAATCGCCTGAAGCTCAAATTCAACGACGTCGTGCTGGTTGATGATTGCGTTTACGGCCTCGATGACGGCGTCTTGACGTGCATCGAAACAGCGACCGGAAAGACGAAGTGGAAGGCCCGCGGCTTCGGCTACGGCCAACTACTCGCCTTCCTGAAAACCCTGCTGGTCGTCACCGAAGAAGGGGACGTCGTCCTCGTCGCGGCCGACCCCGCCGGCTTTGAAGAACTGGGTCGGATTCATGCGGTCGACGGGACGACATGGAACCATCCGGCGGTGGCGCAGGGGAAACTCCTGGTGCGCAACGGCACCGCGGCAGTGTGTTACGACGTCGCCCCCTGATGCCGGAGGAATGACGACTCCTAGGCTCCACCGTCGCGAAAACCGTGCTGTTTTCGCACCGTCAGGCAGGCACGCGCACCGATCTCGTAGTCCCGGCAGACCTGCGGCCGAAAATCGTGATGCTTGCAGCGACGCGTCACCGGGTCGTGCCACAAACACGTCTCCTGGGGCTCCTGCCCTCGCACCAGACCGGAAAA
>JANRLN010000421.1:0-8863 GCA_033762515.1 Planctomycetaceae bacterium
CCATCCAGCCAACCGCGCATCTCAGAGGCGAGTTGCTGGTCTTTGACGTCGTAGTACTCGTACCGCGTCGGCCCCCAGAGCCCGGAATGGGCGTCGCGAAGATAGGCCTCGGTGGCGTACTTCGCGTCGCCACGCTCGCGATACGAGATGAACAAGATCCGACGACCATCATATTCGCGGGTCTTGTGGATCTGCAGCGTCGACAGTTTTTCGTCGATGACCGAACTGTTGAACGCAACGTCGAAGGTCCGCAGGGCAGTGAATTCGCCATTCTTGCGCATCGTCAGGACGGAGCGCAGCGAGTCCTCTGGGCTGCTGAAACTGTAAGCCTTCAAGGCTGTTGACGAAACATCCTGGCGTCCAGCGATGAAAATCGTGTAGGCGGTGAACGAGGCGATCCCAAGGGCCAGGAACGACGTCAAGGGGACGATCCCGTCGATGAGTCGACGGAACCGGCCTTCTCGGCGCGTGCCCGAAGCCTCTGCGGCGTTGCGCGTACGGGGGTCGTCAGCCATCGGCGTGCAACATCCTTATTGAACCGCCGGAGATGGTCGCCTTTGAAACCAGGGAGGATTCCCAAGTTCGAGCGTATCGGAAAGATGGGAACGATTCGCGACGGCCCAGTCGAGAAGCGTCCGCAATCGTGGATCGGTCGGCAGACGCCCCCGTCTGCAACCAAACACGCCTGAGCCGCGAACTCCAGCAACGGCCGGGTTTGTGCGATGCGAGATTCTTACGCATCTTACGCAGACCCGCAGAAGCCGAGGGAGGCGATTCCCAGCCTTCGATCGCCCACCAGTCCGCTAATACGCCAAATCCGCGGTGACCGCGACACTGCGGCGATCCCCGGTGAGCACCCCTCGCAGAATTTCCGCGGCTGCGAGGAGATCCTCCCTGGTCACATCCAGATGCGTGCATGCTCGAATGCGTTGGGGGCCGGTCGCATGGGCGATCACCTGGCGTTCACGAAGTCTGGCGGAGATTTCCGCCGCAGGGCCGCAATCCGCCGCGATGTCGAAAAACACGAGATTCGACTCCACGCCGTCCGGGTCGAGCAGCACGCCGGGAATGTCGGCAATTGCGTGGGCAAACACCTTGGCGTTCTCGTGGTCCTCCGCCAAACGCTCGATGTGGTGATCGAGGGCGTAAATCGCTGCCGCGGCCATCATCCCTGCCTGTCGCAATGCGCCTCCAAACAGCTTGCGTGCGCGCCGGGCTTTGCGGATCAGGTCCACGTCCCCGACGAGGACCGATCCCATCGGGCAACCGAGACCCTTGGAAAAACAGATCGAAATCGAATCGACGTGCTGTGAGAACTCGCGGGCGGAATAGCCCCCTGCGACGCACGCATTGAACAACCGGGCGCCGTCGGCATGCACCTTCAGGCCGTGCTCGTGCGCCCACGTCGCAACCCGCTGCACCTGCTCCACGGGGTAGACTCGGCCGCCGCCGTGGTTCGTCGTGTTCTCAATGCAGACCAGCCTCGTGACGCAGTAGTGCTGGTTATCCGGACGAATCTTGCCTTCGAGATCGCCGACGTCGATCAATCCGCCGCGGCCGCGCAACGTCCGCACGGAAACCGCCGACAACACCGCCGCCCCGCCCGCTTCCCAATTGGCGATGTGGCCCGACTCTTCGATGAGCAGTTCATCGCCCGACTGGCAATGGGCGCGGACGCCCATTTGGTTCGACTGCGTCCCCGAGCAGGCGTAGACGGCCGCCGGTTTGCCGAGCAGTTCGCAGATCTTTGCTTCCAGCCGATTGACGGTGGGATCTTCTCCCGCCATGTCGTCGCCCACTTCAGCGTCGGCGATCGCGCGGCGCATGCCGGGAGTGGGGCGAGTGACGGTATCGCTGCGGAGATCGATCACTCCATACTTCATCGAGAGAACCCTTCCGGTTTCGCTGCAGTGGGCAAGCGCGCGAACATCCCCTACACTCTATCGCGTCCCCGCATGCTCCCACAAATCCACAGACTTCCCGAGTGGCTTGTCGATTCCCTCAGCGACCCCCAAGAACACCATGGACCTGCGCCTTCCCACGCTCGACTGCTCCCGCGAAGACCCGCTCGTGCTGCTCGCCGATCTGCGTCAGAAACTCAGCGTCCGGGGAGACATCGTTTCCGACGCCGGTAAGCAACGAACGATAGATCTCTTTGGCGAGCCGTTGTGGCCGCGTCAAGTGGTCCAGCGGATTTGCGCCGACGTTCGGCAACAGGGACTCAACGCCGTCCTCGACTACTCGCGCAAGCTCGACAAAAAAGACCTCACGCCCTCAACGCTGCGAGTCTCCGCCGCGGAGTTGCAACAGGCGCATGCGGAGGTCGACCCCAAGTTTCTGACAACGATTCGCCGCATTCGAGAAAACATTTCGGAGTTCCAACGTCAGATTCTCCACGAAGACGCCCGTCTGGTTCGACAAGACGGTATGGCACGTGTGGAGTTGCGGCAGCGCTACTTGCCTTTGAGACGGGTGGGGATCTGCGTCCCCGGAGGTGCGGCCGCCTATCCGTCAACAGTGCTGATGACCGCCGTCCCGGCCAAGACCGCCGGGGTCAAAGAGATCGCGGTCGTCGTCCCGCCGACCGAATTCGGTGCGTACAACCAGCACCTCCTCGCGACCTGCGCCGAAGTCGGGATCACAGAGGTCTATCGCATCGGCGGCGCGCAGGCCGTGGCAGCGCTGGCCTATGGCGTGGAGGGACTGCCGCGGGTCGATAAGATCGTCGGACCGGGAAATCTCTTTGTCGCGCTGGCCAAACAGCATGTTTACGGCGAGGTCGACATCGACAGCATCGCCGGACCGAGTGAAGTGGTGGTCCTCGCCGATGAATCGGCCGATCCGCGTTTCGTCGCCAGTGACTTGATCTCACAGGCTGAACACAGCCCTGGTTCCGGTGTCTTGATCACCTGGCATGCGCCACTGGTCGACGCCGTTCGCCAGGAATTGCAGGCTCAACTCGCGGCGCTGCCGCGCGGCGACCTTGCACTGGCGAGCCTCAACGACTACGGCGCCTTCATCATTGCACGCGATGCGGCCCAGGCGTGTGCACTGACAGATCTGCTGGCTCCCGAGCATCTGCACATTTCAACGCGCGATCCCGAAACCCAGTTGGAAGCGATCCAGAACGCCGGGGCGGTCTTCATGGGACACTACACTCCGGTTGCGGTGGGGGATTACTTTGCCGGTCCGTCCCATGTCCTGCCCACCGGAGGCACGGCCCGTTTTGCCAATGGACTGTGCGCCAATGACTTCCTGAAGCGATCCAGCGTGATCTGGTATAACCGCGACGCTCTGGACGATGCGGCGGACGACATCCGCCGATTGGCGGCGACGGAGGGACTGACGGCGCACAGCGCGAGCGTGGATGTGCGATTGATCGATTAAATCCTGCAGGGGAGTGCGGGTGCCGGGGAGTCAGGGAGACAGCGCCAAGTTGCCTCGACTCCGACATTCCCGCACTCCCGCAATCCACTGCCCCCGGGCTGAAATATGATCCGCATCTTCCTCCCTCTCGCGATCCTCAGCGCGGCACTGCTCGTGGCGACCTTTGTCCTGGGACTGCAGATCGATGATCCGCGCGTCCCGGACCCCGCCGTCCAACAAGGAGTGTCGCTCCATTTTGTGACGGCGCTCGGCGCCCTGTGTTTCACAACGCTCGTCCATGCCATCGTCCTCACTTATTTCATGGGGACCGGTCGCTGGGTGGAGGAGACTTCGACTGCGTATCAGTTGGATCATCAATTCTTCCGGGAGAATCAGTCGATCAAATACCGCGTCGTCCCCGCTTTGGTTGGGGGATTCCTCCTGCTGTTGACGACGGGCGCCTTCGGAGCTGCAGCGGACCCCGCCTCTCCGGCACAGTTCGCCGGGTGGTTCGGTTGGTCGCCGGCGACGCTCCACCAAGGGATCGCAATCATCACCGTTCTGGCGAATGTCGCCGTTCATTACGCGGAGTACATCGCGCTCGATCGCAACGGGGAAATCATCGAAGCGGTCCTCACCGAAGTCCGGAGAATTCGTCTCGAGAAGGGGTTGTCGGTGTGAGCACCCGAAATACCGGGGATCGCAATCCCCAGGTTGCTTTTGCACACGCGCCCCCTGCCCCGTTACGATATCCCGATGAACCGCCGTCCGCCTCCGCCGTCTCGTCGACCTTCGTCACCGCGCGTCTCCAAACGCCCGCGCGCGGAATTGCTCGAACAGCGCCCCCTTGATGTTCCCGAAAATGGCGTGATTTCCGTCATGGAGGTTCGCGCGCCGACTTTCCATCCCTTTCTGTTCCGGCGACGTCTGGGGGAGTTCCCTGGTCGGGCCGCCCCGGGTGACATCGTTCGACTGGAGTCCTCCGGTCGCGAACATTTGGGCTGGGGGCTGTTCAATCCCCACGCGGAAATCGCGGTCCGGACGCTGACTCCCCAGCGCGAGATGCCGCAGTCGGCCTGGTGGCAGGAGCGGATCGCCTCCGCTGTCGCACTGCGGCGCGACCTCCTCAAACTCGACGCCGTTTCCGATGCGTATCGGATCATTCACGCCGAAGGGGATGGCCTTTCGGGATTGGTGGTCGACAAGTTCGGCGAGGTGCTGGTCCTGGAGGCCTTCTCGCTGGGGATGTATCAGCGGGCGGAAGCGCTGCTCGACTTGATGAATCCTCTGTGTGGAACCAGCCACGCCGTTCTGCGTTGCGCTCCGATGTCAGAAGAGCACGAAGGTTTTACGGCCGACCCGATTGGATCGGAGAACGTCCCGCCGAAAACGACCATTCAAGAGTTCGGCACGCAATTCAAAATCGACTTCGCCGGGGGACACAAGACCGGCTTCTATTGCGATCAGCGCGACAATCGCAAGCGGCTCGCCGAGCTCTCCGCAGGCAAATCGGTGCTCGACGTCTGCAGTTACACGGGCGGGTTCGCGATTCAGGCCAAAGTGTTGGGACAGGCTGCCGAGGTCACCGGCGTTGAACTCGACGAATCGGCGTGCGAACTGGCTCGCGAAAACGCCCGAATCAACAAGGCGAAGGTCCAGTTTGTCCAGGGAGACGGCTTTCCCTACCTGCGGGACATGCATCGCAACGGCCGCAAATACGACGTCATCATCCTCGATCCCCCCAAGCTGATTCGCCATCGCGACGAGATCGAAGATGCCAAGACAAAGTACTTCGATTTCAACAGACTGGCGATCAAACTCGTCGCGCCGGGCGGCGTCTTCCTGACGTGCAGTTGCTCGGGAATGCTCGAAGTGGGCGAGTTCACGCAACTCGTCACGGCCGCCGCCAATGCCGAGCAGCGACGGATTCAGATCTTCGCTCGTGGCGGTGCTGCGGCGGACCACCCGATCGCGGGAAACTGCCCGGAGTCGGAGTATCTCAAAACGCTGTGGGTGCGCGTCGAGTAGCGCGAAATTCTCCCGCGGCGCTCCGTGAAACATGGAATAGCGAAACCCCAAGCGTCGAAGGGCGCTCGATTGCGGTTTCGCGATTTTTCTTCGTCGCGCAGAAATTCCCCGTTGACCTTCATACCTCGACCGTCTAGGCTTATACCAAGACGGTCAATGTATCCACGACGGACATACGATCATGGATTCTCGGCTCCTCTGGGGCGCAGTGGAAATGCTGATTCTGGAGGTCGTCTCGCACGCCCCGACCTATGGCTACGAGATCGCTCAGACAGTTGCCCAGAATTCCCAAGCCTACTTCGATCTGAAGGAAGGGAGTCTCTACCCGGCTCTCCATCGGCTCGAACAACAGAAACTGCTGCAGTCGTTCTGGCAGGAGGTCGACGGCCGCCGCCGCAAGTACTACCGCCTGAGTTCGGCGGGCCAAAGCGCCCTGGAATCGAAGCGCGCCGCCTGGAAAGCGTTCGCCCGCGGAGTGGAGGGCGTGCTCGGGGCGGAGTGTTCGATGTAATCGCAAGTGGAAGAGCACGGGAGTGCGGGAGCGTGGGAGAAAAGACACCATTCCCGGCCTTGTCTTTCTCCCGCACTCCCCGACTCCCGCACTCCCTTGCTTCTGAGAACGGACAACCAATCTCGGATCACCCTGATGCCCCCCGCCGACCTCCTCGCCGACCTCCCGCCGCTGCGCGATGACGAACCGTCGTCCCTGCGGCAGGACATCGCCGACGAGTTGGCGGATCACCTGGGGTGTGCGTTTCATCGGGAACTGGTGAGGTCGGGAGACGCCGAGACGGCTCGGCGGCGGGTGCTGGATCGATTCGGGGATCCCCAGCGGATCGCCCGGCAGTTGTGGTGGCAAGCCATGTGGAGTCGCATCATGTCGCAGCGGATCGTGCTCGCGTGTTCGGTAACGATGGCCATCGCTTCTTTGGCCGCCATCGGTCTCGTCGGCTGGATGTCGCAGCAGCAACAGATGGCTGCCGCGGAGCAACAACGAGCTTTGCTGAATGTGCTCGAACGGCTGACGACATCGTCGGACAATCTGGGACCAACTCAGCCAAACTCCCCGGTTCGGGATATGGTCGCCCTGACCGTTCGCACCACAGTCGCAGGAACGCCTGACCAACCGCTGAGCGGGGTCATCGTGGATGTGCAACCTGAACCGATGGTGCAAGGAGTTTCCGGATCTAACGAGACCACGGATGGGAATGGTGTCGCGGATTTCGCGTACGTCCGAATTGGCCGGTATCGCTACTCAATTTCGACGCCATGGGGTGAATCTGCTTCCGGCCGATTTACAGTCCATCCGACCGATGCGCATGTGGAGAAGATCAAAGTTCCCGGAGAACCGCCAGAACCTGGGAGTCTGACCCTCGAGTCCGGGATCCCAGAGGCACTCCGGTCGAGGAGAGTCACTCTCACCGCAAGTATCGTTCTTCAGTCGCGGAAGATTGGCGATATCGATTGGCATCCGCGCTGGAATGTCAGTACGAGTTTCCGCGGTGCAGAGTCAATTCATGCATCGCGGCTGCGCGGCTGCCGCGTAGCCCTGTTGTCTGATGGGGGCTGCTGGATTGCCAGCAACGCGGAGCCAGTGTCGGCTGTCGGCTCTTCTGGTGGGTTCTTCGGTGGAGGTGGTGGATTTGGTGGCGGCTTTCCCTCGATTCCCGCTGAGGTCGTCGCTGTTGGTCTCAGTTCGTCGCTGACCTGTCAGTTTTTTGAGAACACTGCAAAGAGCCTTGTGGCGTGGAGGCCCGCGGAGCAGCTAGAGCTTCCTTCGGGAGAGTACGCCATTCAATGGACGTTGTTTAGCCAGGAGCCGGTCCCAATGGATGCCTCACTCCGCGACGAATTCCTTAGCGCGCTGTCCGAAATCGCCTTGTCACAGCGTAACTGGGGCGGGCCGGCACTGGAACGCAAGACCTTTCAACTGCCATCGAAATCGCAACTGTCGCTAGTCATCGTGCCTCCTGCAAACATGGTCGAACACATTCTGTCGGAGATGAGTCAGCCGGGGGTAAAGTGAGGGCAATTCTGCATACGCGCCGCCAGCAACCGCGACAGAACCGATCAATCGTTCGCCGGAATGATCACAGCCTGCGGACGACCCCCTGCTTGTCGCCGGACATCGTTGACCCAAGTTTCTGAGCTTCCGACAGCGGCGGCACCGGCGGCTGGGAATAGTTTACAATCAGGTCATAACCCGCCCGCTCGTAGGCGGTGTTCAACACCTGTTGCAGGTCCAACGGAACCGGGGCTTCGCCGTCCCGAAGGGGAATGCCGATCACTTTCAGACGCTGTTCAAGGCGCATGGGCCACATTCGACCCAGGGGTTTTCCGGCGACTGTCGTCGCATGGGCCACGTAGTCGAACCGGTAGGGTCCATTGAGCCACGGCAATCGTTCCCCTCCACGTAGCAGGTCAATCTCCACGAAATGCGTCGAAGATTCCACGAAGTCTTGCCGCTTTTCGAGGTAGCTCGCGCGTGATTGAGAACCGGGAACCTTGTTCGCCGGGCTGAGTATTTCGATCACCGTGATCACGTCCTGCGAATGGCAATCCTTAATCGCGAGGTAGCGCTCTTTGCGCACAGGCTCCCAGGTTGCGGCGATTTCGACGGCGTCATCAATGGCGATGGCGGTACTGCCACCGATCCCACGCGGGAACTTTGTGACGGGTGCGATGGCGAGATCGGGCACGTAGACTCGCTCCCCAGGATCATCGAAAGTGGTCACATAGACCCGTTCCTCAATCTGCACGAAGTAGTTCGGACGCAGACGGGGAAGAAGCAATTCCGCACTGACGGCGATCAGCCGGGCATGCACATCCGGCCACAATGCGGGATTCTCCAGATACGGGTCCATGCCGGGAAATGGGGAGGGCATTGCGGAAATCCTTCTGAGGCGTTGTTCTATGTCGATTGCAACATGCGCCGCTTTAACACTTCCGTCGCCCAAGCCCGTTGCGACTCCGACAGCGGCGGTTGGCATTCCTGGCTGTAGTCGACGACGCGTTCATAGCCCGCTCGCTGATAGATCGTGGCGAACACGGCCGACAGGTCCAGCACCACCGGAGGATCAGGCAGTTTCAAGGGAATTTGCACTTTCGGCAACTTCTGCGGCAGCACGATCTTCCAGACCTGCCCTTGGGGACGTTGCTTCGCCGCTGACACGTGCACGAGGTAGTCAGCCGGCTGGTATTCATTCAGCGGCCAGAAACGCTCGCCCCCTCGGAGCAGATCGATCTCCACGAGATTGGTGGGCGAGGATAGTACGACGTCGCGCTTGGCGACGTAGCTGGCGTACGAGTTGGTCCCCGGCGACTTATTGCCGGGACTGAGGACTTCGATCACCGTCACCACTTCGTGAGTCGCGCGGTCGCGAATCGTCAGATAAGCTTCGCTGATCTCCGCATCCGGGACGGTGATGCCAGTGACTGGTTCCGTCTCCAGCAGGGCCGTCGTCTGCGT
>JANRLN010000422.1:0-2046 GCA_033762515.1 Planctomycetaceae bacterium
TCGTCAGATTACTGCGCTCGTATCCTTCCAGCAATTCCGCGGCTTGCGCCGCGTTCAGTCCTTTCCCTCTTGCTCGTGCCATTGAGCCATCTCATCAGCCTCGCTCGCCAAACTCAACAGGGATTCGCCGAACGGATACGGTAGACCAAACCATGGTCAACGACTTCCGCCCGTTCGGGAAGGCCATGGCGAAGCTCAGCACGAACGCGAAAACCATTGAACGTGACGACGGCACCACCACCGATTTGCCCGTCGCCCTCGACAAGAAACGACGGATCGACACGGCATACGAAATCTATCTCGGACTCTATCAAGCCATCACTGGCCCAGAGGAACGGCAGAAGATCTTCCGAGAGTTCTCCCCCGGCTTCTTTGATCTCATCGTGATCGACGAGTGCCATCGTGGCAGCGCAGCCGAAGACTCCGCATGGCGCGAAATTCTTGAGTATTTCTGGGGCGCGACACAGATCGGTATGACGGCGACGCCGAAGGAAACCAAGTACGTTTCGAACATCAACTACTTCGGCGACCCCGTTTATAGCTATTCGCTGAAGGAAGGTATTCGAGACGGCTTCCTCGCACCATACAAGGTCATCAAGGTCCATATTGACGTGGACGTGGAGGGCTACCGGCCCGAGCAAGGCAAGACGGACCGCGACGGCAACCCAATTGAAGACCGTATCTACAACACGAAGGACTTTGACCGCACCTTGGTCCTCGACGATCGGACGAAGCTCGTCGCCAAGAAGGTGACGGACTTCCTCAAAGAGAGCGGGAACCGCTTCCAGAAGACCATCGTGTTTTGTGTGGACGAAGAACATGCCGCTCGGATGCGGCAGGCGCTCGTCAACGAGAATGCAGACCTCTACGCCGAGAACTCCCGTTACGTTATGCGCATCACCGGGAGCGACAACGAAGGACAAGCGCAACTCGGCAATTTCATCGACCCCGAATCGAAGTACCCTGTGATCGCGACCACGTCGCGATTGCTCTCGACTGGCGTCGATGCGCAAACCTGCCGCCTTATTGTCCTCGACCGCCCGGTCGGGTCGATGACCGAGTTCAAACAGATCGTAGGCCGCGGCACCCGCGTGCATGAGGACACCCACAAGTTCTACTTCACGCTGATGGATTTTCGCGGTGCCACCAGTCACTTTGCCGATCCGCTATTCGACGGCCCGCCTGAACAGATTTACGAGCCCGGCGAGGATGACCCCATTACGCCACCCGACGATGCACCCAGGCCCGATGATGAAGACCATATCCCACCCGAAATCGGCGAAGATGAAATCATCATTGATCAGCCAGACATCACCATCACGGATGGTGATACACCGCGCACCAAAATTTATGTGGATGGCGTAGATGCGTCCATCGTTGCCGAACGCGTCGAGTATCTCGACGAGAACGGACGCCTCATTACCGAGAGCTTGCGGGACTTTAGCCGCCGAGCGCTCAAGAAGCGTTTCGTGAGCCTCGATCAATTCCTTACACGCTGGAAAACCGCCGAACGGAAGCAGGCCATCGTTGAAGAACTGGAAGGTGAAGGATTACCCCTCGCTCCGCTTGCGGAAGAAGTCGGGAAGGACCTGGACCCGTTTGATCTCATCTGTCATGTCGCGTTTGACCGCCCACCCCTCACCCGCCGCGAGCGCGCAGAAGGCGTCAGGAAGCGCGACGTGTTCACACGGTACGGCCCGCAGGCGAGAAAGGTCCTCGAAACCCTGCTCGACAAATATCAAGACCAAGGCATTATCAACCTTGACGATCCGCGCGTGTTGCAAATCCCGCCATTTGATGCGATGGGTACGCCGCTCCAACTCATCCGGCAGTTCGGGACGAAGGCCGACTTCGAAAAGGCCGTTCACGAAATGCAGTCCGCTCTTTATCAGGTTGCCTAAATGTCAGTACGAAACACCGTCAAATCCATCCAAGACATCATGCGCCAGGATTCTGGCGTCGATGGTGACGCACAGCGCATCTCCCAGCTCTGCTGGATGTTCTTTCTGAAAATCATTGACGACCAGGACCAGCAATTGGAGTTGA
>JANRLN010000423.1:0-5276 GCA_033762515.1 Planctomycetaceae bacterium
CGGATTCCCTTGAGTCCGAATCGCCACTGCGGAGTACGAGAGCGTGTCGGAATACAATTACGAGGGGATGTTCCTCCTGGACAGCAACCGCTTTTCGGCGGATCCGGATGGAACGCAGCAGGCAGTCCTCGGGATGCTCGATCGCGTCGGCGCGAAGGTCGTCGCCTCCCGTCCCTGGCAGGAAGGGAAGCTCGCCTACCCAATCGGCAACCATCGCAAGGGACTGTACTACCTTGCCTGTTTCAAGATGGACGGCGAACAAATTGACGAGCTCAACCGGCTCTCGAAGCTCAACGAGCCGGTCCTGCGTCAATTGGTGATTCGTCACCCGCAGGTGATTTTCGATGCCATGGTGCAGGCCCTGACTTCGCACGACGGCACCATTCACAGCCCTGAACAGAAGATGGACGAGCGGGGCGAACGTGGAGATCGCGGCGACCGGGGCGAACGTCGCGGCCGCGGCGGAGATGATGTGGATCCTGAGTTTGCGGATCGATAGTCGGCGACTCCCATCCTGTGCGATGAGGGTTCGGTGGTCTGTTTCCTCGCGAGGGGTGACCGGACTGATGCCGCCGATCACGACCAGTGAGGAGAGCTGCTCATGGCGAGCTTCAACCGAGTCATCCTCGTCGGCAATCTGACGCGCGATCCGCAGGTGAAATACACGCCCGGTGGGACGGCGGTCGCCGAGATCGGCTTGGCCGTCAACCGGCAATGGTTCGATAAGCAGACGAATTCGCGAAAAGAAGAAGTGACTTTCGTCGATGTCACGCTGTGGGGACGCACGGCGGAGATCGCGGGAGAGTACCTGGGGAAGGGACGACAGGTCCTGATTGAAGGTCGGCTGCAGACCGATTCCTGGGAAGATAAAGAGTCGGGCCAGAAGCGGAGCAAACTCCGCGTGGTCTGTGAGAATATGACGATGCTCGGCAGCCGGTCCGAAGGGGGCGGCGGCGGGGCAGGTGGCGGTGGTGGTTACGGCGGAGCCAATCGCGGCGGCGGGCGTCCCGCGGCTGCAGGGGGGGGCGAGCACGATTCGTTCGCCCCGGAGCCGCATGATTTTGACGTTGGCGGCTACGGCGGCGGAGCGGCTGGCGGGGGCTACGGCGGCAGTGGAGCTGCCGGTGGGGGCGGCGGAAGCGCGCCCCCGGATGATGATGTGCCGTTCTAAAGGTTTTCGGAGCGGCTCGACGACGTGCCGGCAGTGATCGCCGCCGGGGGCAGATTGGGAAGCGAAACGGTATCGGCATCGACAGCATCGGGTGGAGCATCTCCCCCGCATCGATTCGAGGAAATAGGATCATGGTTCGTCGCAATGTGACTGCTTCTGGTCGGCCGCGGGTGCACCGGCAAGTCGAACTGCTGCTGGCGGAAGACGTGGAACAGCTCGGCAAGCAGGGTGACATCATCAAGGTGAAGGCCGGTTTCGCCCGGAACTTCCTGTTGCCGCAAGGTCTCGCCACGATCGCGACGACTGAAAACAAGCGGCTGGTCGAGCTGCACAAGCAGCGGATTGAAGAACGCGTCAAGCAGAAGCGTCAGGCGCTGGTGCAGCTCGCCGAGAAGGTGGGCAAGTACAGCGTCACGCTGGAGGCGAACGCCAACGAAGAGGGCCATCTGTACGGCTCCATCGTGGCCGTCGACATCAGCAAGGCGCTGATCAACGCCGGCTACGGCGTGGAACCGGATCACATCCGCCTGGAAGGTCCCCTGAAGGAATTGGGGATGTACACGGTGAAGCTGCAGTTTGAGCCGGAAGTCAAAGCCGAGGTCAAGGTGTGGGTGGTGCCGACCGCCGCCTCAACCAAGGCGGCCGCCGCTGCGGCGGCGACCACGACGAAGAAGTAACGGCGCTCGAGCGCCGCTACGATTGCCAAACCACACCCGAAGGCGACGCGAGATCTTGTTCCGCGTCGCCTTTCGCATTGATCCCGCGCGACGGAGCGTGCCCCGATGCCTGGTCCCTCACGAGACGACTTTGCCGGCAAGCTGCCGCCGCAGAATCTGGTGGCCGAGCAAAGCGTGCTTGGCAGCGTGCTGCTGCACAACGAAGCGATCGATGAAGTCGCCGACTTCCTGCAGCCGGCCCACTTCTACAGCGAAGCCCATCAGGCGATCTTCGCCGCCATCCTGAAGATGCACGAGGCGGGGATCCGGGGGATCGACGCCGTCACCCTCGCTGAAGAACTCGACCGCCGTCAGGAATTGGAGGCGGTCGGCGGCGTGCGGTATCTGCTGGAGATTCTCGAATCGGTTCCGCATGCGGCCCACGTCAAGTACTACGCCGAGATCGTTCGCGACCGGCACATTCAGCGCTCGCTCACCAATGTCTGCACGGAGGTCCTGCGCGAGTGCTACGACGGCACCACCGAGACCGCCGAGATCCTGACCCTCGCCGAACGCGGGGTCTTCTCGATCCTGGAACAGCAGGAGTCGGGTTCCAAGATCAGCATGGATGAGATCCTGCTCGACACGATGGAGCGGATCAATTCGCGGCTCGGCAAAGAAGGCTCCATCAGCGGACTCTCCACCGGCTTCACGGATCTCGACCGTCAGACCAACGGCTTTCAGCCTTCGGAACTGGTGATCCTGGCGGCCCGGCCGAGTATGGGAAAAACGGCGTTTGTCTGTAACATCGCCGAGTGGGTGGCCGGCGCGGGCAATACCGGGGTGCTGATCTTCAGTCTGGAGCAATCGAAGCTGGAATTGGCCGAGCGTTTTCTGTGCATCCGCGCCCGTCTCGACGGTCACCGCGTCCGCAAGGGACAACTCGAACCGGCGGAGCGCGACGCCCTGCTCCAGGCGGCGTCGGAGCTCAGCACGATTCAGCTCTTCATCGACGACGCCCCCGGACGCACGGTGGGTCAAATCAGCGCCATCTGCCGACGCCTGAAGCGCCGCAACAACATCGGTCTGGTGATCATCGACTACCTGCAGCTCATCGAGCCGGAAGACAAGAAGGCCAACCGCGAACAGCAGATCGCGCAGACGACGCGTCGCTTGAAAGGGATCGCCAAGGAGAACGACCTGCCGCTCATCGCCCTGTCGCAGCTCAACCGCGGTGTGGAGTTGCGCGAAGACAAACGTCCGCGTCTGGCCGACCTGCGGGAAAGCGGCGCCATCGAACAGGACGCCGACATCGTGATGTTCCTGCACCGCCCGGAGGCCTACAACCCGGAAGATCGCCCCGGTGAAGCGGAGGTGGTCGTCGCCAAGCACCGCAGCGGTCCCACCGGGATCATCAACCTCCGCTGGCGCCGCGAATCGATGCGGTTCGAAGACTACACCGCCTTCGAAGATACGTCGCAGTTCGACCGGATGGGGTGAACTGGCGAACGAAGTGGCAGGTGGGCGCATGTGCTCATGTTTTCTGCGACCCTCCGTCGTCTTCTTTCATCCTTCATCCTTGCCAACCTCCCCTTTCCGTTTGACGGACGGGTTCTCCCGTTCGTATCATCAAGGGATCAACGAGGGTTGATCGGTTATTCTGATCGCTCCCGCCGCTCTCGACTCCTTCCTGCCTCACCCACCGGGATGGCCTGATGCGTATTGCAATCCGCGGTAGTCTTGTCTGTGCCGGCCTCTGCTGTGCCAGTTTGTCGGCTCCAGCCCAGGAACCAGCGGTCAATGCCACCGTTCCCGCCGCGGTGATTCCGGGACAACCCCTGAACGTCCGCCTGCAGGGGGGCAATCTTGCAGGGGCGAAGGGGATCTGGACCAGTTTCGCAGCGCAGACCGCCCTGGCGGCCGACGTCCCTGAGAATGGGACCAAGGCCGATCAGGTGACCTTCAGTATCACCGCGGCTTCGGACGTCCCGGTGGGAATTCACGGCCTGCGCGTGTGGACCGACAAGGGGGTTTCGCCGCTGCGGTTTCTCCTGGTTGACGATCTTCCCACCGTCGCCCAAGCCGGAAACAACACGACTCCCGAAACGGCTCAGGTCTTATCGCTCCCCACCGCGGTGGACGGCGCCGTCGGCAACTTGTCGGTGCAATACTTCAAGTTCCCGGCTGCAGAAGGCCAGACGTTGTCGTTCGAGGTTTTGTCGCGGCGGATTGGTTCCTCGCTGGACCCCATGATTCGCATTCTGGATGCCCGAGGCCGGGAATTGGCCTTCAGCGACGACGCCGCGGGACTCAGTGGGGACTCGCAGATTTCGCACAAGTTCGCCGCCGCGGGAGACTACCTGCTGGAGCTGCGCGACATTCGCTTTCAGGGGGGAGCCTATCGACTCCGCATCGGTGATTTTCCGTGCGCCACCGTCGCCTATCCCCTGGCGATCCAGCGCGGTCAGACGGCACCCATCACCCTGGCCGGTTTCGCAATCGACGGCGTCGCCCCGGTGAACGTCACAGCTCCCGCCGACCCACTGATCAGTTGGATTCCCGTTAGTCTGAAGCGGACTGGGGGAGTCTCCAGCGGATTCAGCACGCTGGCGGTCGTCGATCGTCCGCAGTTTGTGGAAGTCGAACCGAACAACGCTCCCGAACAGGCCAACCGCGTGGAATTGACCCAGGACGTCAATGGACGCTTCGAACAGGCCGGCGACATCGATCGCTTTGTCTTCAAAGCCCCCAAGGACGCCTCGTACGTCTTCACCGGCGTGACCCGCACGCAAGGATCTCCGAGCGATCTCAACATCAAGGTGCTCAAGGCGGATGGCGGCCAACTCGGCGCTGTGGACGACACCGGGACCGACGAGGGTTCGGTGACGATCAAGTTCCCCGATGAGGCCGACTACACACTGGTGGTCGAAGACCTGGCCAAGCGCGGTGGGCCGCAGCACGCCTACCGCATCGCCATCGAACCTGCCGTCGCCAAGTTCGAGCTCGCTGTGTCGACCGATACGTTCAACGTTCCCGCTGGCGGCAGCATCTTCGCGACCGTCACTGCAAAACGCATCAATTACGGCGGCCCGATCGAGCTCAGCGTCGCTGGTCTTCCGGAAGGAGTCACCGCCAGCAAGTCGGTGATCGGGGCAGGTCGTAATGACGCCGTCATCACCTTAACAGCAGGTCCCGCCTACCAACCCGGTTCGATGCAATTGGTGCAGGTGATCGGGACCGGCACGGAACCGAATCAGCGCGCGACTGCCGACTTTGCGGCCGCGCTCAAGCCGAAACTCGCCAACATGCGCTTTCCCCCGGCGACTCTGACGAGCACCCTGACCACGTCAGCTGCCGCCGCCCCCGGATTCACCTGGAAGGCGGAGCCTGCGGAAGTGGTCTTCGGCAAACAACTGGCGACCAAGACCAAGCTGATTGCCGCACGCGGC
>JANRLN010000424.1:0-7414 GCA_033762515.1 Planctomycetaceae bacterium
TCCCGAGGAAATCCGTCTCCTCCACCGCGAGGTCTTCGGGTACAACTTCGTCCCCGCGGCCATGCTCGTCCTTGCCGCGGCGCTGTCGCTGTGTGGGCTGGGGAAGGCGCCGCCGGGGGGCGATGGGGCGGGGCATGCGCGCGACGCCATGGCGTGGGTGCGGGGGGCCGGGGATTCAGGTCCCCAGGGCATAGACTTCGTACGCCCGATCGCAGGGGGTCCCCCGCGTGAGATGCATGCGGCCCGCTTCGGGTTCGATGATCGCGGAGAAGACCGTCTGCCAGAAGCCGGTTCCGGGGTCGGTGTTGGCGTGGCGGCAGATCGATCGCGGGTGTGCGTGGTGGTCGCGGAGAATCGTCTGCAGGGCGGCGACCGGTTCGCTGCTCGTGTCCACGGCGGCGAGCAGTTCGTCGATGCGCCGTTGTCGCGCATGCGACTGGATCAGCTCGGAGAATTCCCCGTTGATCTGCGCCAAGTCGGGATGTTTGCAGTGATTGGCGTGGGTCACGCACCGGGGATCGGTGAGGACGTGGACGTCATCGATGGTCACTTCCAGGTCGGCCGGCCCCTGCGGCGTGGTCAACATGATGTTCGCCGGGATCGCCCGTTCGGCCCGGCGGACGGCATGGACTGCGGCGTCGAGCGTGCGGGCCTCGTAGATCTCGCGGACCGTAAAGTAGTGCGGTACACCCCGCGTGCGACTGGGAGCGGGGAGCGAATTCAGGCAGACCCCCATTCCGGCCTCGCTGAAGCCGATGTAGGCGATGAGACCGGCTTGCGTCACCGTCGTGAAGGCCGGTTTGCCGAGCGGGCGGCGCGTGAGGACGATGGTGAACCGGTCGAGTTCGGGATCGTTGTCCCAGTTCTGGGCCGCAATCCGACCGACCCGGGCCGAGCCGGCGAGGGAGAACGACGTGCAACCCCCGGCCGCGTCGGGCTTCAATTGATTGCGGACCTGCAGCAGCATCAGGTCTTCCAGGGTGACGCGGGCCGCCTCGGCCGTCCCGCGCAACTCTTCGACCAGGTCGGGGGAGTAACGTTCGGCGTAGGGAATCGAAGCCGCGGCGACTCTGCAGGCCGATTGGCGCGACACCGCGACGGTGACGTTCACGCGTTCCAGCGCGATGGCGCAGAACTCGCGAATCCATTCGCCGGCCGCTTCCCCCAGTTGCCGCCCCAACTCCCGCGGCGCCCCGGAGACCGTAATTTCCGCATAGCGCCGCGCCGTGGTCATCTCAAGCTCCCGAAATCGCCGTACCGCGCGGGGGGTGCTCCCGCAGGCCCTCTGCCGCAGACCCAGTCGCTACTCATTCCCCCACCGCTGCATCAGGCCCTGCCGCACGCCGAGCTGATCGCAGATGCGGGCCACCACGAAATCGATGAGGTCGTGCATGGTGGTGGGATTGTGATAAAAGCCGGGCATGGCGGGGAGGATGACCACCCCCTGATCCGACAGAGTTTTCATGTTTCCCAGGGCGATGCTGCTGAGCGGGGTCTCACGCGGGACGAGTACCAGCTTCCGGCGTTCCTTCAGATGCACGTCGGCCGCGCGGTGGATAAGGTTCTGCGAGAGTCCGGTCGCAATGGCGGCGAGGGTCCCGCCCGAACAGGGACAGACGACCATGCCGTCGGTGAGGGCCGAGCCGCTGGCAATGGGAGCGCGAAAATCGCGGTAGTGGTGATAGATCACTTCGCCGCGCGTCATTCGCGGCAGGATTTCGCTGTCGCTGAAGACGGAACTGTTCTGCGGCGGCGCGGCGGGGGTCTGCGAGCGCAGCAGGCGCAGCTTGCTGTCGGCGGGAAGCCGATCGTCCGGGGGGAGGAGATCCGAAGGATTGAAGCTGTCGAGTTGAATCTTCAGCCCCAGTTCCTGATGAAACACTTCGGTGGCGGCGGGGCTGATCGTGAGATGAACGGTGCGTCCCGCGGCGACAAGGAGTTCCAGCAATCGGACCGAGTAGATCGCTCCGCTGGCACCGGTGATCGCAAGGACGAGTGGGTTCATGGTGGGGGGCGCCGGGGAACGGAATTTTGGAATCGGGTCTCGCCGAGGGACGGCGCTGCCGCTCACTCAACGAGCCGCCGTGAACTCTCAACCTGCCTTATGGCCGACGTACAATGTCGCGATGCCAAACGTGAACGGAGTCCAAGTCACATCAATCATACCGGCTTCGCGCATCATGTCGGCGAGACGTTCTCCGTAGGGAAACTCCGACACGGAGGCCGGGAGATAGTTGTACGCCGATTGGCGATTCTGGGCCAGCATTTGGCCGATTCGGGGAAGGACGTATTTGAAGTATTTCAGATACAGCCAGCGCAGTACGGGATTGCCTGGCAGCGAGAATTCCAGCACCGCAACACGGCCACCCGGTTGGCAGACGCGCAGCATTTCCCGCAGGCCGGCCATGGTGTCCGAAACGTTGCGCAGTCCGAAGGCCACGGAGACGATTTGGAATCGGTTGTCGTCGAACGGGAGGTGCTGCGTATCGGCTTCAATGAACGTCAGCAGAGCGTCGGAATTGCTGGGATTGCGATCTATGGGCTTCTTCTTCGTGCGGTCTCGCTTCGTTTCTGCGATGCGAAGCATCTGGGGCGTAAAGTCGGTCCCGATAACTTCCAAGTTGCGACCCCGGCGCCAATAGGCGATGGCGAGATCCCCGGTGCCCGTACAGACATCGAGAATGGGGGCGTCCCCTTTCGGGGGCACCATGCGCACAGTCCGCCACCGCCAATAATAGTCCGTCCCGCCGGAGAGAAAGTGGTTCAGGAAGTCGTAACGCCCGGAGATCTCGCCGAACATTTGTTTGACGCGATCCCCTGATTTGTCGACAACAGCACTCACGACCCCACCCCCCAGCGTTCGGGCAGCCCGAATTCGCCCCAGCGTTCCGTCATTTTTTGCATGGTCTCCTGCGAGGATCGTAGGGCCATCGGCCATGTTCGCGGGAAGCCCTCGTCGGCGTTCTTTCGTGTGGCGTCGACGGCGATCCGTCCGCCGATGCCGCGCTGGCTGGTTGCGTAATCGTCGGGATGGGCCGGGCCGTCGGCCTGGAAACAGTCCCGCAGAGGATCCACGTTCCGCGCTACCGCTCCCCACACGTCCCCCTCGCGACGGAGCGGCACGTCCTCGTCCACGACGATGATCCAACGGGCGAACCGCAGTCCGGGGCAACTCCATAACGCATGGCAGACCGTGCGGGCCTCCAGCGGGGATTGTTTGTGGATCGCCACGAAAACGGTGTTGCCGCAGGCTCCTGCCGGACGGGCGTAATCAATGATCGCCGGAGCGAGCCCCTTCACCAGCGGCAGAAACAATCGATCCAGCCCTTCGCGCCGCCAGGCTTCCTCGCTGGGAGCCGCGTTCGGCACGACCGCGGGAAACAGGGGATTCGCCCGGTGTGTGATTGCGGTCACCTGGATCGGCGGAACGGCTGTTTCCTCGGCGTAGTGACCCGTGGATAAACCCAGCGACCCGATCCTCTCCCAGGGGGTGTCGGGGTCGATGAATCCCTCGATAATCACCTCGGCGTCGGCGGGGACTTCGAGGTCATGGCTGCGGCACTTGACCACTTCCAGAGCGGAACGCCGCAATTGACCCACGGCGCCATAGCCCGCGGACCGATTCAACCAGCGACCCGCTTCCGCGGCAATCGTGAGGAGTGGGTCCCCTCCGAATGCCAGGGCGATCGGGAGTTGGCGCTGAGCCTGCCGCGCCGCGAGCGCGGCCTGCAGCGGGGCGTCGACCGACGTCCAGTAAGGCAACAGTCGATGACGATCCACCAACTGCAACGGAGCCAACGACAACGCCGGGCGACCCGAGGGGACGTCAGGAGTCACCACCACACCACCGGTGAACGCGGGGTTCTGTTCTCCGGGCCAATTCCTCAGCGCCGGGAGTTCCCAGAGATTCACGTCGCGGCCTAATTTGACCACCTGCTGGCAGGCCGCCTGGCGGATCGCTTTCGAGGAGAGTTTGCTCGCTGCGGCGTGGGTCGTCGACCAGCGCGGGGCGAGTTCATCGGCGATGTCGACGAAGCGCGTCGCGATCTGATCGAGCGATTCCACTCCCAAGGCTCGGCAGAGCCGCCGGGGATGTCCCAGGACGTTGGTCACCACCGGCCAATGAGCGTTGCGGACGGATGCGAAGAAAAGCACGGGTCCGCCGTCTCCCGAGCGCTTCGCGACGCGATCGGTGATGGCGGAAAGTTCCAGCGCGGGATCGACGGTCGCCGCAATGCGGACGACTTCGCCGGTGTCCTGCAGGGCGGTCAGAAAGTCTCCGAGTGTGTCGTACGGCATAGGTTCGGGTCGCCAGAAGCCCAGGGACCGCGATCCCTGGGCTTCCCTTGGACGTGCGTCGCTTACAGCACCTTGGTCACACCCGGAACGGCGATCGGGTAGCTGCCGTCTTCGCCGGGCATCACCGGGGGATTGGCATCCCACGAGAAGGTCTTGGGCATCAAGCTGATGTTCGACGCCAGCGCGTCGGACATCTCGATGACCTTACCCGAGTAGGTGCAGAGACGACCCAGGATCGCCGTCATGGTGCTCATGGCCCCGTTGTCGGCTTCGTTGTAGTCGGCCCCGGTCCGAATGGCGTGGAACAGGTCGTCGTGCTCCACTTGATAGGCGTCCTTGCTCTTTTCCCGGAAGCGCCAGTCTTCGGCCCCCGGCACCATGATCTTCGCACCGCTGATGTCGCAGGTCCCCTTGCTGCCGTGCGCATATTCCGAGACGCTGTTCCAGCAGTTGGGAATGTGGCGGCATTGGCTGTACATCCGCGTGCCGTCAGCGAACTCATACTCCACGGCGTGATGATCGTAGATTTCGCCGTAGCGCTTGTCCTTACGGACTTCGCGTCCCCCCATACCGCTCGCCCGGACCGGGTAGCCCCCCTTGACCCAGTTGCCCACGTCGAGGTTGTGGATGTGCTGCTCGACGATGTGGTCGCCGCACAGCCAGTTGTAGTAGTACCAGTTGCGCATCTGGTACTCCATTTCATTCTTGGCGCTCTCGCGCTTCAGACGCGGTTCCCAGACGCCCCCGCCGTTCCAGTACACGCGCAGGGCGATGATGTCGCCGATGGCGCCGTCCTTGAGGCGGGCGATCGTCTCCAGGTACGGGGCCTGGTGATGCCGCTGCAGCCCCACGCCCACCTTCAGCTTCTTCTCTTTGGCGATCTTGTTGGCTTCGAGGACCTGCCGCACACCGGGAGCATCCACGGCGACCGGCTTCTCCATGAAAATGTTCTTGCCGGCGCGGACCGCGTATTCGAAGTGGATCGGCCGGAAGCCGGGAGGCGTCGCGAGGATCACCAGGTCGATGCCGCTGTCGATCAGCTTCTGATAGGCATCGAATCCCGTGAAGATCATGTCGTCTTTAACGGCGACCCGCTCCTTCTGCTCCCCGAGCGACTCGCGCAAGTTACGCACGACATTCTTCGCCGAGTCTTCAAACGCGTCAGCGACCCCGACGAGCTTGACGTTGCCTTCCGTCCGCAGCGCCTGGCTCGCGGCCCCGGTGCCACGACCGCCGCAGCCGACGAGACCCACCTTGATGGCGTCGTCACCACTGGCGTAGACCCCCGACTGCAGCGCGAGCTGCGCGGCAGCCACCGTCCCGGCGGCCACCGCCGAGGTCTTGAGAAAATCCCGTCGATTCGATTCCGGAGCTGCGGACATGAAGGTCTCCTTGGGATGTCGGTCAGAGTTGAGAATGAGGGTTTGAGAAGGGAATCCGTTGTTGCTCGTGTGGTGCGGCGTCGCTGAACCCCGCGCACAATTTCGTTCTTTCCTGCCACGGACGACGAACCACTGACTACGGACAACTCGCGGTGAGCCTCGCGGACTCGGCATCACCCCACAGCATGTTAATCCAGCCGCGGCTTTTCGCGGGCGTCTGAGGGCAGAATTGCGTTGTATTGCTTGGCGACGCGTTCGTCTTTGTTGGGAACCTTGAGGGGGCGAATCACGCGGAAACCGACATGCTGCGCATCGGTCATGTACCACACGCTGACGGGAATCTGCGGGTCCTGTTGCTTCCACTCAGCGGTGGAATAGTGCCGGGCGGCGCTGCGGAGACCCGGAGCGTCGTCGTCCCAGGAACCGCCGCGGGCCACGCGGGGATATTCCTTGTCGGGAATGCACAGCGGGTTCTCAGCCACCATGTCGGGACCGAACTTGGCGTAGAAGTCGGCCTCGTATTTGTCGAGGCACCATTCCGAAACGTTGCCGTGCATGTCGTACAGCCCCCAGGGATTGGGCTTCTTCTTGCCCACCTTCTGGTACTTCTCGTTGCTGTTGTCGTAGTGCCAGGCGTAGTCGTCGATGTTGGCGGGGTCGTCGCCGAACGAGTACGCGGTTGTCGTCCCGGCGCGGCAGGCATATTCCCATTCCGCCTCGGTCGGCAATCGGTAGTAGTGCCCCGTCTTCGCGGAGAGCCACTCGCAGAACTTCTTGGCGGCATGCTGGGTCATGCAGATCGCGGGGAAGCCGCTTTGACCCATGCCGAACGTCATGTCGGTGTAGGGCTTCGTCGGCCGTGTGATGCCGTCGGCGGTCTTGTCGAGTTCCGTCGGCTGCTGCTTCTCAATCTGCCGGCGCTGGATGTCGAGATTGAACGACCAGATGTCGTACAGGTCCCACGTCATTTCGGTGGTGGCCATCCAGAAGGGCTCGACCTTCACTTTGTGCTGCGGGCCTTCATCATCGTTGCGGCCCGCCTCAGCGGCGGGGCTGCCCATCAGGAACTCGCCGCCGGGGATCGGGACCAGCTTGAACGAGACGTCGGTCCCGGAGATCACCTCGGTGTAGGGTTCCATCTTGGCGGGGACTTCGTCGGCGGCAAAGGCGGTCGCCGCGAGACAGATGCTCGCTCCCCACAGGGCCGCGGCGCGGTAGTATTGAACTCGGGTCGACATCGTCATCCAGCTCCGCAGGCAATCCATGCAAGTTCGACGTCTCACGATCGTCGCCGCTTCAGTTCTCGTGGCGCTCGCGCCCTCGTCCACCGCCCGCAGCGATGAGGCCCCTGTGAAGCGGGAATATCGTGAGCCGCACATGGGGGTGGACGTCCACCTCATACTATACGAGGGGCGGCCAGAGGTGGCAAACGACGCGGCCGCGAAGGCGTTCGCCCGCATCGCCGAATTGAACGGCATTTTCAGTGATTACGATCCCGACAGCGAGGCCATGCGCCTGTGCCGCACGGCGCCCCCCGGCGAACCGCAACCGGTGAGCGACGACCTGTGGAAGGTGCTCCTCGCCGCGCACGCCCTGGGCCGACGCAGCAACGGGGCCTTCGATGTCACAATCGGCCCCCTCACCAAACTCTGGCGCCGCGCCCGCCGGCGATACGAACTTCCTGACCCGCACAGTCTCACCGAGACACGAGAGCGCGTGGGCTGGAAGCACCT
>JANRLN010000425.1:0-7134 GCA_033762515.1 Planctomycetaceae bacterium
GGCGCCCAATACGCCCTCAAGAAGTTCCCGGCGGCCGCGAAATCACCATAGGCGTACCGGCCTCATCGCGTTTCAAAGCCCGGCATCGCTCTGGATGCCGGGCTTTTGCGTTTCGATGGGGTGCCGGATTGTGCGGAGAGCGTTCGCGCCGGCCGAAATGCAGATGCCCGGCATTGAAGACAATGCCGGGCATCGGTGGCGTCAAAGCCTGGCATCGCTTTGGACGCCGGGCATCGGTCGTTCGATCAGTGCGACCGGGCTACTTGATGTCGATCAGTTCGACCAGGAAGTGCAGCGTGGCATTGGGCGGAATCGCGCCCGGAGCGCCGCGCGAGCCGTAGCCCAGGTCGGACGGGATTTCGAGTTCGATCATCCCCCCCTTGCCGACCAGTTGCATCCCTTCGGTCCAGCCCTTGATGACCTGGTTCAGGCCGAACGAAATGGATTCGTTGCGCTTGTACGAGCTGTCGAAGACCTTGCCGTTGTCGAGCCAGCCGTGGTAGTTGACTTCGACGGAACTGCTGGCCTTGGGCATCACGTCGGTCCCCTTGCGGAGCACCCGATACTTCAACCCCGACTTGGTCGCGGTGAACGACTTCGGTGCATCCTTGTCGATCGCCCCGGCCCCCTTGGGAAGCTCCGGAAACGCGACTTCCTTGGCCCCGTCTGCTGCCATCACACATCCCGTCAGAAGAAGAACTGTTGCGGAAAACATTGCCAATTGACGCATGCATCAACTCCACGAATTGGCGCGAAACTCGCGCAGCCATCCTGAGGAACCCTCGCCAATTCCGATCAACTGGCGAGGGAGTGGGTATACCGCCCCCACTACGTGGTTGCAAGCCGCGACCCAGGTGTGCCGTTGCAGGAGTGCCTAGCGGATCCGAATCCCGAACGGCAGCACGGTCAGCGCCGGCTCGCGGGCGAGTGCATCGAAGGCCTGCAGGTCGCGCAGCGGTTGCTGCAGGACGCTGGGAATCCGTTGCGACAAGGCCCGGGTCAACAGCGTCGCCTGCGTCTCGGCGTCCAGCGGTCCCAGAAGCTGTTCAAACGGGCTGACCGGCTTGGGCAGGTCGAGCCGTTCCAGCTTCTTGGTCGGATCGAGCCCCGCCGCAGTCTTCGCGTAGGCAATCGCATCGGCCAGCGTGCCCACTTCGTCGATCAACCCGAGTTCCTTCGCCTGTACACCCGTGTAGATTCGACCGCGCGCCAACTTCTCCAGGGCGGCGACCTCCATCTTGCGACCCGCCGCGGCCTTGGTCGTGAATTGGGCGTAGATGTCGTTGAGCATCTTCTGCATGGCCTCCCGCTCGGAGTCGGTGAAGGGAGACATGATGCTGACCACACCGCCGTTCGCCCCGCGCTGGACGACGCTGGTCGTCACGCCGATCCTGGCCAGGGCCTTTTCGAGAGCAAGTTTGCCGCCGACGACTCCGATGGAACCAGTGATTGTCCCCGGTTCCGCAAAGACCCGGTCGGCGCCCATCGCGATGTAATAGCCGCCGCTGGCGGCGACATCCCCCATGCTGACGACGAACGGCTTTTTGACGGTTTCCAGTTCGTGCCACATCAGGTCGCTGGCCAGGGCGCTGCCGCCGGGGCTGTCGACGCGAAGCACGATCGCCTTGACGGTCTCATCGTCGCGCGCCTGACGGATCGCCTTGATCATCGTGGCGGAACCCATGGTCTGTTCGCCGAACATGTCGGCGGAACTCGCCCCGCTCATGATGGGGCCTACCGCAGAGATGACGGCGATCTTGGGGGCCAGCGAGCGGCGCTGCGGTTCTTCGACCCCCATCATCAGGTTCATCATCTTGACCATGCCGGTCAGACCGCTGAAGTCCGTGTCGAGTTTGCGCTTGCCGTAACCCTTCAGCAGCTTGACCTCAGCGGTCGCATCGTCCCCCTTGATCATCTCGGTGATGGCGTCTTCGTAGGCCACCCGGTCGACCAGTCCCGCCCCTTGGGCGTCGGCTGCAGTGAACAGTCCCCGGTCGATGATCTCTTTGACCTTGGCGGGGTCGAGCTTTCGGCTGGCGGCGATCTGGTCGACGATCTGGGCATAAAAGCTGTCCAGGACGGCTGACAGCTCTTCGCGGAACTGCGGGCTCATTTCAGAACGCGTATACGGTTCGCCCGCCGACTTGTACTCGCCCACGCGGAGCATCTGCGGTTCGATCTGCAGCCAGTCGAACAGGTTCTTATAAAACGTGACCTCGGCCCGCACACCGGGCAGCATAAGCATTCCCGACTCGGGGAGCACGACGGTGTCGCAGGCGGACGCGATCAGATAGTCTTTCGTCTCCCCGCTTTCGAGATAACCGTAGACCGGTTTGCCCGACTTGCGGACCGCGGCGATGGCGGATCGCAACTCGTGCACCTTCGCCCAGCCCACCGACGCGCCGTTCACGTGCACCAGCACGCCCTGCACTTTGTCGTCTTCCGAGGCCTTGCGCAGCCGCTGCAGCACGGAATCCAGGGTCTCCAGCGTCTCGCCGAAGAGTCCCAGCGGCTGGCCCCCCTCCGGGAGGCTGCCGTGAATCTGGATGTGGGCGTAGGAGATTTTCTTGGGCTTCGGAGCGTCGGCCGGCTTCTCCTCGTCAGCCCCCCAGGCGACACCCATGCCGAACAACACCATGCACGCAACCGGGACGCACCGACGGAGCAGCGACGACGTCATCTGCCATCCTTTGCTTCAAGTATCTTCGAACCCCGTCAATCGCAGGTTCGATACGCGTCATCGCGGCACAGGCGCGCGATGACAACCCCCACCATCGTTCTAGCCGAACTGCGCCCCTGAGTCTAGAAGCGAACGGGTTGAGAGTGCATTCACCGACCACGATCGACCGATGGAGGCGCGCCCCGAGTGCCCTCGGGCGGCAGTCCAGCAGGTGACCCTGAAGTCGCCTGGCTGGGGAATTGACTGCAAAGGCGTGATCGCCGGCTTACGAACTTCGGAGGATCCATGGCGAGCAAACGCAGAGAGCGCGGAGAACGCAGTTTCTGGCAATTCCTCAGCGAAGACGTTGACCAGACTCAGCGTTCTCCGCGCTCTCTGCGTTTCTATCTCGATCGATCGGCCCGAGCCCAGTGGACAGCGGACAAGCGGTTGGTCCCCGAAACCGGAACTCACCGGCGACTCTGATTCTCCGATCCTTGGCGTGCACGGCGCGGCGTGACATACTCTGCCGAAATCATCCTTTTGAGGGATCGCCGGGGGGCAGGGTTGCCACTCTGCGGTCAAAATCGCTCGCCCTGATGACATCCGCTCCCATCGCATCGGCAGTCCTCGACAACGGTCTCACCGTCGTCGTGGAATCCCTTCCGGAACTGCAATCCGCCGCCTTCGCCCTGCTGGTTCCCGCGGGGAGCGCCTACGATCCTCCGCGCGGGAGCGGCACCGCCTCGGCGCTGTGCGACTGGATCACGCGCGGAGCTGGAACGCGGGACAGTCGCGAAGTCTCGTGTGCGCTGGACCGTCTGGGGGTTCAGCACAACACGACGGTGAACGTGTCGCACCTCACGTTGAGCGGGGCCTGCCTTGCGGGGAACCTGGCTCCCGCACTGGCGATCTTCGGCGACTTTGTGCAGCGCCCCCATTTGACCGACGAGGAGTTCGAAGGCGCCCACGCCGGCGTCGCCCATGAACTGCAGGGACTGGAAGACGATCCGCAGAAGAAGGTGATGCTGGAACTGGTGCGGCGGTTCTACCCGCACCCATGGAACCAGCCGCCCGAGGGATCGCTCGCAGACTTGGATCAGCTGTCGCCCGAACGGACTCGCTCGCAATTTGCCCATTGCGTACGGCCCGATCGCTCGATTCTGGGAATCGCCGGACGGGTGACGCTGGCGGAGATTCTGCCGCAGATCCAACAGATCTTTGGCGGCTGGCAACCCGGCGGAGTTCCCGCTCCCTCCTATGGTCCGCGCGGCGCCGCGCGGGAGCATCTGCCGCACGAGTCGACCCAAACGCAAATCGGCGTCGCCTACGCCGGAGTGCCCTATCGCGATCCGGACTATTACACCGCCTGGGCGGCGGTGAGCGTTCTCAGCGGCGGGATGAGTTCGCGACTTTTCACGGAAGTTCGCGAGAAACGGGGATTGTGCTATTCCGTTTACGCGACGCTCAGCACCTTGCGCGATCACGGCGCCGTGCTGTGCTACGCCGGGACGACGAACGAGCGCGCTCAGGAGACGCTGGATGTGTTGCGGTCGGAGTTGAGGCGGTTGGGCGAGGGGATTTCGATCGAAGAATTGCAGCGGGCCAAAGCCCTCGCCAAAAGCTCTCTCGTCATGCAGCAGGAATCCGCCTCTTCCCGCGCCCGCAGCCTGGCCCGCGACTGGTATCACCTCGGCCGCGCGACGACCGTCGACGAGGTTCAAGCCGCCATTGAAGTCCTCACGCCCGAACGTGTCGTCGACTATGTTCGCAGTCATCCGGCCGATCCCTGTACGATCGTCACGATCGGTCCGCAGGCGTTGAGTGTGACGTAAACCATAAGCCCTCAGCTCGACTCCGCATTCAATTTCCGGTCACTTGATTGCGCGGGCTGCCCCCAGTCCCGGGAAATCTGCGATGGATCATCTCCTCAGCGGTGTGCATCAGTTTCGAACGCAGGTGTTCGAGGCCGAGAAGGACTTCTTTGAACAACTCACTCAAAGCCAGAGTCCCAGCGCGCTCGTCGTCAGTTGTTCGGATTCCCGCGTCGACCCGAATCTGATCCTGCAGGCCGCACCGGGAGACCTGTTTTCCCTGCGCAACGCTGGGAATCTGGTGCCGCCGTTCGGCGCCTCCACCGGCGGGGAGCCTGCCAGCATCGAATACGCCGTGGTCGCGCTGGGAGTCAAAGACATCGTCGTCTGCGGCCATTCCCGTTGTGGTGCGATGAAAGCCTTGCTGCAACCGGAATCGACGCGCGGGCTGCCGGCCGTGCAGGCCTGGCTGGGGCACGCGGAGACAACGCGTCGGATCATCGCCGAGAACTATTCCCACCTCACCGGAGATGCACTGCTGGACGCCACGGTGCAGGAACATGTGCTGGTCCAGATCGAGAATTTGCAGACCCACCCGTCCGTGGCCGCCAAGCTGCAGCGCGGCGAGCTGAATCTGCATGCCTGGGTCTACCATCTGGAGACCGGCGAGATCCACGCCTTCAACAGTCAGACGGAAGCCTTCGAACCAATCCTGGCGACAACGGCGGGCCTCGGGGGCAAACCCAAGCGAACCGCCGGGAGCGTTCGCACGAAACGTCGCAAGTGAGCCGCGGCTGCGGAAACGCGCCGGGGACGGAATGCGGCGGCCTGGAACCGGTCAGTCGCCGATCATCGTGGGGGCGCCGATCGGCAGGGTCGCGGGCACCTGCATTAGATCGGGTTCCTGCGGCGCGAGGATGGACGACGCGATGGCGGCGGCGGATTCGCGGAACTCTTCCAGGGAGCCCGCCGAATTGGCCAGTGCAATCAGTCGCGTGCGCGCTTCCCGCTCCTGCTTGCGCGTCTGATCCAGTTCATCGACCAGCCGGTGCAGAAGCCGCTCGGTTCGCGCGAATCTCACCGTGGCGACTACCAGCATCCCCATGACCATCGCTCCGGCCACGATGGCAATCAGGCAGGCGTCGTAGTGCTTCCGCGCCAGTCTCCCCGCACGATCGACGAGCGGCTCCGGTTCCGCCGTGACCGATTCATTGGCCAGCCAGCGCTCGATGTCGGCGGCGAAGTCCCGCGCGGAGGCGTAGCGGGCCTCCGGCTGCAGGGCCAGCCCCTTGCGGCAGATCGCGTCCAGGGGGCGCGGGATCGCCGACAGGCGCACGCGCGGCGGACGCCAATTCCCCCGCGCCGCCTGCGCCAGAGCGTCCCCCGCGTCGCGGGCTTCGATCGGCGGATTCCCCGTCAGTATCGAGTACAGGGTCGCGGCGAGAGCGTAAATGTCGGTCGCGGGGCCGAGCGTCTCCCATTCCCCTTTCGCCTGTTCGGGACTCATATACGCCGGCGTCCCCTTGGCCTCGCCCGTCTGTGTTTCCGTGCTCCCCGATTCCGAGAGCGACGTGCGTGGAACCACCGGCCGATCCGCGGTTTCGGTGCGCATGGTCGTTGCGTCATCGGGGATCTGTTCGGCGAGCGGTTTTGCCAGTCCCCAATCCACCACCAGCGTTTCGCCGTACTTGCCCAGCATGATGTTGCCGGGCTTGAGATCTCGATGCAGAACCCCCCGGTCGTGGGCGTATTGGATCGCGTGCGACACGTCGATCATGGCCCGCAGCAGTTCCCGGAACTCGAGCGAATCAAAGCCGACCTTTCCGGTCTCGCGGTCGCGATGAAATCGCGCGACGGCTTCCTTCAGGGTGTCGCCGCGGATCAACTTCATCGCATAGAACGGCCGTCCCCGGGCATCCGCCCCCATGCCATAGATCGGAACCACCCCCGGATGCTCCAACCCGCCGGTAATCTCGGCTTCGCGCTGGAAGCGGATGCGCGCGTCGTGATTGTCGGCAATGTCCGGGAGGATCTGCTTGAAGGCCACATGCCGATTGAGTTCCAGGTCTTTCGCGATCGAGACGCTGCCCAGGCCGCCGCGCGCCAGGAGCTGAACGACCACATAGCGTCCTCCGGCCGCCTCGGACTCGGCCGGCGGCGCAATCGTCGCGAGAGGGTCGAGGTCACTCGCTGCGGACTTCACAGCTACGTCCCGGGCGGCGCCCACGGTCGCGAGGCTCACCTCCACCTCGGGATCGGCAAGGCCGTGCAGATCATCGCGTGCCGCCTCCAGCGAACTCAGTTGCCGCAAGCTCCGTTCAGGATCGTTCCCAAACCGCTGCAGATGCTGGTCGACGAGGGCGGTGAGGAGCTGACGCTGTTCACCGCTGAGCGCCCTTTGATCCACCAGGATGTCGACGAGGTCGCGATCCTTGTGCCCGGTCCAGACGCCGAAAGCCGCCACGAGTTGATCGCGGGAGAGCATGCCGCATTGCAACCCCAGCAGCCCGTTCAACAGTTGCCGATCTACGCGCCGATCTGCCATTGATCCACCCCTCCCCAGGGAAAACGCCGTGCGAGGGGTTGCAAGCTATCCAAGTCGCGTCCTGCGACTCAATGCCGGATTCAGGAATTCGTGCGGCAGATCGCAGCGGGCTGGCT
>JANRLN010000426.1:0-12948 GCA_033762515.1 Planctomycetaceae bacterium
CCGGCGGGTACGCCGAAATCGAGCGTGGGATCGACGTCTTGCGGTTGATCGCCGGAAATCGTCAACCGGTTCCCCTGGGGATGGCCGAGGATTTCGATTTCACCAGCGACGGGAGACGCGAGCGACTGCGACTGCAGGCGAAACCGCAACGCGTGACCGGGAGTCACGTTCACCAGGTAGACGTCTTTCTCCCCCTTCCTGAGCAGTCGTCCGTTGATCGCCACCGATGGGCGGGCCGGGTCGGCCAGGGTTGCGTCGATGGTTTGGAACTGACCTTCCGGTTGCGGCGTCTCCACGCTCTCGATCGCATCAGACACGGCCAGATACGGCCACGGACCGACCACGCCGGAATCGGGGGCGAAGTTGACCGGCGCCCAACGTGCGTGGGGGACGCTCGGAATCTCGGTTGACCAGACCGTCGCGGCGGCGATCCCTGGCCCCACGGGTTCAAACTGCAACGGTCCAGCCGCCCCGGCGACGGGGAACGGAACATCGACCAGTTTGAGATCGCCGACCTTGAGGCGATAGGAATTCGGCCCTGGAGCGCGATAGACGAGGTCGTGCAGTTCGACAAAGTAGAGGCCATCGGCGGGGAGCACCGATTCGAGGCGGACATCGTCGTCCAGACGGGCCTCGCCCCAGGCGATCGTCAGCGGCGTGCCGGCTGCGGTCTTCAATTCGAGGACCGGGTCGGACTTGCCCCCCAGCCGTTTCAGTTCGAGATCGGCGACAATCCGCTGGCCTTTGGTCCCCTGGAAATAGACGCGCGGCTCCTGGCCCCCCGCAAGGGCGCCGAATACGGCGACCGGGAGTGCGGCCGGTTTGTCGGCCGTGATGAACTGCGCCGCCACGTGCGGCAGGATGTCAATCGCGATCGGTTGCGGATCGCTGATGCCGTTGGCGGTTTTCAGATACAGGGGGTAAATGCCGGGACGAGCGCTGGGAGCCACGGTGAAACGGACGGCCAGACGGTCCTCCTTGGTCTCGCCGACGATTTCGGTGGTCACTCCCTCGACCGGGAGCACAATCTGCGGATCAGGGAGCAAGTTTTTGCCCACAATCGCCACCTGCGTGGTCTGGCCGATGGTGAAACCTGGTTGTGTGAGGCGGGCGACGTCAGGCAGCTTCGCGGGGGCGGGTTGATCGAGCTTGATCAGTTCATCCACGTTGTTGCCGGCGACTTCCAGGAAAAGCTGCTTCGCTTCTTCCGGAGACAGAGCTTTGGGAAGCAGGAGAAACTCGTCGACCACTCCCTGGAAGTATTCGCCCCCGGCCTCGCTCCGACCGATGGTCACCGGCAGATTGTTGACCAATCCGGCGACTTCGACATCGGTGATCCAGCCTTCATTGCCGTTCACGAAGCCGTTACTGGACGCCTTGGGGACGAGCGGTTGTCCGTTGACGAAGAACTGAATGCGAACATCGTCGGCATCGGCGTCGGCATCTTGTGCTGGTGCATCGGCCACCTGAAACGTCGCCGTCAGGTGGAGCAGCTTGCGCGCGGGAAAGGCGGCCTTCGTGCTGTACTGCACGACGCGATAACCGCGGCCGTCGTTGATGTAGACCTGAAACGTGTCGGTCTGCATCGTAAAATTGATCCCATAGTTCGTGAAGGTCTTGCCGTCCTGCACGCCGCGTTTGGCCACCAGACCGTGATAGGCGGCATCGCTGGGGTCCAGCAGATTGACGCCCAGCAGGCTGAAGGTGAGCGCGTCCGGGCGATCGAGATCAGCGGCGTCAGCCAGTTCGACGTATTGCTGGCGAGCCATGTCCAACTGCAAGGCCCGCTTTCCCGTCTGATTCCAGAACGGGCTGGAGACGCGGACCGGATCGTTGATGAGATTGCCGCTGTCTTTGGAGTCGCCGACGAGGGCGCTATCGAGAGCTGGCCCGGACTCCTCGTCGAAGGTCAACCGCACAGTCGCCTGATCGCGCAGCGGCGTCGGCTGCTGCGCTTCAAGAACAGGTAAATCGAAGGAGACACAGCAACTGGCCGCACACAGGCCAGAAAACAACAGTTTCCACGACATCACGAGCGATCCTCACCTACAGACGAATCAACAGCGGTTGAACTGTTCAGTTTACGCCCGTCAGGGGGCGTTTTGAAGCGGCAATCGGGAGAATGAACTCTTCGCGGCCGACGATTTGATCCTCGCGAATCCCTCACGACGAAGTTTTCGAGTACGATCCCAGACGGGCGAGTTGCCTGCGAACTTCACGGAATTCCAATCCTCGGCAGCATGACCACTCCCACACTCGATCCGCCGGGCGAACCGGATCCGGAACTGCTGGACCGTTACGCCGTTGCGCTGCAAGGCGAAGACGTCGCCGAACAGGAGCGACTGCTGGCGCTGGATCCCGGGCTGACCCGCTGGAAAACGTGTCTGACGGCGCTGCATCAACTCGCGGGGGCGGTCTCGGACGTCGTGCCCCATGCGTCTCGAATCGGCGAGACCCCGGAGAGCATCGACGCCACCGTGCGCATCTCTGCTCCGCGGCCGCAAGCAGGGCATTCGTTTGGTAAGTTTGAGATTGAGGCGGAACTGGGCCGCGGAGGCATGGGGATCGTGTATCGCGCCCGGCAAACCGATCTGTCGCGCGTGGTCGCCTTGAAGCTCCTCACGGCAGGAGCCTACGCCACGGAAGATCAGCGCCGGCGCTTCCTGGGTGAGGCCCAACTCGCGGCCCGCATCCGCCATCCTCACATTGTCGCCATTCACGAGGCGGGGGAATTGCACGGGCAGTTGTATTTCACGATGGATCTCATCCACGGCAACGATCTCGCTTCGCTGCTGCAGTCGTGCGTCATTCCCATCCGTGACATCGTCTCGCTGATGATCACGATCTCCGAAGCGGTGCAGCATCTTCATGATCGCGGGATTCTGCATCGCGACCTTAAACCCTCAAACGTCCTGATTGACGAAACCGGCGACCCCTTCCTGATGGACTTTGGTTTGGCCCGCGGCGACGACTCCACGGACGATCCCACCGTCACCGGCACCGTGATGGGAACTCCCAGCTACATGCCGCCGGAACAGGCCGCGGGCCGCGTGCGGCAGATTGATGCGCGCTCAGACGTCTACAGCCTGGGGGCGATCTTCTACGAGATGCTGTGCGGCCGCCCACCGTTCGTCGGGGAGTCGCGGATTGACACGCTCCTCAATGTGCTGGAGAGGGAACCGCTGCCGCCCCGGCATTGGAACCCGCAAGTCCCGCGCGATCTGGAACGGATCTCCCTGCGCTGCCTGGAGAAAGATCCCGATCGCCGCTACCCCTCGGCAGCCCTGTTGGCGGCCGATCTGGCGGCGTGGCTCCGCGGAGACCGCATCTCATTTCACCGTGACGGCTGGTGGCGTCGTCTGTCGCGGGAACGCCGGCGCTACCCGGCGGCGGGATACCGTCTCGCGGCGCAACTGGCGACGCTGCTGGCGGTCATCAGCCGCTGTGTCGTCGCTCCGGAGACGATCGGATATTACGTGCCGATCATTCTGGGCCTGACGACCTGGGCGGGGTTGTCGATCGTATGGGAATGGCGCTCGCTGCGCAGCGACGACTCTGCATGGACGCCGTACGCGTTTACGCTGACTGATGTCCTGATGCTGACGGCGTTGCTGCAGGCGTCGGCAGGCATCGGGACGCCCTTGGTGGCGGGATATCCGCTGCTGGTGTGCATCGCCGGATTGTGGCTCGACGCCCGGCTTGTGCGCGTGGCTTCGTTCGCGGCACTTCTGGGTTACGGCAGCCTGTTGCTGCTCTCTTCGACGCCGCCCCTGTGGCATGTGGCGATGATCGTCGCGGTGGTGATCCTCTCGACCACAGCGGTGACCGAATTCCAAGTGCAGAGGCTGTCACTGACGACGCACATCCGCTCTGGCAACCTGCGGTCGGGGAAGTGAACGCAGGTCGCTATCGAGAACCATGTGTGCCACGCCTCTTCGAGCCGTGCGGGTGCTCACGGCAACTTGCTCAGGTACCGTGGATCGGAGTTTGAATGTCCCGCGCGGCAGCCGCCCCCCCAGCGCGGATTCCCTTCAACCCCACGAAACGGAAGGCCGCCGTCAACCGGGAAACCACTCGACGTCGCAGGGCTGATTGGCGCTAACCGAACAGTTCGCCCACCAGCGTCCCGCCGTTGACCAGTTTGATGGGTCGGCCGTCGGCGGTGACGTATTCTTCTTCGGGGTTCAGGCCGACCACGCGGCAGAAGGAGACGAAGAGGTCTTCGATGGCGATCGGGCGCTCGGTCACGTCGACGCCGTCCTTGTCGGTTGCGCCGATGACCTGGCCGCCCCGAATGCCGCCGCCGGCGAGAACCACCGGCCAGCCCTTGGCGTAGTGGTCGCGACCGCCATCAGCTTTGATCTTCGGCGTGCGGCCGAATTCTCCCATCCAGACGACGAGAGTGTCTTCCAGCATACCGCGCTGTTCGAGGTCGAGAATCAGCGTGGCCAAGGCGGGATCAGACTCGGCGCACAAGTTCGGCTGATCGCGGAAGCCATTGTTGTGAGTGTCCCAACCAGCGTCGTTGCGATCGCCGGTGGAGATCACTTCCACGAAGCTGACTCCCTGCTCGACCAACCGCCGCGCGAGACAACAGCCCTGGCCGAAGTTTGTGCGGCCGTATGCGTCGCGGAGGGCGGCGGGTTCGTCGTCGAGGCTGAAGGTCTGGAGCCGGGGACTCATCACGAAACGGGCCGTCCGCTCATAAATCAATCGTTTTTCTTGCACCGTCCCGGAGGCTCCCGCCGCAGCGAATTCACCGTCGAAGCGGTCGGCCAGAGCCAGTCGGCGGCGCAGGACCGACTCACTCACGACGGGCCGCACGTTCGGAGGCAACTCGCCCGACTTGTCGATGTTGAACGAGTTGAATTGCACGCCGATGATGCCCGCGTCAACGTCGCGGGTCTTGATGCGGGGCTTGCCGATCCGCACGAAGGCGGGGAAATCGAAGCTGGGATCTTCGCGGTCGCGGGCGATCAGCGAACCGAACGTGGGGTAGCGCACTGCAGGATTCGGCGGATAGCCGGTTCGGACGAGCATGATCGCCCGGTCGTGCTCGGCTTCACTCGTGCGCATCGAGCGGATGACCGCGAGACGGTCGGCGACCTTCGCGGTCTGCGGCCAGGAGTCGGCGAACTGCAGACCGGGGACAGCGGTGTCGATGGCTGTCGCCGGTCCCTGGTTCTCGGAACCGATCTTGGGATTGAAGGTGTCAAACTGACTGGGGCCGCCATCCATCCAGAGGAGGATCATCGACTTGCCCCGGCGACGCAGTTCCGCGGCCTGGGCCATCATCAGGTCGCGCCAGCCGAGGGTGATCGCACCAGCTGCGGCGCCGGCTCCAAGGTGCTTCAGAAAACCTCGGCGTCCAAGCACGCCGTCGCGGTTGACGCTGACGTCCAACATGGGTCGAAGCATGGCAAGCGTTCCTAAGCAATCTTCCGGTGACCAGCCCGCAGCGCTGGCAAGGGCGAGGAATCTCTTTCGCGAAATCAAAGCCCCTGCCGGCGCTGCGGGCTGTTTGGACTCAGCGCTTCGTCGTGAATTCCGCCGAGTTCAGCAGACTCCACAGGAGGTCTTCAAAACCGACAATGCGATTCTCGGCGGCCGAAAGGTGCTCCAGGGCGATCTGCAGGTCCTTGTCTGTCGGACGTCGGGCGAGGACGGTGAAAAACAGCTCTTCGACCGCCGCCCGATTGTCCGCCGTCTTCGTGACGATTCGGGAAAGGACAGTGCCGCTTTCCGGGGACGCGTCGATCTGTCTCTGCAACTGGTCGTTGTTCATCATCAGCATCGCCTGATGCAGCGTCCGGGCGACGTCCTGCGGACGCGCGGAGGGATCAAAGCTAAAGGTCTCGGCGACGATGTCTCGCGTGCTCTTCGGCGGCGGGGGGAAGCGGATCTCTTTGGTAGGCTCCATTTTGGGCGGGGTGATGTTCGGCAGTTCGATCGCCGTCACCAGCGAGGCGTAAACTTCGTCCCCGCGCAACTTGGACGCCACGGCGGACGTGAACGGGACATCGGCGGTTGAAGGGTTTAACGGCAGCGCTTGCTGATACGCCTGCGTATTCATGATCAGCCGGAAGGAACGCTTCACGTCAAAACCAGAATCGCGGAAGTCATTGGCGAGTTGTTCGTGCACCCCTTCGAGCACCGGGAGCACGGAGACGCCGAAGTCATCGACGGGGTTGTAAAAGCCGCGCCCCATCAAGCGCGCCCAGGTGCGATTGACGTAGGCCTTGGCGAACCACGGGTTGGTCGGGGTCGCGATGACCTTGGCCAGTTCCGTGCGGCGTTCGATGTCGGACTTCCCTTTCTCGATCTTTTCGCCCGTCAGAAAACCGGGGTCCATTTCCTTGCCGGGCTTCTTGGGATCGGCAACGTTAGGCATGGTGTATTCCCCCTTGCCCTTGTCTTTGACCTCAGTCTCGGCCCCTTCGTTCCAGGGGAATTTCACCGACGCCCGCACGAAGTAGGCCGCCAGTTCGTGGAACTGCTCGCGCTTCCAGTCATCGAAGGGATGATCGTGACATTGTGCACAACCGATCTGCAGGCTCATGAAGATCCGAGCCGTTTCTGATGCCAACCGCTGGGGATGGGCCTCGTGGTAGGCGACGAAGGTCACCGGTGGATTGTCTTTGACTTTGCCGGTGGCCGACAAAATCGCCTGCACAATCTGGTCCCAGCCGGTGTTGGCGTTCAGCTGGTCCGCCAGCCAGGTGCGGAAGGGGTCGTAGTTGAGGAAGGTCAATTCGGGGGGCGGTACGCGGAAGGCGATCGTATCGGTCCAGTAGTTGGCCCAGTTCCCGCCGAACTCGGCGTGTGCCAAAAGTCGATCGATCTCCTGCTCGCGTTTGTCGGGAGCGTCCAGCGCGAGAAAGGTCGCGAGTTCGTCCGCGGTCGGTTGGCGCCCCAGCAGGTCAAGCGAGATCCGTCGCAGGAATTGCTCGTCGGTGATCGGACGCGGCGGCTCCGCCGCTGCCGACGATTGACCCGCGATGATCAGCGCATCCAATTGGGGCGACGTCAGCCGAGTTGGCTGAGGAGCTTCCGCGAACACGGCATCGGCCGCGATTCCCAACAGACTGGCGACGAGCAAACAGCCTCGCATGGGGAGCGCTCCGCACGGAGAGTGAACATGGACACATTAGCAGCAGTCGATATCTTAAATCGGTTTGTGACAGGGGTCAACTTGCAAGGGATTCCCCAAGAGCAATGAAACCCCCACGGGGGAAGGAGTGACGCTCCTCGCACGCATGGGGCGATGGCGAATTGCAATGGCTCGGCTTACGATGCGGGGCACAACATCCGATTCCCGCGAACTTTGAAGGCCCTGAGGCGATGCCCCAAGTTCTTTGCACGGCGTTGAGTACTGAAACAGGCCCCCATTTCGAACTCCTGGCCAAGGCGGGGTTTGAAATCGTGGTGCCCGACCGGTCGAAGAACCTGTATCAGGCCGAGAATCTACTGCTTGCGGCCCGCGGTTTCGACGCCGTCATTGCCGGATCGGAGCCCTGGCCGCGAAGCCTGATCGAGCAGTTGCCGGAACTGCGAGTCCTCTCACGGACGGGCGTTGGATTCGATGCCATCGACCTTGCCGCTTGTGACGATCATCAGGTGGTTGTGGCAACGACGCCGGGCGTGAATCACCATGCCGTTGCGGAACACACGCTGGCGCTGTTGCTGGGAATCGCTCGCGGCTTTCCGCGGCGCGACCAGGTGGTCCGGGCTGGCAAATGGGAGCGGCCGTCGACGCCGCGGCTCATGGGGCGGACCTTGGGAGTGTTAGGACTGGGCCGCATCGGGCAGGCCTTTGTCGAGAAGGTGTCGGGCCTGGGGATGAAGGTGCTCGGTTACGACCCCTATCCCAATGCCGATTTCGTTTCCCGCTCCGGGATTGCGATGACGTCGTTCGATGATCTGCTCGCCGGGTCGGACTACGTGTCGTTGCATCTGCCGGTGAGTCGCGAGACCAAGCATGTAATCAACGAACAATCGATCAAGAAGATGAAGCCGGGGGCCATCCTGATCAACACCGCCCGCGGCGCCCTTGTGGATGAGGATGCCCTGTTCGCAGCGCTGCAGTCGGGACATCTCCGCGGGGCGGCGCTGGACGTGTTTGAAACCGAGCCGCTGCCGTTGAGTAGTCCGTTGCTGACGCTGCCGAATGTGCTCACCAGTCCGCACATTGCCGGATTGGATGATGAATCACAGTTCGACACGTTGACGATGGCGGCCGATACGATCATCCAACTGCAGGCCGGCGGTTGGCCCGCCGAGCGGATTCAGAACCTCAAGGGGGTCAGCAGCTGGAAGTGGAGCTGATTGCTCTCCGCCCGCAGCGCCAGCAACGGCCGAGAAATCAGCATCAACTTGCAATGCCCTTGCTGCCGCGGTGCGCTGGTTTGAGGGAATTCTTCGTCATGCTTTTCGTTCGTCCGCAACGTCTCGGCGTGGTCAACGGCCGCCTGCACGAATGCCCGGCGTCGCCGAATTGCGTGTGCTCAATCACTGCGGGGGGTGACCACGGCATCGTGCCCTTGTCGTTCAGCGACGATTGGCCGACCGCAAAAGCGCGACTCTTGCAGGTCATACACTCATTGCCGCGAACGCGCGTCGTGACCGACAGCGACGTCTACCTGCACATCGAATGCACGTCGATGCTCTTCCGTTTCGTGGACGACCTGGAGTTCCTGGCGGAACCCGCGACAGGCATCATTCACGTCCGGTCGGCGTCCCGGGTCGGACATTCGGATCTGGGAGCCAACCGGCGACGTGTGGAATCGATTCGGTCGCGGTTTGCGAAGTCATGACGCCGAGGTCGCGGGAAGCCCAGCCAATTCTACGGCTGGGCTTCAGGAGTGCGTTCGATGATGTCGCGGTCCGGGGCATGATGGGCACGGTGCCCGTACCATTCCTCAGAAATCGAGGACTCGACCGGACGCAGGTTCAACGTCACGGCACGAAGTCCGGAATCATCGTCAGCCAGCGGCCAACTGAGAATCATCCGTTGTGCAATGCCCGACTGCCGCGCCGTCCACAGTTCGATTGTCTCCGGATTCAGCGGATCGACATCGCCCCGCCGTCTGGCAAGAACGTGCGTGCAGCGGATTTTCGCGGAACTCTCGGCCGCAGGGAGGTCTTCTTCGGGAAGCAGACTCAGCTCATACCGCTGCGCCATGCGATCCAGAATGGAGGTTAACTGCAGAAAGGGGGTTGCCAGTCGGGCGTCTCCGAGCACCAGTTGTTCCAGCAAGCCCGGTGTCTTTCCGACAAAGATCGGGCCGATGGAGGGGGTGACCCAATATTCGACGCCATCGCTCCCCATCAGGAAATCCCCCAGCGCGCCGTCTTGACGCAGGACATATCGGGAATTTCCGTGAACCCACAAGTCGGCCTGAATCGACTTGTCTTCGCCCGCAGCGGTCCGCAGTTCCGTCGTCACAAGGTACTTGCGATCCGTGCCCGCCTCGGCGGCTTTTAAAGTCGCCGTCACCGCGGCCAGCGAGGTCTGGCGCGAAGGATTGAACGGCACCCGCAGAAACGCCGCCGCAATTACCAGCGATGCAGCCACCACGAGCGGCGTCAACCAGCGGCGGCGACGGGGAATCACCGGGGGGGGAACCGCGACTTCTGCGGCCAGTTTTTCGACGGCAGCGCACACCCTCACGATGCGACGTTCACGCGCCACAACATCCGTCCGCAGCGATTGTTCGAGCAGGCTGTGGACCAGCAGCCCATCCGCAGCGCGAAGGCGCCCCGCGTGATCCAGCGAGGCTTCGTCAATGGGGATGCCGCGGTCGACGAAATCGGCCACCGCCGCGTCAATTTGCGGACGTTCGCCGGGAAGGGGCTCGTCATCGGAAGTGGTGGGGGGCGTTGTGCTCATGCGGTCATCCGCGGGGATTCAATTCCCTTCCAGAACGGAACGCAATCCCTCCGGAGTTTCGGTCCAGCGGAGCTTGCGTTCCAAACATTCCATCAACCGCGCTCGTCCGCGCTGCAGCCGTTTCTTCAAGGTTTCCGCCGTGATCTGCAATCGTTCGGCCAGCGATTCCGCGGGTTCTTCTTCGGCATAACGACGCTGGATGACCTCGCGATAGCGATCTGGAAGTTTGTCCACACAGTCCCGCAGCCCTTCCAACTTCTGGTCCCATGTATCGCCCGGCTGAGACTGAATGGTTTCGCAACGAGCCCCCAAGTGCTCCAGAATCTCCTCATCGCACAGCGCAAACGACCGCGCACGTTGCCGCCGCCAGGCGAGCATCGTTCGTGCCGCGATCCCCCGCAGCCAAGGGCCGAAGGGGCGTGTCTTGTCGTAATCGCCCAGCCGCCGCCAGGCGGTGAGCATTGTTTCCTGAAACACGTCGTCCGCCGCAGAGGCATCCCGAATGACGGAGCGGAGATACGCGGTCAACATGTCCGCATTTTCTCGGACGAGAATCTCGAACAATTCATGAGCTTGCATGCCGCAGCCAGTCGTCAACAGCAGCGTTCGTGGAGAGTTGTCGTCAGCGTCCGCAGCCGGGACAACGAATTGTCGAGATTTATCATCGGTCGGTGCACCGGTGCAGGCAAGACCGATCCTGCCGGTCGTATTACATTCGGTATCGCCGATTAGCGCACCAGTTCCAGCGTCTGCCAGATGCTGGGGTCGAACTCCAGCGGGAACTCGCGACCGACGGTGAGGAATTGTTCTCCCAATTCAACGTCCTTAATGACGGCGTAGAACCCGAGGCGCGGATTGTTCGCCGGATCGAATCCGAACAAGGCGTCCGAGGGGAACCAGCAGTCAAGTCGATAACCGTCGACGCGAATGTCTGCGGACATGAGGACGTGTCCCGCGCGCGGTCCAGTCTCTTCCCGAGCCTGCGCCAACGGACGCTGCACAACGAATGGGCTGCGGCGCTGCTTTCCGTCTCCGGTGGGAGAGAGGCAGAACTGATGGCAAAATCGGGTGGCCCGGTGGACGTTCTGCGTGCAGCGGGTGTCGATCCAGACCTGCAAACCGTCACTGTCGAGCGGCTTCATCGGATCGCAGGCCAGCGGTTGCCGCTTGCCACGAACTTCGACACCGACGCCAAAGCCGTTGTCGTTCCAGCCGACGAAGAGATCCCCGAACCGCGGCGCGGCGTCAAACTCTTCCAGTCGCGGCAGCCGGCACGATTCCGGAAACGGTCGGCAGGACTGCTCCGAACCGGGCCAATCCGCACAGAACGGCGCGGGAAATGACCAGCGAAACAGAAACCGTGAAGGGACAACTTGCGTCATGGTCTGGGGTGCCAAGTGCGGAGGGCTGAAAGCTCAGGGCCAGAAATCGGCGGTCGTAAATTTCTCTCATACTTGGCTCTTGGCCGTCGATGCTTGGCGATTGACGCACCGATTTCGAGACAGCGTCGACGTCAATCGCCAACGACGAAGCCGTCGTCGAGGCTCCTTCCGTGGCGCCAAGTCCTGCGAGTAGACTCATCTGCACCGACGAAGGGACTGGATGACTCTAGACCAACCGATGACCGTAGGACAACCGTTGCGCTGGCTGCGCGTGCGCGGCGCGCGGACCAATTCGTTGCAGGGGATTGACGTCGACATCCCTCTGCAGCGCTTGTGCGTGGTCACCGGCGTCAGCGGTTGCGGCAAAAGCTCGCTGGCGATCGACACCATCGGGGTCGAAGGCCAGCGCCGCTATCTGGAAGCGCTGTCGATGGGCCGTCGACGCGGATTCGATGGTCCGCCGCGGCCGCCTGTGGATCAAATCGAAGGCTTGCCGCCGACGGTGATGGTGAGTCAGTGGGGTGATCGCCGCGACGGACGCGGCACACTGGCGACGCTCGCCGACGTCTGGCCCTTGGTGCAGGCCCTGTTCGCACGAGCGGGAGTGCTGCATTGTCCCACGTGTGAGCAACCAGTGGCGATGCACACGCGACGGAACATCGTCGACCACGTCCTCTCCTATCCCGAGCGCACGAAAATCCTCGTACTGGCGCCCTTCGTGCGCGGCGTGCGCGGAAATCATGCCGACGTTTTCCCCCGAATCGGCCGAGAGGGCTATGTGCGGGTTCGGGTGGATGGAGCGGTGATGGACGTCACTGCTCCGCCAGTCCTCGACCCGGCAGAACCCCACACTCTGGAAGCGGTGATCGATCGTTTGGTGGTCAAAGAGGGGTTGCGAGCGCGATTGGAGGAGTCGCTGGAAGCCGCCCTCACGCTGGGTCACGGGATTTGCGCGACCAGCGCGGAAATCGCAGGCCGATGGAACGACCAACTGTGGCAGACCCAGTTGACCTGTCTGAAATGTCAACAAACGTTCTCGCCGATCGAGCCGCGGACGTTCAGTTGGCACAGTCCCGCCGGGGCGTGCGGGACGTGTCACGGGCTGGGCCGAATCCACGAGACGCCGCAGGAAGGGCGACGTGGTGCAGGGGACGTGTGCCCGGAATGTCGCGGATTGCGACTCTCTCCCCTGGCACGCGCAGTTCAGATCGGCGGTCTCAACGCGACCGACTGGGCGGCACAGACGGTCGCCGAGGCGCAGTTATTGACATCCGCCTGGAATGCCGACGCTCAATCGGCGCAGTCCGGTCACTTCGGCACCCCCGAGCGCCAGGCCGTCGCCCGGCGCGTGCTCCCCGAACTACTGCGGCGGCTCAGGTCTCTGTCTTCGATCGGCCTCGACTATCTGACGCTCGATCGCGCGGCACCGAGCCTCTCTAACGGGGAACGCCAGCGGGCGCGGCTTGCCGCGGCGCTCGGCGGGCAGGCGCGTGGCATCCTTTTCGTCCTGGATGAACCAACGTCGGGATTGCACGCCTCGGACACCGCCCGCTTGATCGGCCACCTGAGGGAGCTTTGCCTCGCCGGGAATTCCGTCCTCGCGGTCGAACATACCCCGGAATTCATCGCGGCAGCCGATTGGGTGATCGACCTCGGACCAGGCGCCGGGCCGCAGGG